>DATHTO010000029.1:0-38127 GCA_035463115.1 Actinomycetota bacterium | reverse complement strand
CACGCTCGCGATCGAGATCGCCGACGGCGACATGTACTTCCCGATCACGCGGTTCAGCGGCTCCGAGACCGACCTCGCGAACCTCGCGCTGCGGGTCGCGATCTCGACGCATCTGTCCCGGGTGTCGGGCGCCGACGTCGGGTTCATGGTGCTCGACGAGGTGCTGGGCTCCCTGGATCAGGAGCGGAAGGACCTGATGGTGACGGCGATGGGCCGGCTCGCGAGCCGCTTCCACCAGCTCTTCGTGATCACGCACTCCGACCAGGTGAAGGACCAGTTCCCCGCGTCGATCCTCGTGCAGAAGACCGGGAGGCGCCGCAGCGTCGCGACGCTCGTCTGACGATCAGAGGTTGCTCATCTCCCGGCGGACGATGTCCCACCGACCGTCCGCGTCGTCGTACGTGAGGACCGTCTCGCGGCGCGCGCTGGGGCAGCAGTGCGGATCGCCGGGCCGGTAGACGGACTCCTGGACGAGGAGGCCGACGGGCCCCGTCGACGGATCGATCGTCCCGTCGCACAGGTCGCGCCGGTAGACCGGTCGCGTCGAGGCCAGGTCGACGACGGACCAGATGCCGCAGCCGCCGGAGCCACCGGTCAGCGCGAACACGAGCGCATCGTCGTCGCCGTCACCGGTCACGTCCGTGACGACGGCGTCGATGCTCAGGACGCCGCGGCGCGCCGGATACTCGAGCAGCGGAACGCCGACCCAGCCGCCGAGGCCGGCGTCCGGCGCCCATCGCCACACCGAGCGGTCGCGGGCGAACGCGTCGCCGTCGCCGGCGACCGCGACGATCAGCTGCTCGCCGGCTCCCACCCGGCCGATCCATCGGCCGGTGACGTCGTTCCCTTCGCCGGCCAGCGCGCCGACGTCGACCTCGCGGGCAGCGGTCGCGGCGGGGATCTCGACGAGAACCGCTCCGTCGGGCGTCGGTGACGCGCTCGGCGGCACCTCGGTCCCGGATGCGGACGGAGAACCTGACGGCGAGCCGCCGATCGATGGCGTGGATCGTGACGTCACCGGCGGGCCCGACGGAGGCGGCGACACGGATCGTCCCTCACCGCCGCAGGCGACCATGACGAGCAGCGATCCGAGCACGAGACGGACGCGGCGCCGAGACATCGAGGACCGATGCTAGCGACGTAGGATGCGCCGGTGACCGCACCGGAGGCTCGTCCCGCGTCGGCGTCCTACGTCGAGCTGACCCAGCTGATGGAGGTCATGGACGCGAACGTCCTCGGCAACGTGCACGGAGGGGTCCTGATGCGGCTCGCCGACACGGCGGCGGCGCTCGCCGCGATCCGGCACAGCGGCGGACCGTGCGTGACGGTGTCGGTCGACGAGATGGTGTTCCGCGAGCCGGTGCACGTCGGGGACCTCGTGACCTTCCGCGCCAGCGTGAACGACGTCGGTTCCACCTCGCTGGAATGCGGCGTCCGCATCGACGCCGAGCGTCTCCGCACGGGCGAGACGGTGCACGCGAGCACCGCGTATTTCGTGTACGTCGCGATCGACGATGATGGACGCCCACGACCGGTCCCGCCGATCGAGGTGTCGTCGCCCGAGGAGATCCGCCGTCAGCGCGAGGCGAAGCTGCGGCGCGCGTCCCGCATGCGTCACAAGGAGCAGCTGGAGCGTGATCGGGAGCGCGACGGATAGCGGTCGGCTCGACGGCTCCGCGCCGGTGATCGAACCGCTCGGGGTCGCCGCGATCACCGCCGTCGGGTTCGCGAACCACCGTCTGCGCCGATCGCTGCGCCGGCGGGAGCACGCCCCAGGGCCGCCCGTCCGCTGACGCGCGCGGGAGCCGTCGCCGGTCGGTCGTCCCGTCCTCACGGGCTGGGGTCGGCGCGTGGGAGGATGGAGTTCAGGCCCGCGCGATGCTTCGTGCGCGAGCCGCTCCGACCGACGAAAGGACGCGCATGAGCAGCGGATCCACCGGCGCTCGGGGGCGACTGGAGACGTCCGCCGGCGCCGTCGACATCCACCGACTCGCGTGGCTCGCCGAGCAAGGGCTCGACGGGGCCGCGCTCCCGCACACGGTCCGCATCCTGCTCGAGAACCTCTTGCGTCGCGCGGGCACGCGGGACGTGTCGGACGACGACGTGCGGGCCCTGGCGGCCTGGCCGGCGCCGGCCGCCGACATCGCGTTCATGCCCGGTCGCGTGCTGATGCAGGACTTCACGGGCGTACCTGCGGTCGTCGACCTCGCCGCGATGCGGAGCGCCGTGGATCGCGCCGGCCGCGACCCTTCGTCGGTGAACCCGCTCGTGCCCGTCGACCTGGTGATCGACCACTCGGTCCAGGTGGACCTGTTCCGCTCCGAGGACGCGTACGAGGCGAACATCGACTTCGAGTATCGCCGCAACGGCGAACGCTACGCCCTCCTCCGGTGGGCGCAGCAGGCGTTCGACAACGTCCGCGTGGTGCCGCCGGGGGCAGGCATCTGTCACCAGGTCAACCTCGAGCACCTCGGGCAGGTGGTGTCGACCCGCGACGGCGTGGCGTTCCCGGACACGCTGGTCGGCACCGACTCCCACACCACGATGATCAACGGTCTCGGCGTCCTCGGCTGGGGCGTCGGCGGGATCGAGGCCGAGGCCGCGATGCTCGGCCAGCCGATGTTCCTGCCCCAACCGGTCGTCCTCGGGGTCGAGGTGACGGGCGAGCTGCCCGCCGGCACGACCGCGACGGACCTCGTGCTGACGCTGACCGAGATGCTCCGCGCGCACGGCGTCGTGGGGACGTTCGTCGAGTTCTTCGGTGACGGCCTGTCGTCGCTCACGGTCGCGGACCGCGCGACGCTGTCGAACATGTGTCCGGAGTACGGCGCGACGGCCGCGTACTTCCCGGTCGACGACGAGGTGCTCCGGTACCTCCGCTTCACGGGGCGCGGCGATCGCGTCGATCTGGTCGAGCGGTACACGAAGGAGCAGGGGTTGTTCCGGCGCGACGGTGACGCCGCGCCGACGTTCTCCGAGACGCTCGCCCTCGATCTGTCGTCGATCGAGCCGTCGGTCGCCGGTCCGCGCAGGCCCCAGGACCGCGTCGCGCTCGGTGCCGCGCCGGCGTCGTTCGCCGAGGCCTTCGGCGAGATCCGCCAGCCGGATGCCGACGGCGTGCGCGACGGCTCCGTCGTGATCGCGGCGATCACGTCGTGCACGAACACCTCGAACCCGAGCGTGATGGTCGGGGCGGGGCTCCTCGCGAAGAAGGCGGTCGACGCCGGGCTCGTGACGAAGCCGTGGGTGAAGACGTCGCTCGCGCCCGGTTCGCGCGTCGTCACCGACTACCTCGACCGTGCCGGCCTCACGCCGTACCTCGAGAAGCTCGGGTTCGGCCTCGTCGGGTACGGCTGCACGACCTGCATCGGGAACAGCGGACCGCTGCCCGACGACGTCGCCGCAGCGGTCGACGAGCGGGACCTCAACGTCGTGGCCGTGCTCTCCGGCAACCGGAACTTCGAGGGTCGGATCCATCCGCAGGTGCGCGCGAGCTACCTCGCGTCGCCGCCGCTCGTCGTGGCGTACGCGCTCGCGGGCCGCATCGACCTCGACCTCACCAGCGAGCCCCTCGGCGAGGGCGCCGACGGACCGGTCTTCCTCCGCGACGTCTGGCCGTCGCCGGTCGAGATCGCCGAGGCGGTGCGGGACGCGATCACCGAAGACCAGTTCGCGCAGCAGTACGCGCGGATCTGGGAAGGCGACGAGCGGTGGCGGAGGCTGCCGACGCCCCCGGGACCCGCCTACGCGTGGGACCCGGCGTCAACGTACGTGCAGGAGCCGCCGTTCTTCACCGACCTGGCGCCGCCCGTCGCCGGCGACATCGAGGGCGCCCGGGTGCTGGTGAAGGTCGGCGACTCGATCACCACCGACCACATCTCACCCGCCGGCTCGATCAAGGCCGACTCACCGGCCGGGCGGTACCTCGTCGAACGGGGCGTCGAGCCGCGGGACTTCAACTCCTACGGCGCTCGTCGCGGGAACCACGAGGTGATGATGCGCGGCACGTTCGCGAACATCCGCCTGCGCAACGAGCTCGCACCGGGCACCGAGGGCTCGTACACGACCCACCTTGCGAGCGGCGAGGTGACCTCGATCTTCGAGGCGGCCGAGCGCTACCGCGCCGACGGCACGCCGCTCGCGGTGCTCGCGGGCACGGAGTACGGCAGCGGGTCGAGCCGTGACTGGGCGGCGAAGGGCCCGTCCCTGCTCGGCGTCCGCTTCGTGCTCGCCGAGAGCTACGAGCGGATCCACCGGTCCAACCTCGTCGGGATGGGGGTGCTCCCGCTGCAGTACGCCGACGGAGCGTCGGCGTCGTCGCTCGGTCTCGACGGCACGGAGACGTTCTCGGTGCGCGGCATCGCGAGTGGGATCGAGCCGGGCCAGCGCGTCCAGGTCGAGGCGCGGAAGGACGACGGCACCGCGGTGACGTTCGAGGCGATCCTCCGCGTCGACGGTCGCGCCGAGGTCGAGTACGTCGACGCGGGCGGCGTGTTGTCGCTCGTGCTGGGGCAGATGCTCGCGTCGCCGTAGGCGACGCGAGCAACGGTCACGCAGACGAGGAAGGGCGGGCCCTCCGGCCCGCCCTTCCGACGCTCCGCCGGGGAGCGCGTCCTCAGTACAGGTACCTCTTGTCCTTCACGAACCCGACGCGCTGCCAGATCGTGCCCAGCCCGTAGTACCGGCCGGCGTTCGCGAGGATCAGCCCGACGAGCAGCGCGACGGTGACGACGTGGTCGTCGACGACCGGGTTGTGCTCGGGCCAGATCGCGGTGCCCAGGTAGAAGATCGCCATCCAGACGATCCCGCCGACCGCGGCGAGCCGCGTCATGACGCCGAAGATCAGGCCGAGGCCGATCAGCAGCATCGACGCCATGTACACCCAGTCGAGCCAGGCCGCGACCTGCGGACCCGCCGGCCCCATCGTGTAGCCGGTCAGGGTCTGGATGTCGTCCGCGAAGGGGCCTTTCAGCGCGAAGCCGACGGCGCCCGCCGTCGGAGAACCGCCGAAGAACCAGCCGGCGTTCGAGAAGAAGTCGATCGTGCCGTCTTCGGCGCGACCGGTCGTGAAACCGAGCGCGAGCGCTTTGTCGAGGAACGCCCAGAGGAACGTCCAGCCGACGAGGACCCGAAGGACCGCGACGACGCGCTGCAGGCCACGGGTGCGCACCGGCTCCTCGTGGATCATCTCGATCACGGGGATCCCGGCCTCCGTGCGCGGGATGGTCTTCATGTACCCCACCTCCTTGTCGTGACAGGAGGAGTCTCGGCGACGGGGTCGCGTGAGCCAGCGGACGGACGGCCCGTTCGGGCCGGGACATCGACAGCGCTCGACGGGCCACAGGTCCCGTGCGCGTGCGGAGCGAGTGGCTACTCGACCGTGCCCGGCGTGGTCGTGTGCCGGGCGAGGTACGCGGCGGCCTCGGCGCGTCGCGCGACCTCGAGCTTGGACAGGATGCTCGACACGTAGTTCTTCACCGTCTTCTCGGCGAGGTGCAGCTCGTCGCCGATCTCCCTGTTCGTGCGGCCGTCGGCCACGAGCGTCAAGATCCGCTCCTCCTGCGGGGACAGTCGAGCGAGCTTCTCGTCGCGCAACAGGTGCTTGCCCTTGCGCAGCCGGTCGAGCACGGCGCTCGTGACGCTGGGATCGAGCAGGGAGTCGCCAGCCGCCACGGCGCGGATCGCACGCATCAGATCGCCCGATTTCACCTGCTTGAGGACGTAGCCGGACGCGCCGGCCATGATCGACGCGAACAGCGCCTCGTCGTCGGCGAACGAGGTCAGCATCAGCACCCTCGTGTCCGGATGCTTCGCGCGGATCTCGCGGGTCGCCTCGATGCCGCTGCCGTCGGAGAGCCGGACGTCCATGACGATCACGTCGGGCCGCGTGCGATCCGCCTCGTCGACCGCCTCACGGACCGTTCCGGCTTCGGCCGTGACGACGATGTCGTCCTCGGCCTGGAGCATCGCGCGGATGCCGTCACGGACGATCTCGTGGTCGTCGACCAGCATGATGCGGAGCGGCGGGGTCTTCGTCACGGGCGGCATCCTACCCCCGCGCAACCTGGCGGAACGCCGGTCAGCCGGCCGGCGGCGACGAGATCGCCTCGGCCCGATCGAGCGCGACGATCGCGTCCGCGACCCGATCGAGGAAGTCCTTGATCGTCGCCTCCGCGACGCGAGCGAGCAGGGCGCGGTCGACGGCGCGGCCGAGCACGCCGAGGGGCGGAACGTACCTCGCGCTCAACGCCAGCTGGGTCCGCACGCCGAGCGGAGCGACCTCGATGTCGGCGTCGAGCTCCGGGAACAGCCCGGCGGCGCCTGCCGCCTTCCACCGGATCGGCACCACGGCCTTCGAGGGCATCTGCTGGACCGGGGCCAGCTCGATCGCCACCGTCCGAGAGATCCGCGGTTGCTCGCCGAAGCCCACCTCGGCGAGCAGATCGTCCCCGCGTCGGTTCGCCGCTTCGGCGAGGCCTGGCATCCACGTGTGCGGATCCCTCGTGAGGATCGAGACGACGTGGTCGGCGTCGAGAGGCAGCTCGACGAAGTAGCGGGCGAACATGCGGACCAGTGTGAAGGAGCGACCGCCCGAGCGAACCGCCGAACGTCCTGCCCGCCCGGGGCCCTTCGGCCCGCCGACGCGCCGCCTCGGCCGCCGAGACTCCTCGTCCAGTGGTCGGCGACGGGTTCGGCCGTGCCTCGCGTCCGACATGCGTCGCGCGAGGGTGAACGAGACGAGGAGGCAGCGCGGATGCGCAGGTTCCGGTGGGCGGGGGTACGGCGAGGGGTGGTGCCGCTGGCGATGTCGCTCGCGCTCGTCGCGGCGGCATGCGGTGGCGACGGCGGCGAGACCGCGGCGGGCGAGGGGACCGGAGCGGGCGGTGGCGGAGGCGCCACGACGGTCGAGATCACGCTCACGGACTTCGCGATCGAGCCCGGCGACATCCAGGTCGCGGGAGGCTCGCCGCTGACGTTCCACGTGATGAACGAAGGTCCGTCGCCCCACACGTTCGGCGTGACGGTCGGCGACCAGACCTACGAGACGGCGATGCTCGAGGCGGGCGGCATGGAGGATCTCGCGGTTCCGGCGCTCGAGGCCGGCACGTACGACGCGCTGTGCACGGTGCCGGGGCACGATCAGCTCGGCATGACCGCGACGGTGACGGCGGGCGGCGCGGGCGGCGACACCGCGACCGACGGCGCTGCCACCGACCACGCGAACATGACCGCCGAAGAGATGGCCGAGGGCCACAGCCAGGGCGTCCAGGACTTCCTCGCCGGCAAGGAGACCGACACGAAGGGCGGTCAGATCCTCGAGCCCGAGATCGTCGACGGCGTCAAGGTGTTCGAGCTCACCGTGTCCGAGATCGAATGGGAGGTCGCGAAGGGCGAGTTCAAGTCGGCGATGGCGTTCAACGGCACGGTCCCGGGCCCCGAGATCCGCGTGCGCGAAGGCGACCACGTCCGCTTCGTCGTCCAGAACCAGCTGAGCGAGCCGTTCGCGCTGCACTTCCACGGCGTGACGCTGCCGAACTCCGAGGACGGCGTGCCGTACATCACCCAACCCGCGGTGATGCCGGGCGAGTACTGGACGTACGAGTACCGGATCGTCGATCCGCCGGGGATCTACGTCTACCACTCGCACTTCAACTCGGCCGAGCAGGTCGGCAAGGGCTTGTACGGCGCGCTGATCGTCGAGCCTCGGAACGGCAGCTGGGAGGCCGTGTACGGCGTCGATCCCGCGGTCGAGTACACGATGTTCCTCGGCGACGGCCTGCTGGGCTTCAACCTGAACGGCAAGTCGTTCCCGGCGACCGAGCCGATCGCCGTCCAGGAGGGCGATTGGGCGCTGATCCACATGTCGAACGACGGTGAGCAGCTGCACCCGATGCACCTGCACGGCTTCCACTTCATGGTCGTCGGACAGGACGGGTTCCCGTTCGATCCCGGCGACCGGTACATGGCCGACACGCTCGTGGTCGCGCCAGGTCAACGGTTCGACATCCTCGTGAAGGCCGACGCCCCCGGAGCCTGGGCGTTCCACTGCCACATCCTGTCCCACGCCGAGGGGCCGGCCGGCATGTTCGGGATGGTGACGGCCTTGGTCGTGCAGTAGCGGCAGCGACATCGCTCGGGGCAGGACGACGAGGGAGCCGGGCATGAGCCCGGCTCCCCGGGGCATGGTTGCGTGTGGCGAGGGATCCGCTCGAGGTTCGCGACACCGTTCACCCGACCCGACCCGCCTCAACCACGCCGACCGCGGGGAACCGACGCGCTCGCGGATCGTCAGAGGAGCGGGAGCATGACCCGCACGGTGGTGCCCTCGCCGGCCACGCTTTCGAGGGACAGCGCCCCTCCCATGCCCTCGGTGCGATCGCGGAGGTTGGCGAGCCCCATGCCGGGATGGGCTTCGTCGGCCGTGAATCCGGCCCCGTCGTCGTCGATCACGAGCTCAGCGACGCCGTCGCGCCTGCTGAGCGTCACGCTGCAGGTGCTGGCCCGTGCGTGCTTGCCGACGTTCGAGAGCGCCTCGCGCGTCAGTTGCACCACGTCGCTGGCCACCGAGGCGAGTTCCGCGGCCACCGTGACGTCGACGTTCACGACGGTCACGACCGACGTGCGCGCCTCGAACTGCGCAGCCAGCTCGCGCAACGCCTTGTCGAGCTCGCGGTCGGCGAGGATGCCGGGTCGGAGGCCGAAGATGTAGTTCCGGAGGTCGCGGATCGCCCGGTCGACCTCCTCGACCGCGTGCTCGATCCGTCGTGACAGTTCGGGATCCTTCGCCATCGCGGCGGTGCCCTGCAGTCCCATCCCGACGGCGAACAGGGACTGGATCACGCCGTCGTGGAGCTCCTTCGCGATCCGCTCGCGGTCCTCCAGCACCTCGAGACGGCGGAGCTCGCGCTGCGCGTGCTGCATCTCGGCGTAGAGCCGGGCGTTCTCGATCGCGACGCCCGCCTGGGCCGCGAGCACGACGACCGCTTCTTCGTCGTCCTCGCTGAAGTCGTCCGCGCCCTGCTTCTGCGTGAGGTAGATGTTGCCGAACACGCGGCCGAGCGCGCGCACCGGCGCACCGAGGAACGTGTGCATCGGCGGATGGTTCGCCGGGAACCCGTACGACCGGGGGTCCCGCTGGATGTCGTGGAGGCGGATCGGCCGCGCCTCGTCGATCAGCAGCCCGAGGATCCCGTGGCCCGTCGGCGGGTCTCCGATCCTCGCGCGCGTCTCGTCGTCGACGCCGACCGTGAGGAACGTCTCGATCCTGCGGTCGTCGCCCAGCACGCCGAGGGCGCCGTAGCGGGCGTTCGTGATCTCCATCGCCAGCTCGACGATGCGGCGGAGGACCTGATCGAGGTCGAGCTCCGACGCGAGGGTGAGCCCGGCCTCGAGCAGCGCGCGGCTGCGGTCCTCGGCGCTGGGTCCGGCGCCCGTCATCGGATCGAAGCGTACCGCCGTCGGGTCGGCATGCGGCGGTCCGCACGGCCGGGCGACCCGTCGAGGAGGGGCCACCCGGCCGGTCCTCCCGCCCGAGCGCCTGCGTAGCGTGGACTCGGAGGCGGAGCGCCTCACGGGGAGGTGGCCACGATGCCACGGACGGTGCGGGACGTGATGACCAAGCTCGTCGTGGTCGCGCCGATCGACGCCGGCTACACGGATCTCGTCCGGCTGATGCACGACTACCGCGTGAGCGCGCTGCCCATCGTCGGCGACGACGGGGCGATCGCCGGGATCGTCTCCGAGGCGGATCTGTTGCGCAAGGGCGATCCCGACCTGTTCGAGTGGCACCTGCTCGAGGGACCGCACCGTCGCGCCGAGCGGCGGAAGGCCGCCGCTCGGACGGCGCGCGATCTGATGACCTCGCCCGCGGTCGTGATCGCGCCGACGGCGACGACCGCCGAGGCCGCCCACGAGATGCGCCGCCGCAACCTCAAGCACCTCCCGGTCGTCGACGATCGAGGGCACGTGCTCGGCGTCGTCTCACGCGTCGACCTGCTCGCGGTGTTCCTCCGGGGTGACGACGCGATCCGAGAGGACGTGGTCGATCTGGTCCGCCGCGCGCATGCGGACGCGAGCGCCGTCGACGTGGCCGTCGTCGCGGGCGTCGTGCGGATGGAGGGGACCGTCGGCTTGCGTTCCGACCACGAGCGCCTCGTCGACCGTGCGCGGTCGATCGACGGCGTCGTCGACGTCGAGGCGGATCGCCTCGACTTCATCGAGGACGACACGCTCCAGCCCGTCTCCCCCGTCCCCTGGGTGGGCTTCTAGCCGCCGGGGGGCCACCGCGGGAGCCGGTGTCAGGCGGCGGACGCCGGCTCCCGCACCTTCGCGGGGCTCGAACCGGCACGGTCCGTCACGTCATCGGTCAGAGCGGCTCGAGCTCTGCCGTCAACACCGGGTCCGTCGTCGGTTCCGACGGACACTCGGTCGGTTCGACCGTGACCGCCATCAGCTCGGTCGTGCCGATCTCGGCGGGGACGAAGAGCGCGATCCTGCCGTCGACGGGGGTCGTGCAGCCGCCCGGCACGGGCGTGCCGTCGTCGATCATCCAGATCTCGTAGGTGCGACCCTCGCCCGGGTCGGGGAGCCCATGTCCCCAGAACACGGCACCGCGCTCGCCCGGCGTGTACGCCATCGTGAGGGACCCGTCGACGCCGCCGTCGAACCGCACGACGCGCCCCGCGACGTCGGCGCTCGTCACCTGGACGGGCGGGCGACCGACCGTCGTCGTGAGCACGATCGCCGCGGCGGCGACCGCCGCGACACCCACGATCGCCGTCCAGACCTGCGAGCGGCGTCCGTCGCCCGCCGAGCGACGCGCGCCGCGCCCCGACCCGCGCGTGGTCCGCGCCCGGCGAGCGGCCAGCTCGTCGCCGCTCACGGGCGCGTCCGGGAGCGCGCTCGCAGCATCGCCGCCGCGCGTGATGCGGTCCGCGATCGCCCGATCGACGGGCGCGGGGGTGAGCGAGAACGCGAGCAGGCCGGCGACCTCACGGAGCTCCCGCTCCAACCGCGCGCACTCGCCGCACTCACCGTGCGCCTCGCGCGCGGCGCGGAGCTCCCGCTCGTCGCCGGCGTCGAGGCCGTCGAGCGCCTGGCCCGCGAGGAGCTCCTCGATCCGCTCGTGGTCAGGCATCATCGTTCCCACCCTCCGAGCGAGACGCGCATCCGTCGCATGCCGAGCAACGTGCGTGACTTCACGGTGCCGAGCGGGAGTCCCGTCGTCTTCGCGACCTGGGTCTGCGTCAGACCGTCGAAGTACATCAGCTCGAGCACCTCGCGCTGTTCGACCGGGAGCTCGTCGAGGGCGGCACGGACGACACGTCGCTCCGCAGGCGCTCCGAGCGCGTCGACGACGGCGTCGGCGTGATCGGCTGCGGGCTCGTCTCGCGTCTCGGCGGCGAGGCTGTCCGCGCGACGCCGGTGCGCCTCCTCGCGGCGGACGGCGTCGACGGCGCGGTGGTGCACCCTGCCCATGAGCCACGAGCGCACCGAACCGCGGGTCCCGTCGTATCCGTCGGGGCTCCGCCACAAGGCGAGGAACACCTCCTGCACGATCTCCTCTGCGAGATGGGTCTGCCGGACGATCCGTTGGGCGAGCGCCTTCGCCGTCGGTGCGTACCGGTCGAACAGCGTCCGGAACGCTTCCTCGTCGCTGGCTCGCAGCCGTGCGACGAGGTCCTGATCCTGCGCGTCAGCGCCGGACAGGATCTCCACCGCACGGATCTCCAGCAACGCGGTCGGCATCGTCGCGTCGGTCGTCGCCCCTGCGGACGTCCGCTGCAACGTCTTCGCACCAGGGTGCCAACCGGATGACCTCGAGCCCCATCACGTCGCAGCTGTGTCGCGGCGCGTCATCCAGCGCTCGGCTGCCTCGATGATGTGCGACAGGGGCGTGCCGCTCCCTGGTTCGTAGCGGGCCGTCCCCACCGACAACGCGAGTGCACGAGGTCGGTCCCTGCGCGCGTCGTGGACCGCGATCGCCTCGACGAGCCGGGACAGGACCAGGCTCTCTCCGCCGTCGGACGCTCCCGCGAGCAGGACGCAGAACGTGTCCGGCGAGATCCGGGCGGGCACGTCCGAGGCTCGCACCGCGTCGAGAACGACGCCGGAGACGTCGATGGCGAGCTCCTCGGCGTCCGGCGCGATGTCGGCGTCGTCGAACCGGACGAACACGAAGATGACGGGTTGCTGCGTCCGATCCGCCATGCGGAGGTGGTGTTCGGCGATCGGAACGAACCCGCGCAGGTTAGGCAGCCCCGTGACGGCGTCGGTCGTCGAGAGCTCCCGTCGGAGGCGACGGATCTCGACGGCGTACCGGATCGCGCGCGGGAGCAGCGACGGCAACGTGGCGTCGCCGACGAGCTGTTCCTCCGCGCCGGCGTGCAGGGCGATCGTGCCGTCGGCCTCGTGGCCGGGCTCGGTCACCACCACGACCGCGGCGTCGGGCGTCCCCGCGCGGATCGCCCGGATGACCTCGAGCGGCGCGCTGCCGTCGAGGGGCAACACGACGGCGTCGGCGGACCCCTCGATCGCCGAGAGCTCGTCCACCGATCGCACGCGGAACCCGCCATCGCGGTCGAGCGCGCGCTCGGCGTCGGCGGCGACGCCCACGAGCACGACGTCGACGGGGTCGGACAGCATGGCCAGGCTTCCTCCCGGTTTCGTCGGCCGTTCGAGGGCGCATCATCCCACAACGTCTGCGACGCTCCGCGCCGACGGCGAGCTCGCCGCCACACGTCCGTCACGACAACACCATGTGCCGATCGAGGCCCGCGCGGTGCCGCGCCGGTACGCTTCGACCATCGTGTCCGCGCCCGTCCGTCGTCCGCACGGCCGTTCGCTCCGCGTCCTCGTCGCGGTGAGCGCCTCGCTCGCGCTGGCCGTGGGCGTGGCGGCCGGGTTCTCCTTCGCCCGCTACATCGACGTGCGTGGCGTCGGGCAGGACCCCGACCTCCTCGAAGGGCCGGCCGTTCCGACGGCGTCACCGGGGGACGATCCCGCACCACCACCCGACACGACCCGTTGCGCCGAAGAGCCGTGCAACTACCTCATCCTCGGGTCCGATTCCCGGACGGGGCTCAGTCCCCAGGAGCTCGAGGACTTCGGCACCGATGAGCAGATCGGCGGAGAGAACCGGGCCGACACGATCATGCTCGTGCACGTCGATCCGGATCTCGAGAAGACGATCATCCTGTCGTTCCCTCGCGATCTCTGGGTCGAGATCCCGGAGCACGGCTACGACAAGATCAACGCCGCGTTCGAGGGAGGCATCGGAGGAGGCGGCGCCCGTCTGATGGCCCAGACCGTCGCGAACGTGACGGGTCTGCGCGTCGATCACGTCCTGTACGTCGACCTCGCGGGGTTCCAGGGCATCGTCGACACGCTCGGCGGCGTCGAGATGTGCATCCCCGCCTACAACGCCGATCCGGAGACCGGTCGCCTCCAGGACGAACTCACCGGACTCGACATCGCGCCCGGGTGCCAGCGCCTCGACGGCACGCAGGCGCTGGCGTACGTCCGGACGCGTCACCTGCCCTGCGACACGATCCCGGACTTCGCCCGCATCGGCCGACAGCAACAGTTCCTCCGGGCGGTCATCAATCAGATGCTGCAGCCACAGAAGCTGGCGCAGGCGCCGCTGCTGCTGGAGCCGATCCTCGCCAACATGACGAGGGACGACCGGTTCGAGCTCGGCGATCTGATCCACCTCGTCAGCGAGCTACAGGGCCTGACGACGGGAGCCGCCGAGTTCCGGTCGATCCCCGGAACCGGCGGATCCGAGAACGGCCTGTCGATCGTGCGGATGGATCCGTCGGCACGCCAGATCTTCGACGCGATCCGCGAGGGCAAGCAGATCACCGGTGTCGGGGAAGAGCTCCTCAGCACCCCGCCGTCGGAGGCGAACATCGAGATCGCCGCCGTCGACGCGGGGAACCCGAACGCCGCCGCGGACATCCTCGACGTGCTCCTCCAGGGCGGCTTCGCGGTCGATCCGGCCGTCGTCTCGCCCACGTCGATCGGCCTGCGGAACCGTGCCGCGAGCGCGATCGCGTACGCGCCCGGCCACGATGCCGAGGCGAGCGTCGTGCAGACGTACTTCCCGCAGCTGCCGCTGTTCGAGGCAGCGTCGCTCGAGGGGCACGACGTGGCCGTGATCGTCACGAGCGGCTACGAGCCCGCTCCCACGGGCGGCGACGCGCCGACCGTGCAGTGCCCCTCGGCGTAGACTCCGCGCCATGCGCGCGCTGGTGCTCTCCGGAGGCGCCGGCTCCCGGCTGCGGCCGATCACGCACACCCAGGCGAAGCAGCTGATCCCGATCGCCGGCGAGCCGATCCTGTTCCACGCGATCGACGCGATCGCCGCAGCAGGGATCACCGAGGTCGGGGTCGTCATCGGCACCGGTGCCACCGCCGACGAGGTCCGGACGGCCGTCGGCGACGGTTCCCGCTGGGGGATCAGCGTCACGTACGTCGAGCAGTCGGCGCCGCTCGGGATCGCCCATGCGGTGTCGACGGCGGCGGGGTTCGTGCGCGGGGAGCCGTTCCTGTTGTACCTCGGCGACAACGTCCTCGTCGAAGGCGTGACGCGGTTCGTGCGTGAGTTCGAGCGCACGCGTCCGGACGCGCAGATCCTGCTCACGCGCGTCCCCGAGCCCGAGCACTTCGGCGTGGCGGTCCTCGACGGTGAACGCATCGTGCGCCTCGTGGAGAAGCCGAAGGAGTTCGTGAGCGACGTCGCGCTCGTCGGCGTGTACCTCTTCGACGACTCGATCCTCGAAGCGTGTGCGACGCTCCGCCCGTCGTGGCGGGGCGAGTACGAGATCACCGAGGCGATCCAGTGGCTGATCGATCACGGACGCGCGGTCCGCGCCGAGATGGTGACGGGGTGGTGGAAGGACACGGGCCGCCCCGAGGACCTGCTCGAGGCGAACCGGGTGCTCCTCGCGACGAAGGAGACCGACGTCGCCGGTGACGTCGACGACCGGACGACCATCGAGGGCGTCGTCGCGATCGCCGAGGGCGCGAAGGTCACCGAGAGCACGATCCGCGGACCGGTGGTGATCGGCGCGGGCACGATCGTGGACGGCTGCACGATCGGTCCCGACGTGTCCGTCGAGCCGGGCTGCGAGCTCGTCCGGAGCTCGATCCGCGACGCGATCGTGATGGAAGGATGCCGTGTCGTCGACGTCGACGGCCTCGCGGCGTCGATCCTCGGCCGCAACGTCGACGTCCGGCACTCGGGGCAGCGCGGGACGCATCGGCTCGTGGTGGGTGACCAGAGCCGCGTCGAGGTGGACTAGCCTTCGCGCGTGGGATCCCGCGGGGGGGACGTGGCGTCGTGCGGGTGGTGATCGACGCGCGTCCGGCGCTCGATCCGCATCGCACCGGCATCGGGTTGTACACGGCGGCGGTGCTCCGGCACGTTCCGGCCGCCGATCCGACCTCCCGCTACGTGGCCTGGTACCTCGACGTGCGCGGGACGCTCTCGAACCGGCGGTGGTTCCGCGGCTGGGCGCCGAACCTGTCGGAACGCGCGACCCGGATCCCGACGCGCGCGTTCGCGCCCGTCAGCGTTCGCGCGAACGTGCCGCGGCTCGAATGGCTCGCCGGACGGTTCGACGTCGCGGTGGCGACGAACTTCCTCCCGCCGCCCACGCGGAGCCGTGGCGTGGTGCTCGTCGTCCACGACCTCGCGTTCGACCATCATCCCGAGACGGCCCCGCACCACAACGTGCGGTGGCGGGGCATGTTCGACCACTGGCTCGGCCGCGCGGCGGGCGTCATCGTGCCGTCGGCGGCCACCCGAGACGACCTCCTCCGGTTCCACGAGGTCGATCCCGGTCGCATCGCCGTGGTCCCGCACGGGACCGACGCCGAAGCGTTCCATCCGGCGAAGCCCGACGAGATCGCCGCCGTCCGTCGGCGGCACGGCATCGGCGAGCGCTACGTGTTGTTCCTGGGAGGGCTCGAGCCGCGGAAGAACCTCGAGCCGCTCGTGCGGGCGTTCGGGCAGCTGGCAGACGTGGACGCGTGGCTCGTGATCGCCGGCGGCGAGGTGCGATGGGCGCCCGGCTACGCCGGCGAGGTCGAGCGCGCGATCGGGGCGCTGCCGCCGGAACGCCGCGCCCGCGTCGTCCGCACCGGCTACGTCGCCGACGAGGAACGGCGGGCGCTGCTGTCGGGCGCGGAGGTCCTCGCGTACCCGTCCCGCTACGAGGGCTTCGGGTTCCCCGTGCTCGAGGCGTTCGCCGCGAACGTGCCCGTCCTCACCTCCGACGTCTCGTCGTTGCCGGAGGTCGCGGGCGACGCCGCCGTGCTCGTCGATCCGGGGGACGCGACGGCGATCGCGGCCGGCCTCGACGAGCTCCTCGGCGACGCCGACCTGCGGAACGTCCTGCGCGCCGCCGGCACCACGCGGGTCGCGACGTTCACGTGGGAGCGGTGCGCGCGGCTCACCGTCGCCGCGTTGCGCGCGGCTCACGAGCGGGCGTCGGGCGGGTAGACTCCGACCGGCCGGCGCGCGTTTCCGCAGCTCATCACCCATGCGAAGCTTCCGTCACGTCCTCGTCACCGGCGGCGCCGGGTTCATCGGCAGCCACCTCGTCGACCTGCTGCTCGCCGACCCCTCGACCCGCGTGACGGTCGTCGACCGCCTCTCGATGGGCGGGAGCCGCATGAACCTCGTCGATCACGAGGCGGACGAGCGGTTCCGGTTCGTGTGGGGCGACGTGGCGGAACCGGGCGTGATCGACGGTGCGCTGGACGGCGTCGACGCCGTGATCCACGCGGCCGCGGAATCGCACGTCGACCGCTCGATCGACGACCCGAGGCCGTTCTTCGAGAGCAACGTGATCGGGACCCAGGCGGTCCTCGAAGCGGTGCGGCGAGCCGGCGTCCGGCTGCTCATGATCTCGACCGACGAGGTGTACGGACCCGGCGCCGAGGCCGGCGGGTTGTTCGACGAAGACGCGCCGATGCGCCCGCGGAGCCCGTACGCCGCGAGCAAGGCGGCCGCGGACCTCGCCTGTCAGGCGTACGTGACGACGTACGGCGTCGACGTGACGGTCGCCCGCGGAACGAACGCCTTCGGACCGCGTCAGATCGAGCGCGTGATCCCGACGTACGCCGTGAACGCGCTCGAACGACGTCCCGTGCCGGTGTACGGCGACGGCCGCCAACGCCGAGAGTTCCTGTACGTCGAGGATTGGGCGCGTGCGGCGATCACGATCCTGCGCCACGGCGAGCGCGGCGTCCTCTACAACATCGGCGACGGGTACGAGCTCGAGAACCGCGAGCTTGCCGAACGGATCTGCGACCTCGCGGGCGCCGACCGCTCGCTCATCACGTCGGTCGCCGATCGACCCGGTCACGACTTCCGATACGGCGTGCGCGCGGACCGATTGCGGTCGCTCGGCTGGCGACGCGAGACGTCGTTCGACGAGGGACTCGGCCGCACCGTGGCGTGGTACCGCGAGCACGTCGACTGGCTCCGCCGGGCCCACGAGGTCGACGTCGTCACGGCGCCGCGCGAGGTCACCGCGTGAGGGTGCTCGTGACCGGCGCCGCGGGCGATCTGGCGCGTGCGTGGCTCGCCTGCGTGCCGACGCATCACGACGTCCACGCGTTCACGCGCGACCAGCTCGACATCGGTGACCATCACGCCGTGCTCGCGACGGTCGGCGCCGTGGAGCCCGACGTCGTGCTGAACCTCGCGGCGTACACCGACGTCGACGGGAACGAGACCGACACCGAGCGCGCGTTCCGCGACAACGCGCTGGGGCCCCAGTCCCTCGCGATCGCCGCCGGGGCGGTCGGCGCCGTGCTGCTGCACGTCTCGACCGACTACGTGTTCGACGGGGAGAAGGACACGGCGTACGACGAGGCCGACGAGCCCCGGCCGATCAGCACCTACGGGCGCGCGAAGCTGCTCGGCGAACGGCTCGTGCGCGCGGCGCTGCGGGAGCACGTCATCGTGCGGACCGGCTACGTCTACGGCGGCGGTTCCGATCATCTCAGCCGCCAGCTCGCGAAGCTGAGGGCCGGCGAGCCCGCCGCAGGGCTCCAGGACCGCGTGGGCTCGCCGACGAACGTCCGGCACCTGGCGGAGCGGCTGCTGCCACTCGTGCTCGCGGGGCGGTGGGGCACCTACCACCTCGCGGGGCCCGAGCCTGCGTCGTGGTTCGCGGCGCTCGAGCGATGCCGGGCGCTCGCCGGGTTCGATCCGCCGGTCGAGCCGCAGCGTGCCGCGACGCTCGACCTGCCGGCGCCGCGCCCGGTCCAGAGCGCCCTCACGACCGTGCTGGTCGGGCAGCTCGGCGTGCCGCCGATGCCGTCGCTCGACGAAGGGCTGGCCGACGCGATCGCACGGGCGGCATCGGAAGGGTAGGGCCGTCCGCATGCGCCTCAGGTCACGGCTCCTCCTCGCGTGCGCGCTCCTGCTGGCGTTCCTGACGGTCGCGGTCGCGTGCACCGACACCGCTTCGCGCGACGACGGCGGCGACCCGTCGCCCACCGACGGCGGATCGACGAACGGAGCGCCGCTCGGATGGACGCCGCCGACCGGACGTGCGTTCCGCGATCCCGGGACCGGTCAGTCGATCTTCGCTCCGCCCGATCTCGTGAGCGCGCCGCTCCCCGAGGCGGTCGACGTGACGGAGCACGACACGCGGTGGCCGATCAAGCGCGTCGTCTTCGTGATCCTCGAGAACCGCAGCTTCGACCACCTGTTCGGCCGGTTCCCCGGTGCGAACGGCGTCACGAGCGGGATGGACGCCGGGGTGCGACGGCCGCTCACCGAGGCCGTCCTGTCGCGCACGCCCGACATCCCGCACTGCTACAACTGCAACGTCGCGTCGGTGAACGGCGGGCGCATGGACGGGTTCAACCAGTCCGAGAGCGCCGACCTCTACGCCTACACGCAGTTCCGTCCATGGCAGATCCGTCCGTACTGGCAGCTCGCCCAGCGGTACGTGCTCTCCGACAACTTCTTCGCCTCGGCGATGGGGCCGTCGTTCCCGAACCACCTCTACACGATCGCGGCGCAGTCGGGAGGCGCCCTCGACAACCCGTGGCAGCCGTTCCCGCGGCTGCGCGAGGCGCAGGAGGCCGGTTTCGCGAAGTCGTGGGGGTGCGACATCGCCGAGGGGGGCTACGTCGAGGTCGTCGACCCCGAGGGCGTGCTCGTGAAGGTCGACCCGTGCTTCGACTTCCTCACCGAAGGGGACCTGCTGAACCGCGCCGGCATCCCGTGGGCCTACTACGCCGCGACGAACACGCAGATCGGCTACATCTGGTCGGCGTACGCGGCGATCGACCGATACCGCAGCGACCCCGAGCTGTGGGCCAACCACATCCGTCCGGTCGACGACGTGCTGCGTGACATCGAGGAGGACCGGCTTCCGCCCGTCACGTGGATCACGCCGCGGTTCCAGCTCTCGCAGCACCCCGAGTACGACTTCTGCTGGGGGATGAACTGGTCCGTCGAGCTCGTCAACGGCATCATGCGGAGCGACGCGTGGAAGGACACCGCGATCTTCCTGACGTGGGACGACTTCGGCGGCTACTACGACCACGTGTCGCCCTCGGTCGTCGACCGGTTCGGCTTCGGCATCCGCGTGCCGACCCTCGTGATCAGCCCGTACGCGAAGCGCGGTCACATCGACAGCGTCGAGGCGGAGTTCTCGAGCGTGCTCCGGTTCATCGAAGACAACTGGGGGCTGCGCTACCTGACGCATCGGGATCGGCGTGCCGACAACCTGTCGTACGTCTTCGACTTCGAGCAGGAGCCGCGACCGCCGGAGCCCGTCGCGTTGTCCAGGCGGTGCGAGGGTCCGATCTGGGATCCGCCGGACTTCGAGGTCTGAGGCCGACCGGCGGGCCCGGCGCGTCACGACCCGGCGTCGGGCCGCTGTTACGCTCCCCGAGATGGCGGACCCGACCAGCGACGACGACGCCGCCGCGTCGCTCGAGCGGCATCTGTACTGGGCCGACGTTCCGGGCGCGCGTCGCTCGGGCGGAACGCCCGAGGTCCGCGAGGAGATGCTCGAGTTCGCCGCGAGGATGCGGACCGACGAGCGGCTCGTCGTCCCGCTCGGAGAACAGAACCTCGCGTCGACGTCGGTCGCGAAGGGCCGGCTGAAGTACCTCGTCTTCCGGGTGCTGCGCCCGGTCACCTGGCGGTACGACCGCCTGCTGGCCGACCAGACCGAGCTGTCGATCCGGCTGGCCGAACGCGTGGTCGATCTCGAGCACGAGGTCGAACGGTTGCGCGCGAAGGTCGAGGACGGCGAGATGGCCTCGAGGGAGCCGTCGTGAGGATCGGCGTCCTGCACCCGCAGACGTCGTTCGTGCGTGGCGGCGCCGAGATCCACACCGAGGCGCTCGTCCGCGCGCTGCAGGACGCGGGACACGAGGCCGAGATGATCACGATCGCCGGCAAGTGGTACCCCGCGACGGAGCTGGCCCACCAGATGGCGGTGTGGCGGAGCTTCGACCCGTCGGAGTCGAACGGAACGAAGATCGACGCCGTGATCGCCCTCAAGTTCCCCGCGTACCTCGCGCCGCACGAGCGGAAGATCGTCTGGCTGATCCATCAGCACCGCTCGGTGTACGAGCTCTGGGACCATCCCGAGTACGGCGACCTCAGCAAGCAGGACGACGGTCCGCAGGTGCGCGACCTGATCTGGCAGGCCGACCGCGTCGCGCTCGGCGAGGCCAAGCGGATCTTCACGAACTCGAAGAACGTGAAGGACCGCCTCTGGAACTCGCTCCGCATCCCTGCGGAGGTCCTGTACCACCCCTCGCCGGTGACCGACGCGCTCCTCGGGCTCGAGCCCGGCGGCTACGGCGACGCGATCGTCTTCCCGAGCCGGCTCGAGCTGCTGAAGCGCCAGTCGCTCGCCGTCGACGCGATGCAGCACGTCCGGACCGACGTGAAGCTCGTGCTCGCTGGCAAGGGTCCCGACGAGCGCGCCCTCCGCGATCGGATCCAACGCCTGGGGCTGCAGGACAAGGTGCGCATCGAGATCTTCCCGCCGGACGAGCGGCTCTACGAGCTGTTCCTCGGCGCGCTCGGCGTCTGCTACCCCCCGTACGACGAGGACTACGGGTACGTGACGCTCGAGGGCTTCGCCGCGGAACGGCCCGTCGTCACGACGACCGACGCAGGCGGCCCGCTCGAGTTCGTCACCGACGGCGAGACCGGGCTCGTCGCCGAGCCCGACCCTCGCTCCCTCGCGGCCGCGTTCGACCGCTTGTTCCGCGACCGCGCCGCCGCCGAGCGCATGGGTCGTGCCGGCAACGCGCTGCTGCGGGACGTCGTACCGCGCTGGCCCGACGTCGTCGCGCGGCTGCTCGACTGATGCGCCGGCGCGCCCGCGCCGCGCGACGCGACCGGGCGGCCGCCCGCGACGACCGCGCCCGCGGCGGCGTCGATCGCGCCCGGGCGGCCGCGGACCGCATCGCCGGCGGCGACCCGACCCGATCGGTGGCCTTCGCGGGACCGATGCCGCCGACGCCGTCGGGCGTCGCGACGTACGACCGCGCCGTGATCGAGGGCCTGGGACGGATCGGCTTCACCGACCGGATGCCGATCGAGACGATCTGGCCGGTCGACCACCGCCATCTCGCGACGATCGGCCGGTACCGCGTCGGCGTGTACCAGCTCGGCAACAACATCGAGCACCACCTCGGCGTGTACCGGCTCGCGTGGTCGTTCCCCGGTCTCGTCGTGCTGCACGATCTCGCGCTCGACGACTTCGTGCGCGGGCTCCAGGCGACCGGCGACATGCTGGGCCTCGCCGCGATGCGTGAGGCGCTCGCGGCGCACCGCGCGCTCGAGGCGTCCAAGTTCGAGGTCGACGGACCGCTCCGCGTCCCGTGGTCGGCCGCGATCGTCCGGCACGCGCGTGGTGTGATCGTCCACGCGCCGTTCGCCGCGCGGTACCTCGAGGCGTTCGGCTGCCGGACGCCGATCTTCGTCGTGCCGCACCCTCCCGTGGAGCCGGCCGCCGCCGTCGCCGGCGCGCTCGCACGGGGCCGGGCGCTCCGCTCGCTCGTCGAGGCACGGGGCGGCCGGTCGCTCGTCGTCGCCGCAGGCGACATGAACGAGGCGAAGCAGCTGCGTGCCGTCGCCGCGGCCGTCGCCGGCCTCGAGCCCGACGTCCATCTCGCCGTGGTGGGGCGTCGCGTTCCGACCTACGACGTCGACGCCGACCTGCGGTCGGTCGCGCTCGGGGACCGTCTCCGCGTGCACGCCGACGTGGCGGACGAGGACTTCCTCGGGTGGCTCGCGGCGGCCGACGTGGTCGTCGATCTGCGCTACCCGCACCGAGGCGAGGTCAGCGGCACGCTCGTTCGGGCGAAGCAGCTCGGGCGCGCCACGGTCGTGTCCGCCACGGGCGCGTACCTCGACGAGGAGCGCGGCACGGTCGCGCCGATCCCGGCTGGTCCGGTCGACGCGCGCGACCTCGCCGTCCGGCTGGGGCATCTGCTGGCCGACGGGCCCGCCCGGCACGCGATCGGTGACGCCGCCCGGGCCTCGATGGAGCGAGCGCAGCAGGCCGACGCGACGGCGCATCGATACGCCGCCGCGATCGAGGCGACGGCGGCGCTCGTCCACGACCCCGTCGCCGAGCCGATGCATCGCTGGGCGAGCTCGCTCGTCGAGATCGGCGTCATGCCCGAGGATCTCGCCCGCGGCTGGGGTCGCAGGTACGCCGACGCCCTCGAGAGCTTCAAACGAACGTCATGACGCTTCGCCGGTCGCGGGGGAGGCCGTTGCTAGACTCGCCGCTGACCGGGCACCCGCGCTGACCAGCGGGTTCCGTCACCGTTCCGATCCGATCGATCGAGCTGGGAGCGCCACGATCGCCACCGCCGCCAAGCTGACCGAACGCACGTCCGAGCCTCCGCGGCTGTCCGTCGTCGAGCGCGTTCGGGAGCTGTGGGCGTTCCGCGAGATCGTGTGGAACCTCGTCCGCAAGGAGCTGAAGGTCAAGTACACCGCCTCGGTCCTCGGGGCGGTCTGGTCGCTGCTGAATCCGGTGATCTTCCTCGCCGTGTTCTGGTTCGTCTCCGAGGTCCTGCTGAACGGGATCGCGCACTACCCGGTGTACCTGTTGTCCGGGTTGCTCGCGTGGAACCTGCTGTCGGTGTCGCTGTCGACCGGCGCGCAATCGGTGATCGCGAACGCCAACCTCGTGAAGAAGGTGTACTTCCCGCGCGAGATCCTTCCGCTGTCGACGGTCGGGGTGTCGCTCGTCGACTTCGTGCTGCAGTCGGCGGTGCTGCTCGTCTACCTGGTGGCGTCGGGATACGGCTTCCGCCTCTCGGGGCTCTGGCTCTACCCGCTCGCCTTCGTCGCGCTCCTGATCTTCACGACGGCCGTCACCTTCCTCGTGTCCGCGCTCAACGTGCGGTACCGCGACGTCCAGCACCTGCTCGGCCTCGGGCTGCTGGTGTGGTTCTGGCTGACGCCGATCGTCTACCAGGGGTTCCTCGTGCAGGACAAGCTCACCGACGTCTCGCTCGGGCCGTTCACAGCGTGGCACGCGTACCTGCTCAACCCGGCCGCCACGATCGTGTTCGGGTTCCAGCGCGCGCTCTACGAAGACGTGAGCGGCGACGTCGTGCCGGCGCTCTCGAGCGGCGAGCTCGCCGGGATGCTCGCCATCGTGATCGTGGCCTCGACGGTGCTGCTCGCGCTGACGTGGCGACTGTACTTCTCGATGTCCGGCGACTTCGCGGAGGAGCTGTGACCGACCCCGCGATCGAGGTCCGCGACGTGTCGAAGCGGTTCCGGATCTACCGCGAGAAGCCGACGTCGCTGAAGCAGCGCCTCCTGTCGCGTCGCATGCGCGCCGACGACTTCTGGGCGCTCCGCGACGTGACGTTCGACGTCCCGACCGGCGGCTCGCTCGCGCTGATCGGCCACAACGGCTCGGGCAAGACGACGATGCTGAAGGTGATCGCGGGCATCCTGCGACCGACGGCCGGAACGGTCCGGCAGCGTGGACGCATCGCGGCCCTGCTCGAGCTCGGCGCCGGCTTCCATCCCGAGCTCACCGGCCGCGAGAACGTCTACCTGAACGCCTCGTTCCTGGGTCTGTCCCGACGCGAGACCGACCGGGTGTACGAGGACATCGTCGCGTTCGCGGAGCTCGAGGAGTTCATGGACACCGCCGTGAAGTTCTACTCGTCCGGCATGCTGGTCCGCCTCGGGTTCGCCGTGGCCGTGCACGTCGATCCGGAGGTCCTCCTGATCGACGAGGTGCTCGCCGTGGGCGACGAGTCCTTCCAGGCCCGCTGCATCGACCGCGTGCGGTGGTTCCAGGAGCAGGGACGGACCATCGTCCTCGTCACGCACGCGCTCGACACGGTGCGCCAGCTCTGCGACCAGGCGGTGATGCTCGACCACGGCCGGGTCCACGCGATCGGCCGTCCCGACGATGTCGTCCGCGAGATGCGGCTCACGATCTTGAAGCACGACCTCGACCTCGCGCACGAGGAGGGCTCGAAGGAGATCGAGATCGCGCATGCGGCGCTCCTCGACGGCGGCGACCCGCTCGACGGACCGCTCCGGCCCGGCGGCGAGGTGACGATCCAGGTCGATCTTCAGGCCAACGAACCCGTCGACGATCCGGTCGTGTCGTTCGCGTTGCACGACGGGACGAACCGGCTCGTGTACGGCGGCGACACGATGACGGCCGGGCTCGACCTCGGCCACGTCGCGGCCTCGACGAAGAAGCGGGTGGGGTTCCGCGTGGGGCCGGTACCGTTCGTGCAGGGCAAGTACTGGGTGACGCTCAGCGTCCACTCGCGGGACCGGGCGCGCACCTTCCACGTGCAGGACCAGCGGTACGCGTTCGAGGTGCAGGAGATCGGCGAGACGCGAGGTCAGGTCTTCGTCCCCGTCGCGGTGGAGGTTCAGGACCTGTGATCGAGCCGACGGATCTCGGCGACGCGACGCCACCGCCCGTCGGAACGAAAGGACGCACGATGTTGATCCTGTTGATCGTCGCATCGGTGATGCTCGCCGGCGTCGCGCAGATCACGCTGAAAACCGGCGTGAATCGCGTCACGGAATCGCAGGGTGGGGAGCTTCGGTTCAACGCCGAGGCGCTCACCGCGATCGCGACGTCGTGGGTCGTCCTCGCGGGTCTCGCGCTGTTCGGCGTGTCCGCGGTCCTGTGGATCTTCGCGCTGTCACGCGCGTCGCTGTCGTTCGCCTACCCGTTCGCCGCCCTCGGGTACGTGTTGATCGTCGCGTTCTCGGTGCTGGTGCTGCACGAGACCGTGCCGCCGCTGCGATGGCTCGGCGTCGCGTTCATCTGTGCCGGGATCGTCCTGATCGCGCAGACGCCGCACGCATGACCGACCCTGGCGCCGCGACGCTGGCGACCGTGATCGTCAACTACAACACCGCCGGCTACCTCGAGCGATGCCTCGCGTCGCTCGAGCGCCTGCGCGGCGACATCGACGTCGACGTCCTGGTGATCGACAACGCGTCGCACGACGGCTCGCACCTGCGCGCGGTCAGGGCCCACCCGTCGGCGCGGCTGATCGAGAACCCGACGAACGTCTATCTGTCGCCGGCCTGGAACCAGGGCGCGCGGGAGACGAAGGCTCCCTGGCTGCTCTTCCTGAACCCAGACACGGAGTGGTTCCACGGGACGCTGGCCGACCTCGTCCGCGTCGCCGAAGCGCATCCGCGCGCCGGCATCGTCGGACCGATGATCCGCAACGCCGACGGATCCGTGTATCCGAGCGGACGCACGTTCCCGAGCGTCGTCGACGCCGGCGGCCACGCGTTGCTCTCGCCGTTCTCGCGACGGAACCCCTTCACCCGGCGGTACGAGATGGATGGGTGGGACCGCACGACCGAGCGCGTCGTCGATTGGGTGTCGGGCGCTTGCATGCTGATGCCGCGGGCCGCGTACGACGAGGTCGGGGGGTTCGACGAGGGGTTCCCGCTGTTCGCGGAGGAGCTCGACATCGCGACGCGCCTCCGCGATCGTGGATGGCACGTGCTCTTCACGCCGTCCGTCGAGGTTCTGCACGAGATCGGCGTCTCGCGCGGACACAGCCGCGAGATCCTCGCGATGCACTCGCGCAGCATCTACCGCTACTACCGGCTCCATCGGGCGCGGGGATGGAAGCGAGTGACGCTCCCGCTCGCGCGCGGGGCGCTGTGGCTCCGCGTGCAGCTCGCCTGGGCCCGCGGAAGGATCGGCCGCCGTTGAAGGCCGTCGTCCTGGTCGGGGGTGAGGGGACGCGCCTGCGGCCGCTCACCGAGACCACGCCGAAGCCGTTGATCCCCCTCGTCGACCGACCGGCCCTCGACCACGTCCTCGACCATCTGGCGCGCCACGGCGTCCACGAGGTGGTCCTGTCGTCGCCGTACCTCGAAGAGACGTTCCATCCGTTCATCGAAGCCCGGCACGGCGATCCCGCGATCACGTGGATCACCGAGACGCAGCCGCTCGGCACGGGCGGGGCGATCGTCAACGCGCTGCCCGCCCTCGGTGACGAGCCGTTCTTCGCGCTGAACGGCGACATCCTCACCGACCTCGACCTCACCGCGATGCTGGGCGCGCATCGATCGCGGAACGCGGCGGTGTCGATCGCCCTGCACCACGTCGAGGACGCCCGTGCGTTCGGGCTCGTCGAGACCGACGCCACCGGCCGCGTGCTCGCGTTCCGCGAGAAGCCCGCCGACCTCGTGCCCGGCGACGTGAACGCCGGCACCTATCTGCTCGATCCCGTCGTGCTCGGCCCGTGGACGGCCGATCGTCCGATCTCGATCGAGCGCGAGATCTTCCCCGCCGTGATCGAGGCGGACCATCACGTCGCCGGCTTCGTCGCCGACGCGTACTGGATCGACGTCGGAACCCCCGAGAAGTACCTGCAGGCGCACTTCGACCTGCTCGACGGCCGGGTCGCCGGCGTGGACTACCCGGCTCCGTGGGTGCATCCGACCGCCGACCTGGACCTCCGCGCGCGGCTGGGACGCTGGGTCGCGATCGGCGCCGAGGCCCGGATCGGCCCCGACGCCGAGATCGACGATTCCGTGATCCATCCCGGCGCCGCGATCGGCGGCCGCGCGCGGGTGATCCGGTCGATCGTCGGGCCCGGCGCGCGGGTGGGGGAGGGGTCGGCGCTCGACGGCAGCGTCCTCGGAGCCGGCGCCCGCGTCGCTGACGGCGTCTCGCTCGTCGATCGCAAGGTCGGCACCGACGACGACGTCTCGACCGCGACCTGACCTGCGGTGAGCGGCCGTTCCGACGCTCGCGCTCAACCGTCGGGCGGCGCAGGTCGATGTGCTAGGGTGCCCGCTCCGTCGGGGGGACCCCTCACATCGTGACTCGACGACTCCTTCCGCTGCTGCTCGTCGCCGCCGTCGCCGTCACCGGCGTTCCGGCCACCGCCGCGTCCGCCGCCAGCAGCTTCACCTTCCACGGGTCCGGATACGGCCACGGCCTCGGCATGTCGCAGTGGGGCGCGAACGGCCTGGCGAGGATGGGATGGTCGGCCCAGCGGATCGTCGAGCACTTCTACCGGGGCGCCGAGGTGCGGCAGACCGACACGCTGCCTCCGAACATCCGGATCGAGATCCTGGCGGGCGTCCGCACGGTGCATCTGACGGCGCGGGGCGGGCGGGTGGTCCTGTGGCTCGGCGCACCGGGCGGTCGCAGGATCGACGCGATCCCCGCCGACAAGAACTGGACGGTCGAAGCGCGCGGGACCTCGTACGCGATCCGCGACGGCGCCGGCCGCCTCGTCGGCGACAAGCGGTGGGGCGGCCCGAACCGACCGATCACGGCGACCTACGCCGACACCGGCGCGCGCGTCTTCGTGCGCGAGGCCGACGCGATCTGGGGACGCGGCTTCGAGTACAACCGCGGCCGTCTCGAGTTCGACCTGTACGCGTGCTCGGGAGGCTGCGCGCTCCGGACGGTGGTGCCGCTGGGGTTCGAGGAGTACCTCTACGGGCTCGGCGAGGTTCCGACGTCGTGGCCGGTCGAGGCCCTCCGCGCGCAGGCCATCGCGGCCCGATCTTACGCCGCCGCCACGATCCGCAGGCAGGGCGGTCTCCGCGCGGGGTGCGAATGCCACCTCACCGACGGCGCGGGCGATCAGGTGTACATCGGGTACTCGCGCGAGGGGGCCGAAGGCGGCTCGCGCTGGGTGGCCGCCGTGCGCGACACCGCCGGACGAGCCGCCACGTACGGCGGCGCCGTGATCCAGGCGTTCTACGCCGCCTCCGACGGGGGCCATTCCGAGAACGTCGAGGACGTGTGGCACGGCGGGAACGACGCGTACTCGATCCCGTGGCTCCGCGGGGTGTGCGATCCGGGAGAGTCCACGGCCGGGAACCCGTACACGAACTGGAAGGTCTCGTTCACGGCCGACTCGCTGACCGCGCGGCTCGGGCTCGGCATCGGACGGATCCGCGACTTCGGAACGATCCGGCGGGGGCGCTCCGGCCGTGTCGTCGCGGCCGAGGTGCTCGGCCGCGACGGGACCCGAACGGTGTCGGGCAGCGACCTGCGCAGCCGGCTCGGTCTCCGCGACACCCGCGTGTGGATCAACGCGAACCGCAACATCGTCGCCGGGCCGATCCGCGAGCGCTACGACGCGCTCGGCTGCAAGCCGGGGCTCCCCACGTCGAAACAGCTCCGCCTGGACGGCGGACGCCAGCAGCTCTTCCGCCGAGGAGGCATCTTCCGGAACGACGGCGCGGACCTGACGATCTGGCTGAGAGGCCCGATCTACGCCGAGTACGAGGCGGTGGGCACCGGGCGAGGGGTGCTCGGGCTGCCGACCTCGGCGGCCGTCGGCCTCGCCGGCACGTCGCGCCGCGCGCCCGACTGTACGAACTGCAGCCGCATGGACTTCGCGAACGGCCGGATCTACTTCGCGGAGCACGTCGGCGCCCACGCGCTCTGGGGCCGCGTGCTCTCGACGTACCTCGAGCGCGGAGGACCTGGCGGAGCGCTCGGGTTCCCGGTCACGCGCGTCCGACGGGGCGACGCCGGTCAGCGGGCGCGGTTCGAGCACGGAACCATCTCGTGCCCGCGCGCGGGCGCGTGCACCGTGACGGTCGCCTGACCGACGTCGACGCGCGGTGCGGAGCGCGTGCGCCGCGTGCGTCGAGCGCTAGCAGAGCTCGTCGGAGACGCCCGCTTCGGGGGCGCGCGAGGTGCACGCGAACGCCTCGACGAACCCGTTCGCGATCGTGACGGCGTCGGACGGCGGAACCGCGGACGGGCACGTCATCAGCGTGTTCCACGCCGCGAACGCGAGGCCGTCGCCCTCCTCGAGGCTCGCGTGCGGTGACGCGAACACGGGGCGCTGCTCCTCGGCGATCGCGGCGAGCCCGTCGATCGTTTCCTGCGGGACCGACCCGTCGTTCCGGTGGTAGAGGATGACGCCGCCGTGCTCCATCGAGTGCACCGCCCGTTCCTCGCGGACCGGCTCGCTGAAGACCTTCGCGTCGGTCCCGAGCGTCGACGGGTCGTGCGGGCCGGAGGTCGCCGGGCGGTCGGTGTAGTTCCCGCTCTCGCCCGGTTGGAGGTGCTGACCGCCGGGGGCGCTGTCGGCCGGCGTGTCGACCGGCGTGCACCCGTGCCCCTGCGCCAGCGCGCTCACCTCGTCGGTGAGGGAGCCGGGGCTCGCGGCGCGGGTCAGCGCCCAGAACCCGCCGAACGCGAGAGCGCCGACGCCGAGGACCACCATCGCGCGTCGCGTCGCAGCGCGACGCGCAGCCTGCTTGCGGGCTCGCTCCCGCACCTCCCGTGCCTGCTGCTTGCGCTCACGGCGTTCGGCGCTCGCGCCGCGGCCCGGTGCGGGGCGCTCGGGCCCCGCTCCTTCGGCCGACCGCGCCCGCGGTGGGTGACGCCTTCGCTTCTTGTTCGCCATCGCTCACATCGGGAAGCCGGCTTCGGGTGCTTCGCCCGCGTACTCGCGGTCGAGCGACGCCGGCGCCGAGAAGCGCGACGTGAAATCGAGCGCCACCTCGAGGCTCGGTTCGCCGCACGTCTGGACGCGGTGCCACGCCACCAGGGCCATCTGCGTTCCGGCGGGAAGCTGTCCGGCGCCGCCCTGGGCCTCGTAGTCGTACGGAGCGACGATCACGCGGTCCTGACCGGCGGGCACGTCGTCGGTGTCTTGCTCGTAGAACTCGACGATCCGGTCGATCTCGGCCTGCGGTGCGGCGGGGTCGTACCAGACGACCGAGCCGCCGTGCTCGAGCGAATGGATCAACGGTCCCATCGGAGGCGGCGAGTCGTAGACGCCCGACGGCAACGTGGTCGTCTCGTGCGGGCCGGACGCGGGCGGCGTCGACGGATACGTCGACAGGTCGGGCATCGTCGGGAACGCGGCGTCGCCGACGTGCGTCTGGTCGTTCGCGCCGTCGTACGGCGCCACGGTCTGGACGTCGTCGCATGCCGCCGCTTCGGCAGCCTGCTCGGCGCGCGCGAGCAGCTGCGTCGGTCCCGCGAGGTCGCCCGAGGGCCCGTCGTCGCCGCTGAACGCGAAGAAGGCGACGGCGCCGGCGACGATCGCGACGACGACGAGGGCCGTGCCGATCGTCCGCGTCCGCTGCCGTCGGGCCATCCGCTGCTGGATCTCCTCGCGCTCCAGGCGGGCCTGCTCCTTCCGCTGGGCTTTCGTGGGTCGGCGGTCGGCGTCGCTCACGGACGGACGGCTCCTTCGGGACGGTCGACGTGGGGAGATGCGGTACGGCCGGGCAGCTTCAGGCAGGGCAGCTTACCGCTGGGCAGCTCGGACGGGTCCTCCTCGAACGACCTTGCGTCATCGGGAGGTGGTTCCTATGCTCGGCGCGCCTTCCCCGGGGTGCGCCGGCCGCGGCCGGCCGACGGAAGGGGGGCTGATGACCACGACCGAGCACGACCGCACGGTTCGAGTGCCCGACGCGCGGAACGCGTCGACGCTGGACCGGCATTTCCGGATCACGGAGCGGGGCTCGTCGGTACGGACCGAGGTCGTGGCCGGCATCGCGACGTTCCTCACGATGGCCTACATCTTGTTCCTGAACCCCGCGATCCTCGGCGCGGTCGCCGACGGAACGGGCGCGACGCTCCCGTTCGATCAGGTCCTCACCGTCACGGCGCTCGTGGCGGGTGTCGCGACGATCGTCATGGGGCTCTGGGCGAACGTTCCCTTCGCGCTGGCGGCGGGCCTCGGGCTGAACGGCTTCGTCGCGTTCACGCTCGTCGGCACCCTCGGCCTGACCTGGCCCGAGGCGATGGGCGTGATCCTCGTCGAAGGCCTCGTGATCGCGGCGCTCGTCCTGACCGGGTTCCGGCAGGCCGTGATGAACGCGATCCCGATGGACCTGAAGCGCGCGATCGGGATCGGGATCGGGCTCTTCCTCGTGATCATCGGCCTGGCGAACGCGGGGATCGTCGTCCAGGGCGAGGGCACGCCGGTCACCCTGACGAACGACTTCACGACCTTCCCGATGCTCGTGTTCGCGTTCGGGCTCGCCCTGACCGCGATCATGGTGGTGCGGAACGTCCGCGGCGGCCTGCTGATCGGGATCCTCGTCACGACGGCGCTCGCGATCGTGATCAACGAGATCTGGGGCGACGGCGTGCTGTGGGGCGAGACCGGCATCGCGACCGTTCCGAGCGACGTCGTCGCGTCGCCCGACTTCTCGCTCGTCGGGAACGTCTCGTTGGGGTTCGTCTCGACGCTCGGGCTCGTCGCGGCCCTCGCGCCGGTGATCGCCGTGATGCTGTCGGACTTCTTCGACACGATGGGCACCGCGGTGGCGCTCGGCGAGGAGGCGAACCTGCTCGACCGCGACGGCAAGCTGCCGAACATGAACCGCGTGCTCTTCGTGGACTCGCTCGCCGCTGCGGCGGGAGGCGCGGCGTCGTCGTCGTCGAACACGACGTTCATCGAGAGCGCGGCGGGCATCGGCGAGGGCGGCCGTACCGGCCTGACCGCCGTCGTGACGGGCGCGCTGTTCCTGCTGTGCCTGTTCATCTCCCCGCTCGCGGGCGTGATCCCGCCGGAGGCGACCGCGCCGGTGCTCGTCGTCGTGGGGTACCTGATGATGCGCACGGTCGGCGAGATCGACTGGCGCGATCCGGCGATCGGCATCCCGGCGCTGCTGACGATCACGGTGATGCCGTTCACCTATTCGATCGCGAACGGCATCGGCGCCGGCTTCATCGCCTACACCGTGATCCGGGTGCTCCAGGGACGGTTCCTCAAGGTCCACCCGTTGATGTACCTCGCGTCGGCCGTCTTCGTCTGGTACTTCGTCCGCGGCCTCGTCGCGTGATGGCTAGCGCAGGTCGCTGAACGACCACGGATCGATCGGAGGGCGGGGCCTCGGAGCCCCGCCCTCGGGCATCGGGCCGCAGGCGACGGTCCCCAGGGCGGTCCATCCGTCGTCCACGTCGAGCGTGGCACGGGTCTCCTCCTGGCAGAACAGCGTCGAGGAGATCCAGCACGACGCGACCCCGCGCGCATGGAGCGCGAGCAGCAGCGTCTGGATCGCGGCGCCGCCGGACAACAGGAACATCGTCCGCTCGGCGGTCGCCCGCTCGGCGTCGTCGTAGCGGTGCGCGCCGTCGAACGTGACCCACGGAACGATCAGCGCCGGCGCGGCGCCGAGCACCGCGTCGCTCTTCGCGATGCGGCGGGCGATCACGTGCTCGGGCGTGCCGTCGCGGCGGAGATCCGCGCGCCACGCCTCCGCCATCGCGGCCAGCAGGGCCCGCTTCGCGGGTTGCGACGTGAGCACGGTGAACCGCCACGGGCGCGTGTGGTGGGGCGCCGGCGCGGTGCACGCGGCCGCGACCGCGTCGGCGATGGCATCGGTCGGCACGTCGCCGGGTCCGAACGCTCGGATCGTGCGTCGCGCGTGCAGCGCCTGCAACGGCGACTCCCGGAACAGATCGTCGGTGGACGCGCGGATCAGCTCCCGGGCGGTGCCGGCGACCCCGTCGGCCCGAACGCCTCGCACGAGCGCCGCCGGAACACCGTCGGCCTTGCCGGTCACGAGTCCGCTCGCGGCGGCGACCTCGTCGGCGACCGCCACGATCGTCGCCTCGAGGAGCCGGCCGTGGCGGTCCCGCGTCCCGCGGAGGTCGAGCAGGGCGGGGATCCCGGCGACGCCGATCGCGACGTTCACCAGGCCCTCCCGCCACGGGCGCCCGAACGTGTCGGTGACGACGACGCCGAGCCGCTCGACGCCGAGCGCGGCCGACAGACCCGCGCGGATCGCGTCGGCCGACCGGTCGGGGTCGTCCGGGAGGAGCGCGAGCGTGCCCGGCTCGAGGTTCGACGCGTCGACGCCCGCGTTCGCGCAGACGAACCCGTGCCGGGTCTCGGCGATCACGAGGTCGCCTCGACGAGCGACGACGCGGACCGTCTCCGCCGCGATGACGGCGTCGCGTTCCGCGTCGGGGACGATCCGACCTTCGGCCTTCGAGACGACCTTCTGGGTGACCACGACGACGTCGCCGTCGCGCACGCCGAGCGGGCGCAGCCGCTCGGCGAGGATGTCGGCGAGGTCGTCGCCCTCCCGGATCTCCGGGACGCCCTCGACCGGAACGACGCGGACGCCGTCGGTCGACGGCGTCACGCCGTCACCGTCGACGCGAGCGCTGCGCGCCTCATCGGTCGAGCAGCGCGAGCGCCGCGCGGGCGACGGCTTCGGACCGGTCGTCGTCGGTCATGATCGTGTCGGTCACGCCGACCCGGATCCCGAGCGCCTCGACGGAACGTCCGGCGTCCCGGTCGGCCTCGTCCACGAGCCACGCGCCGAGCAGGTCTGCGTAGTGCCTCGCGACCCCGGCCGCGCTCACCTCGATCCCGACCGCGGGCATCAGCTTGTCGGCCATGCCCGCGACCGGTGCGCCGCCGACGATGCCGCTCACGCCGACGACGCGGGAGCGCCGTGCGGCGATCGCGTCGCGCACGCCCGGCACGGCGAGGATCGGGCCGATCGAGACGACCGGGTTCGACGGACACACGACGACCGCGTCGGCCGTCGCGATCGCGTCGAGAACACCGGCGGCCGGCCGGGCCCGTGCCGCGCCGGCGTACCTGATCTCCTTCACGGGATCGGCGGCCCGCCGTCGAACCCAGTACTCCTGGAAGTGCAGATCGAGCTCGGCACCCGTCGTCGCGTCGGCGCACACGATCCGCGTCTCCACCCGATCGTCGGTCACCGGCAGGATCCGCGCGCCGACGCCGAACCGTGCCGCGACCCGTGCGGTGACGTCCGACAGCGACGCTCCCTGCCGCAAGAGGTCGGTTCGGAAGACGTGCGTGGCGAGATCGAGGTCACCGAGGTTGAACCACGCCTGCGGCGCGCCGAAGGCCCGGAGCTCCTCGGTCGCGCGGAACGTCTCGCCGCGACGGCCCCAGCCGCGCTCCCGGTCGAACGCGTCGCCGAGCCAGTAGATCACCGAGTCCGGGTCGGGCGAGACGTGGAGCCCGTGGATCTCGACGTCGTCGGCGACGTTCACCACCACGGTCAGCGCGTCGCCGGGAACCACCCGCTCGAGCCCGCGAAGGAACTTGCCGGCCCCGATCCCACCTGCGATCGCCGTGACGGTTCCGCCGAACGCCGCTCCCGATCCCATCGGCGAGACAGCGTAGTAGGCTCGCCCGCATGCCCGGGGCGACCGCGCACGCGATCCGCCGGGCGCTGACGCGAGCCGACGGTGGCAAGCCGCTCACGGTCGACGAGGCCGCGGCGCTCCTCTCCTCCCGCGGGGATGACCTCCGGCGCTTGATGGCGGTCGCGTCGTCGCTGCGGAACCTCGGCTGGGGCGACTCCGTCACGTACTCCCGGAAGGTCTTCGTCCCGCTGACGATGCTCTGCCGCGATCACTGCCACTACTGCACGTTCGCGAAGCCGCCGGCACGGCTCGATCGTCCGTTCCTGACCCCCGAGGAGGCCATCGCGATCGCCGACCGTGGCCGACGTGCCGGCTGCAAGGAGGCGCTGTTCACGCTCGGCGATCGCCCCGAGGAGCGGTACCCCGAGGCGCGCGCGTGGCTCGCCGAGCGTGGGTACGGGTCGACGCTCGAGTACGTGCGCGCGGTCGCGATCCGAGTGATCGAGGAGACGGGACTGCTCCCGCACCTCAATCCGGGCGTCATGACCTACGAGGAGCTCGCGAGGCTGAAGCACGTGAGCGCATCGATGGGCATCATGCTCGAGACCTCGAGCGACCGGCTCTCCGAACGCGGCGGCCCGCACTTCAACTCTCCCGACAAGGTCCCTGCGACACGTCTCCGCACGATCGGAGACGCCGGCCGCGTGGCGGTGCCGTTCACCACCGGGATCCTCGTCGGGATCGGGGAGACCGAACGGGAGCGTGCGGCGTCGCTCTTCGCGATCAAAGACCTGCACCGGCGGTTCCGCCACGTGCAGGAGGTGATCGTGCAGAACTTCCGGGCGAAGGCCGGCACCGCGATGCGCGACGCGCCGGAGCCCGACGAGGAGACGTTCCTCGCGGCGGTCGCGACGGCGCGCGTCGTGATGGGACCGCACGTGAGCGTGCAGGCGCCGCCGAACCTGTCGGATCCGGCGCAGCGCGGTCGGCTCCTCGACGCGGGCATCAACGATTGGGGCGGCGTGTCGCCGGTCACGCCGGATCACGTGAACCCCGAGCGACCGTGGCCGGCGATCGATGCGCTCGCCGCGACGACGCGATCGCGTGGCAAGGAGCTGCGGGAGCGGCTCGCGATCTACCCTCGCTACGCCGCGGAACCCGACCCGTGGGTCGCCGGCAAGATGCGCGCGCCGATCGAGGCGCTCCTCGGACCCGACGGTCTGGCGGTCGCGGGGCAGCGCCCCGACCCGATCCCGTGGCAGGACCCCGACATCGCGTACAAGCCCCGCGCCATCGCGCTCACCTTCGCGAAGGGCGACGGCGTCGGTCTGCGCGCCGACGCCGCTCCCGTCTACGGCGGCGACCTCGACGGCGCACCCGAGAACGAGGTGACACGCGCGTGGGAGCGCCGCGATCGTCACCCCGCGCGCACGTCAGCCGAGATCGCCACGGTGCTCCGTCGCGCGGCGTCGCACCGGCCGATCACCGATGCTGACGCGCTCGCCTTGTTCGAGGCCGAGGGACCCGACCTCGAGGCGCTCTGCCGCGTCGCCGACGACCTCCGTGCCGAGGCGGTCGGACCCGTCGTGACGTACGTGCGCAACCGGAACATCAACTTCACGAACGTCTGCTACGTCGGCTGTCGCTTCTGCGCCTTCGCCCAGCGCGAGGTCGACGCCGAGTCGTACACGCTCACGCTCGCCGAGGTCGCCGACCGTGCCGCCGAGGCGTGGGCGCTCGGCGCCACCGAGGTGTGCGTGCAGGGAGGGATCCATCCCGACCTCCCGGGCACCTTCTACTTCGATCTCCTCGATGCGGTGAAGGGCCGCGTGCCGGGCATGCACGTCCACGCGTTCAGCCCGATGGAGGTCCTGAACGGGGCGACGAAGCTCGGCGTGTCGTTCGAGGAGTTCCTGCGCGAGGCGCGGCATCACGGCCTCGACACGATCCCCGGCACCGCGGCGGAGATCCTCGACGACGACGTCCGGTGGCTGCTGACGAAGGGCAAGCTGCCCGCCGACACCTGGATCGAGATCGTCCGCACGGCCCACCGGCTGGGGATCCGATCGTCGAGCACGATGATGTTCGGCCACGTCGACGCGCCGCCCCACTGGGTCGCGCACATCCGCCGGCTCGCCACGCTGCAGGCCGACACCGGCGGCTTCACGGAGTTCGTCCCGCTGCCGTTCGTGCACCGCAACGCCCCGATCTACCTGGCGGGACGCGCCAGGCCCGGGCCCTCGCCGGCGGACTCGCTGCGCGTGCACGCGGTCGCGCGGATCCTGCTCGACGGTCTGATCGACAACGTGCAGGTGTCGTGGGTGAAGCTCGGCGTCGATGCGTGCCAGCGGTTGCTCGACGCCGGGGCCAACGACTTCGGCGGCACGCTGATGGAAGAGACGATCAGCCGGATGGCCGGCGCCGAGTGGGGCATCGAGATGACCGCGGAACGCTTCGACGACGCGATCCGGGCGATCGGCCGCGTGCCCGCGGTGCGCACGACGACGTACGACCGGATCGCGTTGCGCGACGCGTCGGCGGCGCCGCGAGCGCTCGGTACGCGGTCCGCGTGACCGTTTCCGTCAATCCGATTGACCGAACCGGTCAACCCCGTTGACCACCGGAAAAACGGACGAAACGTCTTGCATGCAGCGTAGATGCACGACACGATTGTCCGCACATGCAGAACGAACGAGGGATGAGGCAGAGGATTCCTTCGGTTGACCCCTTGTCACCGACGGGGTTCTTCCCTCAGAATCACACGGATGTGATTTCGGGGGGAGTCGAGCGTGCACCATTACATCCCTTGGCAAGAACGGGCGCGGTGTCGGGATCACGACCCGGAGATCTTCTTCCCCGAGAAGGGAGGCTCATCGAGGGAAGCCAAGAGGATCTGCAGCGAGTGTCCCGTTCGCATCGAGTGCTTGAACTACGCACTCCGCCGCGACGAGCGCTACGGCGTGTGGGGCGGCATGAGCGAACGGGAACGGCGACGCCTGAAGCGCATGGCGTCGTAGAGACGCCTCGAAGCAGACGGACGTCGTAGCGACGCCTCGAAGCAGACGGACGTCGTAGCGACGCCGCAGACGCCAGCCCGCGGAGACGTCGCACGAGATCTTCCCGCGAGACCGCGAGGAGAAGGCCGACGGCCTCGGAGGCCGACGGCAAGCAGGGAAAGGGGGCAGCAATGGCTGCAGCCAGGAAGACGGCCGCTCGGAAGAAGTCGTCGGCCCGCAAGTCGCCGGCGCGCAAGAAGACGACGGCCCGCAAGTCGACGGCGAAGAAGTCGTCGGCCCGCAAGTCGCCCGCGCGCAAGAAGACGACGGCCCGCAAGTCGACGGCGAAGAAGTCGTCGGCCCGCAAGTCGTCGGCCCGCAAGTCGCCGGCGCGCAAGAAGTCGACGGCGCGCAAGTCGACCGCCAAGAAGAGCGGCGCTCGCAAGAGCACCGGGCGCAAGTCGACCGCCAAGAAGAGCGGCGCTCGCAAGAGCACCGGGCGCAAGTCGACCGCC
>DATHTO010000028.1:0-5152 GCA_035463115.1 Actinomycetota bacterium | reverse complement strand
CCACGACCCGATCGGGCGAGACCGACCGTCCCAGAGGAACGTCGCGCGTCCGTCGGGCGCGACCACCAAGGGCGGCGGATGGCCGGCGCACGCGTAGCTGAGCTGTCCGCTCCGCGGATCGAGACTCGCGTAGAGCAACGTCGCCATGCCGGCGACGTCGATGCCGGCGGCGAACGTCTCGAGCCGGTCGATCAACGCGCTCGGGCTCGGCGTGTCGGGTGCGAGCGCCGCCAGGGCGACCCGCAGCTGGCCCATCGCGGCCGCCGCGGCCAGCCCGCGACCGAGCACGTCGCCCACCGCGAGCCCGAGCCTGCCGTCGGGCAGGGAGATCACGTCGTGCCAGTCGCCTCCGGCTTGCATGTCGTCGACGCTCGCGCCATAGAAGCACGCGACCGAGACATGGTCGGTCTCGAGCACGGTCGGGCCGAGCAGGCTGCGTTGGAGCGTGAGGGCGATCTCGTGCTCCCGGACCGCCGCCGTCTCGGCGAGGGAACGGCGCTCCTGCTCGCGCGAGCGCTCCTCGAGCGCGACCTCTCGCTCGTGGATCTCCGAAGCGAGCGCGAACGCGCCGACGAGGACGACGACGATCGAGAGCTGGAGGTACGCGAGCGCGAGCCCCGGCCGGTATCCGAGACCCGAGTACGGGTCGAAGCCCTGCGCGGCCGCGGTCGCGACGGCGAAGGACAACGCGAACCCCACGAGCGCGACGCCACGCGTTCCGAGCCGGAACGCCGTCCACCCCAGCAGCAGCACGGCGAGGTACGCGAGCGCGAGCGACCGGAACCGCGCTTCGGCCACGGTGAGCGCGACGGCCGCGGTGACGAACACGGCCGTCGTGGCCCAGTCGGCAACCGTCGGACGTCGGCCGCTCGACGACCGCCACGCGAGGATCGAGCCGCCGACGGCGAGGACGCCGAGACCGTCGCCGATCCACCAGTGCAGGACGAAGCGGACCCAGCCTCCTTCGCCGAGCCACTCGTAGTTCGTCGCGCCGATCGACCCGCCCACGAGAGGCGCGAGCACCACGCCGAACAGCAGGAACAGCATCAGGTCGCGTCGGCGGCGCAGGTCGGGCACGCCGATGAACCGTCGGATCAGCGTCGCCGCGACGAACGGTTCCGCGGTGTTCGCGAGCATGTACCCGGGTGCGAGCGCGCCGAGCCCTTGCCACAGATCGATCGACCCCTCCGCCGCGGCGGCGCCGATCAGGGCCGCGGGCCAGTCCCGCTTCGGGAGCAGCACGAGCGCCGCGAGCGTGATCCCCGCCGGCGGATAGAACGACGGGCCGATGCCGAGGGCGTCGAACCACCAGAACGCGACGAGCGACCCGACGGCATACAGCCCACCGACGGCGCCCGCGACGGAGACGGATCGCCGCGCTAGCCTCCGCGGCGCGATCTCGACATCAGCGCCGGGACCCGCACCCGGAACGGGCGCCGATCGCTCGCGGGTTCCGACGTTCATCCGTCGACGACCGCTCCCGCGTCGGCGCAGGTCACGAAGCGTCGCCGCCTCGCACGTCGCTGCATCGTTGCCTCCATGTGGATGTGCGCCGACCCCGCGCCCCGGGGAACCGTCCCTGTATATGGCGGCCTCAGCGCCTCGGTCAAGCCAGCCCACGGCCTCCCGCGCATGACGAGCCGTTCCGGGGGGAATGGACCGAGTTCATCGTCGGAGCGGAGGCACGGTCATGATGGAGTTCGGCTACACACTGTCCAGCGAGGAACACGGTCCCACGGAGCTCGTCGATCTCGCTCGGCGGGCCGAGGAGCATGGGTTCGACTTCGTGTCGATCTCGGATCATTACCACCCGTGGATCTCGGCCCAGGGCCACTCCCCCTTCGTCTGGAGCGTGCTCGGCGCGATCGCCGCGGCGACCGACGACATCCGCGTGGGCGTGGGCGTCACCGCCCCGATCGTGCGGATCCACCCCGCGATCCTGGCACAGGCCACCGCGACGACGGCGCTGCTGTTCGAAGGACGGTTCTTCTGGGGCGTCGGAAGCGGCGAGGCGCTGAACGAGCACGTCCTCGGCGACCAGTGGCCGCCCGCCGACGTCCGGCTCGAGATGCTCGACGAGGCCGTCGCCGTGATCCGAGAGCTGTGGACGGGCGAGACCCTGGACCACCGCGGCGACTACTACGAGGTGCTGAACGCGAAGCTGTTCGACCCGCCGCAGCAGCCGCCGCCGATCATCGTGTCGGCGTTCGGGCCGAAGGCCACCGAGCTCGCAGCGCGCATCGGCGACGGCTACTGGGGAACGTCGCCGCAGAAGGAGATCCTCGAGCGGTTCGAGGATGCCGGCGGCTCCGGCCCCCGCTACGGACAGCTGCAGGTCTGCTGGGCCGACGACGCCGCCGAGGCGCGCAGGACCGTCCACCGGATCTGGCCCAACGGTGGCATCACCGGCCAGCTCTCGCAGGACCTTCCGACGTGGACGCACTTCGAGCAGGCCGCGCAGATGGTGGACGAGGAGAGCGCGACGAAGTCCGTGCCGTGCGGCCCCGACGTCGAGCCGTTCGTCGATTCGGTGAAGCAGTACCTCGACGCCGGCTACGACCACGTGTACCTGCACCAGGTCGGGCCTGACCAGGAGGGCTTCTTCCGGTTCTGGGACACCGAGCTCCAGGACGCCCTCCGCGGCATGGCGCCGTCGGAGTCGCGTCGCGCCGGCTGAACGCAGCGGTTCTCGGCCTGGAGCAGCGCGCATCACCGGTAGCGTTGCCGGCGTGGAGCTCCTGAGGTTCGACGGGCACATCGTCGGCGCGGGGTTCGCGTCGGGTCACACGATCGTCGCGGGACGATGGCGGACGTCGCCGCTCGGGCCGTTCGCCGACGCGATGTGGCGACGACCCGACGGCTCGCGCGTCCTGTTCGCGCCGACCGACGATGTCGAGGCGTTCGTCGAACGCCACTACACCTTCGAGGACGCGCGGGTCGCACGCGTCCGCGTCGAGCGTGATGCCGCGGGCGTCGTCCGTCTCACGGCGGGACCGATCGAACTCGTCCTACGCGCTCGTCGTCGAGGGATCGGCGGGCGCCTGCTGCGCGTGCGACCGCAGGCGCTCCGGGAGCGACCCGCGTGGATCACGATCGAGGACACGGTGCTGCGGCCGCTCGTCTCGCCGCTGTTCGCCGCGAGCGACGTGCGCGTCCGAGGCCGGACCCGCAACGGCGCCCGCGAGTGGTACGCGATCCACGACGTCCTTCCCGCCGATGCGACGGCGACGATCGCAGGTGAAGATCTCGGCGACCCGTCGTTGGCGCCCGCACCGGCCGGGTTCGGCTTCAGCGAGATCCCGGCCACGCCGTCGATCGTGCGGGTGACGTCGCTGATCGAGCGTCGATGACGGTCGTCGGCGTCGGCTTCGGCGTCGGCGTCGGCGTCGGGGGACGCTACGGCGACGGAGACGGCGACGACGTCGGGCTCGGCGTCGGTGACATGCCCGGCCGGTAGTGCAGCACCGAGCCGCTGTTGGGTGCCCGATCGACACAGAGCGACGGGCACTTCTCGCCCGACAACGTCGTCGCGGTCCACCATCGGTAGAACGTGCGTGACGGATCGAATCGCATGCGCTTGAGGGGGATCTTCACCGTGACCGCCGCCGCCCCCGGCTTGCGCACGGTCAACGAGGTCACGACGACGTCGCGGTCGTTCGGACCCTTGCCGAGCTTGAACAGGATGCCCGCGATCCCGCTGCCGGTCGATCGGATCTGCGCGGCGTAATCGGCCGGTTCGCCGCCGAGGGTGTCGACGAACACGTAGAGGTATCCGCGGTCCCAGATCCTCGCCGCCGTCCAGCGGTCGAACGTGACGATCTTCCACGCGGGCGGTTCCGCCTTGGCCTGCGACCACCGCACCGTCTTCACGTCGAGTGCTCCGCGCGTGTCGTTGCCGTCCTGCAGCGTGTTCGGACCCGCACCGGCGATCGTCGCGACGGCCGCGGCGACGACGAGCGCCGCGAGCGCGAACGGAACCGCCCGCCGGAACGTCGTCATGCGCGCCCTCGCGCGAGCCACGCCGTCGATCGCCATGCCGCCCAGACTGCCACGGCGACGCTGCCGGCGGCGAGCATCGCCGGAACGACGTCCGCGACGCCGGGCGCTCCGGGCCACCGCACCACGGCGGCGTCCGGAGCGCTCGTCGCCGCGAACGCAGCCGCCGCAGCGAGCGCGGCGTTGCGGAGCAGCTGCGCCGACGCGGCGGCCGCCCCCCGCTCGCCGAAGCACCCGCACGGGACGGCGGGGCCGATACGTAGGCGCGCGCGCACGACGGCGATCGAGAAGACGACCAGGAGACCGATGGCGACGACGGCCGAGGCCCGCCGCAGGCCGAGCAGCGCCAGCGTCGGCACGGACACCTCCGCCATCGGCACCGCCCACCGCGCGACCCTCGTCACTGTCGCGGGCAGCGCGTGGCCCTCGAGGGCACGGAACCACCGTCGCGGCGCGACGACCTTCGACGTCGCCGACCACGCGAACGTGGCGGCCACGACGGCGCTCGTGAGCAGCGCCCACCCTCCGGATACCTGCGCGGCCGCGAGGGCGGCGAGCGCGGCGATCACGACGAGGACGGTCGCGTTCGCCCACCGCCGGAGGTCGTCGGACCGCGCCACGAGCCGATCGAGCACCGCCGCGCCGAGCTCCTCCGACGTGATCGACCGCGACGCGACGATCGCGGCGCCGCGGGCGAGCCCGAACGCGCCGACGATCGCCGCGCCCAGAGCAGGATCGCCGATCGCGACGGCGGCGGCGGCCACGACGACGAGCGTGCCGTGCGCGAGGTACGTCAGGACGCCGACCCCGAGACCCGCGCCGTAGAGGAACGACGCGACCGACGGGCCGAAGTACGTCCGCCACCAGTCCGGCACCTGCCGCTGCAGCTGCGGCACCGCCACGGTCACCCGGGGAAGTTCGGCCAGCGCGTACACGACGGCGACGAGCGCCACGCCGACGGCGCCGGCACGCCCCCACGGCGCTCCGAGGAGCGACCCGAGGGCGCCGAGCGCGGCACCGAACGCAGCCGCCGTCACGGCGGCGCCGATGACGTGGAGCGCCACGGCCCGCATCCACCTCGCTCGTCCCCCGTGGACCACGGGGGTGATGGTCTCCACCATCGACAGGCCTCAGGGGCCGTACCGCGCCGACCAGC
>DATHTO010000027.1:0-6017 GCA_035463115.1 Actinomycetota bacterium | reverse complement strand
GCCGACGAGGGGCTGTACGCCACGGATCTCGCGGAGGCGCTCGTGAAGCGGGGGGTGCCGTTCCGTGAGGCGCATCGACGGACTGGGGAGCTGCTGAAGCGCGTCGCCGCCGAGCGGCGGTCCCTCCGCGACCTCACGGCTGCGGAGTGGGAGGCGTTCGGCGTGCTCGAAGGTGCGGCGATGCTCGATCCCGACGCGGCGGTCGCGGCGCGGGGAGGACGAGGTGGCCCGTCACCGGCGAGCGTCGTCGCGCAGGCCGACGCGCTCGACCGGCTCATCCGGAGTTGAGAGGACTCCGGATCCGAGGTGCGCGAGCCGGAGACGCCGCGGGGGAGGGGGCGCGTCCACATGCCGTCACGGAGTCGTGAACGTGTTGACAACGTCACTGGTGTGAGACGCACGATCGTCGCACCTGGGTGCGACCAGCTGCCTCTCAGGCGCTGCAACGCGAGAGCCCGGCGCCTGGTCGGCGCCGGGCCTCCCGCAAGAACCATGATCGACTCAGACGATGCGAACGTTCGCCGCTTGGGGCCCCTTCTGGCCCTCGGTGACGTCGAACTCGACCGTCTGTCCCTCTTCGAGGTTGCGATACCCCTCGCCTTGGATCGCGCTGAAATGCACGAAGACGTCGGGGCCGTCGGGCTGGACGATGAATCCGAAGCCCTTCTCAGGACTGAACCACTTGACGGTACCTGTCGCCACGGGCGTTCCCCTCCTTCCCCGGCCGTTGCGGACCTGGTGCCGTTGCATCGTCCGTCGGCCTGCCGGCGCGAGCGCCGGTGAGGGAACCGCTCCAGTGACGCACTGTGATGCCAAGTACCCTCGCGCGGAACCCTACCGTACGGTGATGACGGCGTGCCACCACGACGACCGCACGGTGTGCGGCTGCGCGACGCGGCGTCGCAACGGCAGGGCTCGTCCCCGGTCGAGCCCCTCGGCGCGAGGATCGTTGGAGGCGTCGTAGGCTGGACGACGTGTCTGGTCCGGGATCGTTCGGCAGCGCTCTCGTGCTGTTCGCCCACCCCGACGACGCCGAGTTCATGTGCGGCGGCACGATCGCGCGCTGGGCGAACGACGGCTGCGCCATCCACTACGTCGTCTGTACCGACGGATCCGCCGGCTCGAACGAGCGGGGCAAGGGACGGGACGTGATGCGGCCGATCCGCGAAGCGGAACAGCGTGCCGCCGCCGACGTCCTCGGCGTGAAGACGGTGACGTTCCTCGGCGAGGTCGACGGGTTCCTCGACGTGACGCCCGAGACGCGGAAGAAGGTCACGCGCGAGGTGCGACGGCTACGTCCCGACGTGATCGTCGCCCCCGACCCGGCGCGGTTGTTCTTCGCCGCCGCCTACGTGAACCACTGGGACCACAAGCAGGCGGGGTTGCTGGCGCTCACCGCCGTGATGCCCGATGCGCCGACGCGCGTCATGTTCCAGGAGCTCGAGGACGAAGGGATCGAGCCCTTCGAGCCTCCGAACCTGTGGCTCGTGTCCGATGACGCCGATACGTTCGTCGACATCACCGACACGATCGAGACGAAGCTCGAGGCCTTGGCGCAGCACGTCAGCCAGGGCGCCGAGGCCGCCGCGCCGAGGGTCCGCGAACGGGCCGCGGCGCTCGGCGAGGCGAGCGGTCGCGGCTACGCCTACGCCGAGGGGTTCAAGGCGTTCCGTTTCGTGGACGACGAGGGATAGATGGAGCACGAGGAACCGGACTTCGAACCGAGCGATCGGGAGCCGCTCGAGCTCTCCGACGACGACCTCGAGGACATCGCCGCGGACCTCTCCGATCTCGCCGCGATGCGCGCGGCTTTCGCGGCGCAGGGCGTGAAGGGTGTCGTGATCGCGTGTCAGGACTGCGGATCCAACCACTTCTACGAGTGGGAGCTCCTGCGGGACAACCTCGAACACATGCTGAGGTTCGGCGAGCCTCGCATGCACGAGCCGGCGTGGGACATCGTCGAAGACGAGTACATCCAGTGGGACTACGGCAAGGGGTACGTCGACGCGCTCGGCGACATGGGGCTGCAGCCCGACCGCAAGGTCGAGGTCACGCAGTGCCCGTGGTGCGAGACCCCGTTCTCCGAGGAGTTCCGCTTCTGCCCGACCTGCGGGCGGACGCTCGCGACGGTCCGCCTGTACCGGGAACTCCTCGACCGCGGCTTCGACGACCGCGATGCTCGGGCGCTGCTCGTGCGGGCGGGATGGGATCCCTTCTGAGGCGATGACGCGGTCGGCGTCGTCGCCGCTATCCTGACCGCCCGATGGACCGGTTCTCGCTCGCGACGTTCTTCCACGTGGCCTCGGTCGTCTCCTTCGTGGCGTTCCACTCCGTCTCGATGGTGGTGATGTTCCGGATCCGCAAGGAGCGGGACCGCACGAGGGTCCTCGAGCTCGTCTCGCTGTCCGGCCAGACGACGTTGCCGATGTACATCTCCCTCGGCGCCATCCTCGTGTCGGGATCGATCGCGGCGTTCGTGTTCCCGGGCTCGTGGGGTCGCGCTTGGTTGTGGATCGCGATCGTCATCCTGCTGCTCACGGTGGCGTTGATGACGGCCGTCGCGAAGCCCTACTTCGAGCGCGTGAAGACGGCGTGCGCGATGCGACCGTCAGGTGTGCCGCGGGTGTCCGACGAGGAGCTCGGCGAGATCCTCGGCGGCCGCACCCCGACGCTGATCGCGACGATCGGGATCGGTGGGTTCACGCTGATCCTGTTCCTGATGATCGCGAAGCCCTTCGTGTAGGCGTCAGGCCGGCGGCAGCGGCCGCGCCGCCGGCCCGTTCACCACGGTGCCGTCGGGCGCGAAGCGTGACCCGTGGCACGGACAGTCGAACGTGCTCTCCGCGGGGTTCCAGCCCACCGTGCACCCGAGATGCGTGCACTTCGCCGAGTGCAGGTGCAGCTCGCCGCTCGCGTCGACGAAGGCCGCGAGCTTCTCGCCCTGGCGTTCGATGATCCCGCCTTCGCCTCGACCGAGCTCGGTCGCCGTCTGAACGATCGTTCGGCATAGGAGGACGTCGCGGTCGGCGCCTTCGATCACCTTCTCGGGAACGGAGCCGAGCAGGAAACCGCGCGCACCCGCGAGGCCCTTGTTCCCGACCACGATGAGGTCGGCGCCGGCCTCGCGTGCTCCCGCGAGGATCTCGTCTCCGGGATCGCCCTGGCGCAGCTGGAACCCGGTTTCGACCTCGCCCGCGAAGACGGCCGCGGTGTCCTTCGTCACGAGGTCGCCGGTCGACGGGTGGCCGACGAAGACGAGGTCGACCTTCGCTTGTACCGCGTCGGCCAGGTCGTAGCCCTTTCGGGCGGCTCGATCCGCCGTCACGGACCCATCCGTCGCGATCGCGAGCTTCTCGTAGCGGTCGCCCTCGGTGTCGCTGATGAGGAGCAGGTCGCAGGGCGTGCGATGCGCGAGCCGTCTCGCCACCTCCGCGAGCGGCACCTTCAGACCGCGGCCACGCGAGATCACGATGAGCCCGACGTCGCGCTGCTCGGCGATCTCGGCGATCGTCTGCGCGGGCGGGCCCTGCGCCTTCACGGTGTCGACCCGGCTCGCCCGTAGCCCGAACCCCTGCGCCCGTTGCGCGGCCTCGGCGAGCAGCTCGTCGACGCCGCGCGGGTCCAGGTAGGCGGTCATGACCGTCAGCTTCGCGCCCTGCGCGGCGGCGAGCGCCGCCGCGATGTCGCCTGCGTGCTCGGCGGTCGGCGACCCGTCGGTGCCGAAGAGGATGCGTCCGTACGTCACGGACGCGAGGCTACCGGAGCACCGCTCCGACCGACCGGGTCACAGATAGGCTTCTCCGAGATGAGGGCATCCCACCGAAGGTTGGCCGTGATCGTGGTGGCGGCGATCGCAACCGCCTCGTCGCTGCTGGCTGGCACGGCATCGGCCGATTGCGCGTCCGACCCGGACGACCCTCCGCTCCGCCTGAAGATCCGGTCCAGGACGACGGGCGATGGCGTCTACCGACAGCTGTTCCTCGGGCGGGTCGACCGTGTCCGCGATCCTGGGGCGCAAGGCGGCGCCGTCACCGTCCGTCTCCGGATCCGCCAGGTCGCGATCGGGGATCGACGGTCCGTCGCTCGGGTCGAGGACCACGCGGCGCCCGAAGGGGTGTGGTCGTCGGCCGACTTCATCTTCGAGCGCGGCGAGCGTTACGCCGTTGTGGCGCATCGCACGCGCGACGGCGACTTCTCGTACGACGGGTACTGCGGGCAGACGGCTCGCCTCAGCGCGTTCCGCTTCCGTCAGCTCGTCCGGATGAGCCGCCACTCCTGAAGCTCAGTTGCGTGGCGGCTGCGTCGCCGATGATCATCCCAACGGCTGAGCAGGGCCGAGGCACTCGTACCAGACGACGACGGGGCCGCCGAGACCGGCTGCCGCTTCGGCCACCACGATGCCGAGGCGGACGTGTTGCCCGGTGCTGGACGCCGGGAGGCGGCACCCCGCGGCGAACGACCCCCTCAGCGGCGCGACGAGCGCGTGCGGGTCGCCGCGACCGGTTCGAGGACCACGTCCTCGGGTGCGACGTCGGGACGCATGCCCTTGAAGGACGGCGCTCGCATCTTCCCCGTGCTCTTCGTCATCTGGAGGTACTCGACCTCGCACACGAGCTCCGGCTCGACGAACACCGCACCCTTCACGCTGCGCAGCTCGGGAACCGCGGGCGTGTCGCGGACCAGCGGCTGCAGCTGGCCGAGGATGTCCTCGAGCACGCGGTCCTTGAAGCCGGTGCCGACCTGGCCGACCCACCGCAGCTCGCCGGCGACGATCGCGCCGACGAGCAGCGCCCCGAACGACCCGGAACGCCCGCCCTGTCCCTGGGTGTAGCCGAGGATCACGCAGTCCTGCGACGAGATCAGCTTGATCTTCCGCCAGGCGTCGCTGCGGCGGCCGGGCACGTAGGGCGTTCCGGTCCGCTTCGCGACGACGCCCTCGAGCCCGAGCCCGCGCGCGCCTTCGGTGAACGCGAGGCCGTCGCCCTCGGCGTGCGTGATCACCTGGAGCCGCTCGTCCGTCTCGGTCACGAGCGTGAGGAGCTCTCGTCGCTGTTCCAGCGGCAGGCCGATCGTCTCGCGGCCGTCGAGCCACAGGAGGTCGAACACGACGAGCGACACGGGGATCCGCGCCTTGATCCGGTCGATCTCGCGCGCGCTCCGCAGGTTCATCCGCTGCTGGAGCGCCTCGAACGAGTCCTTCCCGTTCTCATCGAGCGCGACGATCTCGCCGTCGATCACCGCGTTCACCTGGTCGACCAGCTCGTGGACCATCCGGAGCTCGGGATACGTGTCGGTGACGTCGCGGCCCGTGCGGCTCCGGAGCGTCGTCTCGCCGGTCGACAGCTCCGCGAGGCACCGGATGCCGTCGAACTTCGGCTCGAACCACCACCGTGGATCGTCGAACGCCTCGTGGCCGGGCTCCGCGAGCATCGGCTCGTACCGCGGCGGTGACGCGATCAGCGGCGCGTCCTGGTTCGACGCGAGGAACGCCAGCCAGTCCGTCCGCGTCTTCACGAAGTGGAACTCGAGCCCCGGGTACCGCCGCCCGTGCAACCGGAACGACACCTTCTCGTCGGTCCACTCGACCGGCTCGTACCAGCCGTCGTCGAAGATGCGGACCTCGCCGGCACCGTAGTGGCCTTCGGGGATCGTGCCGTGGAACGTGCCGTACTCGAGCGGATGGACCTCCGTCTCCACGGCGAGCCGACGGTCGCCGCGCGCGATCGGCAAACCCTTCGGCACCGCCCACGACGGGAGTCCGCCGTCCTTCTCGAGCCGGACGTCGTAGTGCAGCCGCGTCGCGCGGTGCTTGTGGATCACGAACGAGTTCCCTTCGCCGGCCTCGTCGCCGGGCGCCGGTTCCGTCGTGCCCTCGGGACCGAACTCCCGTCGTCGGACGTACTCGAACAGCGCGGGATCCTTCGATGCGAGCGCGATCTCGTCGGACGTCTTCTCGCGGGCCTTCGGTGACGCCGTACGCGGGAACCTGGGCAGCGGATGCGCGCGCTCTTCCTCCT
>DATHTO010000026.1:0-21065 GCA_035463115.1 Actinomycetota bacterium | reverse complement strand
AACCCCCGTCCGGAGCAAGGTCGAGCAGGAAGCGTTCGAGGGCGGCCCGCCCGAGCTTCCGGGTGGACCGCGCCGGCCCGGTGAACGGGCCGGCGGCGCGCGAGCGCCGAGAGAGATGGTCGCCGGCGGCTCCGGAAGGGGCCGCGCACAGGATCCGGCTTACAGGTCCGCTCTTCCGACGATGGGGCCGGGGCGCCATGCGCTCCGGCCCCGACGTTCGCGGTTGGTAGGGTGCGATGCGTGGGCACCACCGCGGTCGAGCACCTGAAGGCCCTGCCACTCTTCGCCGGTGTGTCGGACGACGGGCTCGCCCGCGTCGCGGCGGTCGCCACGGAGTTCGAGGCTCCGGCGGGACGGGTCCTCGCCGAGATCGGACAACCCGGCAACGGGATGTTCGTCGTCGAGGAGGGCGAGGTGGCCGTCGAGCTGCCGAGCGGTGGCGAAGCGGTGCTCGGCCACGGGGAGTTCTTCGGCGAGATGGCGCTCCTCATCGACGAACCGCACAGCGCGCGCGTTCGCGCGAAGACCGACGTGCGGTGCATCGCACTCTCGCGGCGCGACTTCTCGGCGCTCCTCGACGAAGAGCCGCGCGTCGCCGTCGCGATGCTGCCCGTGCTCGCCCGCCGGCTCCGCGGCGCGATCTGAAGCAGACGATCAGCGTCAGGCCGTCGGTACGACGAGGCCGGCGGCGAGGGCCCGCCGCAGCTGGCGCCCGGCGTGGTAGCTCGAGCGCACGAGTGGTCCCGCTTCGACGTGGTGGATCCCCATCGCCTCGCCCGCGGCCGCGTGCGAGGCGAACTCGTCGGGCGTCACCCAGCGGTCGACGGGCAGGTGATAGCCCGTGGGCTGCAGGTACTGACCGATCGTCAGGATGTCGCACCCCGCGTCGACGAGATCGCGCATCGCCTCGGGAACCTCGTCGGAGCGCTCGCCCATCCCGAGGATCAGGTTGGACTTCGTGACCTGACCCGGCCGGATCCGCTTCGCGGTGCGCAGGACCTCGAGCGATCGGTCGTATCCGAACGCGGGTCGGATCCGATCGTGCAGCCGGCGGATCGTCTCGAGGTTGTGCGCGAAGACGTCGGGTCCCGCGTCGAGGACCGTCGTGATGTCATCCTCGCCGCCTCGGAAGTCCGACGGAAGGACCTCGACCTCGACGCCCGGGATCGCGGCCTTCACCGCCCGGACGGTCTCGGCCCAGACGGATGCGCCGCCGTCCGGCAGATCGTCGCGAGCCACGCCCGTGATCACCACGAAGCGCAGACCCATCCTGCTCGCGGCGTCGGCGATCTTGGCCGGTTCGTCCTCGTCGACGGGATCGGGCTTGGCGGTCATCACGTCGCAGAAGCCGCATCGGCGCGTGCACTTCGATCCGAGCAGGAGGAAGGTGGCCTCCCGTTCCTCCCAGCATTCGTGGATGTTCGGGCACATCGCTTCTTCGCACACGGTGTGCAGCCCGCGCTCGCGCACGATCGTCCTGAGCTCACGGTGGTTCGGGCCGTCGCGCAGGCTCACCTTCAGCCATGGCGGCTTCGGACCCGCCGGCGACGGGTCGGACGTCGACGGGCTCCCTGGCGGGCCGTTCGTCACACCGACGATCGGCAGGTGGAGCCGGCGTTTCGCCGGGTTGTGGTCGCGATCGGGCATGTCTCCTCGAGTGTAGGCCGCGCGCTCGTTTCGCACGGCGGCCTCGAGCGAGCATGCGCGCCCCGCCGCCGGGCCGGTCATCGACGCGGCGCGTGTACGCTCGCTCGATGGACAGCGGGGTCCGCGGCTCGCCTCGTCGCAGGATCGTGCTCCGGGTCCTGTCGCTCGTCGCCGCGGGCGTCGCCCTGTACGTCTTCGGACCGACGCTCCTCGCGTTCGTCGCCGACGCGCCGCTCCTGCTGCGGATCGAGCCGTTGTGGTTCCCCGTGCTCGTCGCCACGCAGGCCGCGAGCTTCGTGGCGCTCTGGCAGCTCCACCACGTCGCGCTCCGATGCGACGACCGGGTCGTCGTGGCCACGTCGCAGCTCGCGTCGAACGCGTTCAGCCGCATCGTTCCCGGAGGCGCCGCGGCCGCCGGAGCGCTGCAGTTCCGGATGCTCGTGCAGGGCGGCGTGTCCCCGGCATCCGCGGCGACCGGCGTGACGGCGGTCGGCGTCATCACGGTCGGCACGCTGTTCGCCCTCCCGATCCTCGCGGTCCCCGCCGTCCTGGCCGGCGCGCCGGTGGCCGGCGGCCTGTGGCAAGCCGCCGTGATCGGCGGAGCCGCGTTCCTCGTGCTGTTCGGCGTCGGCCTCGCCGTGATGACCGGCGACCGGCTGCTCCGCGCGATCGCTCGTGCGGTCCGCGGCGTGGCGGTTCGCCTGGGCCGCGCCGAGCCGCCGGCGCCGGGCGACGACGTCGCCGCCGCCCTGATCGCGCAACGCGACGACGTCCGCGCTGCCCTCGGCCAACGTTGGCGCCAGGCCGTCGCCGCCGCCGTCGGGAACCGCCTCCTCGATTACGCGTCGCTGCTCATCGCCCTCACCGCGGTCGGGGCGGCGCCTCGGGCATCCCTGGTGCTCCTCGCGTACGTCGCGGCGACCGTGCTCGCGATGATCCCGATCACCCCCGGCGGTCTCGGGTTCGTCGAAGCGGGCCTCGCTGCGATGCTGCGCCTCGCCGGGGTCCCTGCCCCCGAGTCCGTCCTCGCCACGCTCGCGTACCGGCTGGTGACGTACTGGCTGCCGCTGCCGGCCGGAGCCGTCGCGTACTGGGTGTTCCGGCGGCGCATCGCTCGGGGGGCGGTCTCGCCCGCGTGAACCGGCGCCGAGCGCAGCTGGCCCTCTCGCTCGCGGTCGTCGCCGCGGCGGGGTGCGCGGGTTCCGATGCCGACGAGGTCGCGGACCTCTGTCGGGACCTGGGATCGTTCCGCGCGACGTTCGCGCTGCTGCTCGCGCCGCCACCGGACGCGACCGTCGGCGAGGTCCGGGGAGCGCTCGAGAAGGTCGCTCCGTTCCTCGGCCGGATCTCGGACAGCGACGCGACGCCGCGCTCGCTCGACGACGCGATCGACGAGGCCGAGACCTCGTTCCGCGACGGGCTCGACGGGCTCGGCGACGACGAGCCGGCGTCCGTCGCCGAGCGAGCGCTCGCCCGCGCCCGCCCGCGCATGGCCGACGCCGTGGAGGCTGCGGCATCGTCCCTCGCGTGCGACGCACCGCGTCCCGCGCCCGGTGGGTCCCTTCCCGCGGAACCTCGGGCGACGGTCTAGGCTCGCGGGGTGGCCGAGCCGCAGCAGGTGCCGATCCAGACCGAACCGCCCGTCGAGGACCTTCCGGAGGCCGCGGCCGACGACGCGCTCGCGCCGCTCCGCCTGCCGTCGTGGCAGTGGATCTGGCGGCTCCTGATCGTCGTCTGGATCTCGGTGGCGCTCGCGCTGCTCCTGTACAACGCGTTCAAGCAGATCCGCGGCCTCGTGATCCTCTTGATCGCGTCGCTGTTCCTGTCGTTCGCGCTCGAGCCCGCGGTGTCGTGGCTGTCGTCGCGCGGCTGGCGACGTGGACTCGCGACGTTCGCCTGCTTGCTCACCCTCACGCTCGTCGGCGTGCTGCTCCTCGTCTCGATCATCCCCGTCTTCGTCGACCAGGTGATCGAGCTCGTCGACGCGGCACCCGAGATCATCGACCGCCTGGTCGGGTGGGGGAACGACTGGTTCGGCCTCGAGCTGTCGACGACGCGCATCGTGGAGGACCTCCAGCTCGCGAACAGCGACCTGACGCGGTTCGCCGGGAACATCGCAGGCAACGTCTTCGGCGTCGGCGCCGCGATCGCGGCGACGATCTTCCAGATCCTCACGATCGCGCTGTTCACGTTCTACCTCGTGGCCGACGGGCCGCGGTTCCGTCGCGCGGTCTGCTCCGTCTTGCCACCGAAGCAGCAACGGATCGTGCTCGACACATGGGAGGTCGCGATCGACAAGACGGGCGCCTACCTGTATTCGCGCTTGGTGCTCGCCGTGCTCTCCGGCGTCGCGTCGTACGTCGTGATGCGCGTGCTCGGCATCGAGTTCGCGTTGCCGCTCGCGGTGTGGATGGGCATCGTGTCGCAGTTCATCCCGACCGTCGGGACGTACATCGCGATGGCGCTCCCGCTGCTGGTCGCGCTCGTCGGCAGCACGGTCGACGCCGCGATCCTCCTCGCGTACTTCACGCTCTATCAGCAGCTCGAGAACTACATCCTCAGCCCGCACGTCACCGCGCGGACGATGGAGCTGCATCCTGCCCTCGCGTTCGGCGCCGCGATCGCCGGCGCGAGCGTTAGCGGGGTCGTCGGCGCCTTCCTCGCGCTGCCCGCCGCCGCGATCATCCAGGCGGTCGCGTCGTCGTACGTCCGCACGCACGACGTGATCCGCGACGACCTGACGCGTGAGGAGGCAGCCCAGCCGGTGAAGCCGCCGCGCGAGAGCGCGTGGGCTCGGGCGCTCGGTCGCCTCCGCCGACGCTCGATGGACTAGCGCGCGGACGTCACGCCGCGGCGAGATCGCGCATCGCGTGGAACAACCGGTCCGGGGCCGGCTCGAGGAACGCGTGCTCCAGCGGGGACGCGAACGGCATCGCCGGGACGTCGGGGCCACCGATCCGCACGACGGCGGCGTCGAGATCGTCGAAGGCGTGCTCCGCGATCGTGGCCGCGATCTCGGCGCCCGCGCCGTACGTCCGGTTGTCCTCGTAGACGACGATCGCCTTCGACGTTCGCCGGACCGAAGCCAGGATCGTCTCGACGTCGAGCGGCGCGAGCGTCCGGACGTCGACCACCTCCGCCGACACGCCATCGGCGTCGAGGCGCTCGGCCGCCTCGAGACACCGGTGCACCTCGTAGCCGTACGTGATGACGGACAGGTCCGTGCCTCCGCGCTTCACGTCGGCGCGCCCGATCGGCGTCGTGGCGTAGTCGTCCGGGACGTCGCCCGTCACCGCCCGATACGCCCGCTTGTGTTCGAGGAACAGGACGGGATCCGGATCGCGCAGAGCGCTCCGGAGGAGCCCCGCCGCGTCGGCGGGCGTCGACGGCATCACGACCTTCAGCCCCGGAACGTGCGCGTAGGTCGCTTCGATCGACTGCGAATGGTAGAGCGCGCCGTGCACCCCGCCGCCGCACGGCGTCCGGATCACGAGCGGACACGCGAAGTCGCCGTTCGATCGGTACCGGATCCGCGCGGCCTCCGACACGATCTGGTCGTACGCCGGATGGATGAAGTCGGCGAACTGGATCTCCGCGACGGGAAGCAACCCGTGCAACGCCATGCCGATCGCGACGCCGACGAGACCCGATTCGGCGAGCGGCGTATCGATCACGCGCTCGGGACCGAACTCCTCGAGCCAGCCGTCCGACAGGCGGAACACCCCGCCGCGCGCGCCGACGTCCTCGCCGAGCAGGACGATCCGCTCGTCCTGCGCCATCTCGTCGTGCAGCGCGTCGCGGACGGCGGTGAGCAGGTTCTTCCGGGTCACGTGCGCTCCTCGAAGACGTGCCGGCTCAGGGTGGCCGGATCCGGGTCGGCGGCCTCCCACGCCGCCGCGATCGCCTGCTCGATCTCGGCGCGCACCTCCTGACGGATCGTCTCGTCGCGGTCGTCGTCGAGGACGCCGTGTGTGCGGAGGTACGCGGCGAAGGCGTCGATCGCGTCGTGGTGCCTCGCCTCCTCGACCTCCTCGCGCGATCGGTAGCTCTTGTCGTCGTCGTCGGACGTGTGCGGGAGGTACCGGTAGGTCTTGCACTCGATCAAGGTCGGGCCCTCGCCGGCACGGGCGCGCTCGTGCGCCGTGCGCATGGCGGCGTAGCACGCGAGCACGTCGTTGCCGTCGACGACGACGCCGGGGAACCCGTACCCCGCCGCGCGGTCGGCGACGTCGGCGACCGCCATCTGCATCGACTGCGGCACGCTGATCGCGTAGTGGTTGTTCTCGCACACGAAGATCACGGGCAGGCGATGGACGGCGGCGAAGTTGAGGCCCTCGTGCCAGTCGCCTTCGCTCGTGGCGCCATCGCCGAACCAGCACCCGACGACGGTGTCGTCACCGCGCAGACGCGCGGCGTAGGCGATGCCGGCGGCGTGCGGAACCTGCGTGGCGATCGGCGACGAGCCCGTGATGATGCCGAGCCGGCGCGATCCCCAGTGCGACGGCATCTGGCGCCCGCCGGACGCGGGGTCGTCCGCCTTCGCGAAGACGCCGAGGAAGATCTCGTACGGCGTCACGCCGGCGGCCAGCACGACACCGACGTCGCGGTAGTAGGGGAGCCAGATGTCGGTGCCGCGGCGCATCGCCCACGCGGTCCCGACCTGACAGCCCTCGTGCCCCGCCACCGGAACGACGAACGGCGCGCGCCCCATCCGGTTCTGGCGGAGGGCCGCCTCGTCCAGGAGCCGTGCCGTGAGGAGCGTCCGGTAGATCGCGACCAGGTCGGTTCCGTCGAGACCGAGCCCCTCGTGGGGCGTTCGGGTCACCGGCGCAGACACCGCGGACCTCCCACGCCGGCGAGTCTACGTCGGTCTCGTGCTCCGAGCTGTCAGCGACCGTCGGGCGTACCCCCCCGGGGTATACTCCTCCCGTTCGAGGCGGAACGCCGTCCCGGGAGGACGCATGAGCGGCTACGCGATGGAGAAGGAGCAGCTGCAGAAGCGCCTGCGCAGGATCGAGGGGCAGGTGCGAGGGCTCCAGCGCATGATTGACGAGGACCAGTACTGCATCGACGTGCTGACCCAGCTGAACTCCGTCGTCGCGGCCCTCCGCGCCGTCGGGATGGGACTGCTGGACGACCACGTCCGCCACTGCGTCACCGACAGCATCGAGCAGGGAGACGGGCGTGAGAAGGTGGAAGAGCTGATGGCCGCGGTGGCGAGGTTCGCAGGTCGCTGAACGCATCGGCGCGCCGGCCCGGGGAACAGCGACGCCCGGGCCGGCGTTCCACGGGTGGGCCGCGCCGGAGCGTGGCGCGGCCCCGCCGGACGGAACGGACGAGACGAGAGGAACGCGGAACGATGGCTACGACGACGAACGTCGTCGACGTGACGGATGCGACCTTCGAACAGGTCGTGATCGAAGGCTCGAAGGACAAGCCCGTCGTCGTCGACATGTGGGCGGCCTGGTGCGGCCCGTGCCGAACCCTGGGCCCGATCCTCGAGAAGGTGGCCCACGAGCGCGATGGCGCGTTCCTGCTCGCGAAGCTCGACGTCGACGCGAACGGCGTGGGCCAGGCGCTCCTGCAAGCGGTGCGGAGCCAAGGCATCCCCACGGTCGTGGCGTTCCGCGACGGCCAGCCGGTCAGCATGTTCATCGGCGCCTACCCCGAATCCGAGGTCAACGCGTTCGTCGACCAGCTCCTTCCGAGCGAGGCCGACATCGACGCCGCCGAGGCCGAAGCGGAGGCCGAGACGGGTGATCTCGACGCCGCCGAGTCGGGGTTCCGCGAGGCGCTCGAGAAGGATCCGAAGAACCGAGATGCCGCCCTCGGCCTCGCCCGCGTGCTCGTCGCCCGCGGCGACATCGACGAGGCCCGGCCGCTCGTGATGCAGCACCTGCCGGACCCGGAGGCCGAGGCGGTGCACGCGACGATCGAGGTCCGTGAGTGGGCCGACGAACCGGCGAACGGGACGCTTGCGTCGGCGAAGCGGCTCGCCGCCACGGGCGGTTGGCGCGAGGCGCTCGACGGGATGCTCGGCGCCCTGCCCGACGATCGCGACGCTGCGCGCCAGGCCATGGTCACGGTGTTCGCCGCGCTGGGCGACGACGACGAGCTCGTCGGCGAATACCGGCGGAAGCTCACCGCCGCGCTGTTCTGACCGTCGTGCGAGCGGAGGTCTTCCGGCAGGTCCAGCGCGTGCCACGGGCGTGGCGCGTCGTCGCCGCCGGCGTCGGCGCAGCCGTCGTCGGATGGGTGGGTGTCGGGCTCGGTGACGCGACCGGCGCGACCGCCGTCGCCGTGGCCGTCGCCGCGGTGGTCGCGTTCGCGACGGCGGCTCGCCTCGAGGCCTCCGTGCTGGACGATCGGATCGAGATCCGGTGGTTCCCGCTGTGGCGACGCACGATCGCGCTCGGCGACGTCGAAGCCGCCGAGGCGGTCCGGTACCACCCCCTCCGCGAGTTCGGCGGATGGGGCATCCGATGGGGCTGGCGTGGAGGATGGGCGTACTCGATCGCCGGCGACCTGGGCGTCGACCTCCGGCTGCGTGGCGACCGTCGCGTCGTGATCGGGTCGCGTGATCCCGAGCCGCTCGCCGCCGCCATCGACGACGGCATCGAACGCGTCCGTCCGTCACACTGATGCACATGGGCGACGTGCACGACACGATCAGGGACTACTGGGACCGCGACAGCGCGACGTACGACCGCTCGCCCGGACACGCGGTGACCGATCCCGTCGAGGCGGCGGCATGGCGTGCCGCGCTCCGTGGCTCCCTCCCCGAACCGCCCGCCCGGGTGCTCGATGCCGGCGCCGGCACGGGCGCCCTCGCGCTGCTGGGCGCCGAGCTCGGCTACGAGGTCACGGCGATCGATCTGTCGTCGGGCATGCTCGACCGGGCGCGCGCGAAGGCCGACGCGCGCGGTCTCGATCTGACCTTCGTCGTCGGGTCGGCCGCGGAACCGCCAGACGGGCCGTTCGACGCGGTGATCGAACGCCACGTCCTGTGGACGTTGCCCGATCCGCTCGCCGCGCTCAGCGCGTGGCGGCGCGTCACGCCGGGAGGTCGGCTCGTCTTGCTCGAGGCGATCTTCGGGCGGCAGGATCTCGTCGCGAAGGCGCAGCACCGGGCGGCGTCGATGATTCGCTCGCTGACGGGCGTCCCCGACGACCACCATGCGCCCTACCCCGAAGAGATCCTCGCGCGGCTCCCGCTGTCTCGGCTGCCGTCGCCCGAGCCACTCGTGCATCTCGTGCACGACGCCGGATGGCGCGGCGCACGCATCCGCCGCCTCCGCGACGTCGAGTGGGCGCGTCGCCTGCAGCAGCCGTGGCCGCTCGGCTGGCTCGAGCACCTTCCGCGGTACGCGCTCGTCGCCGACGCGTAGGACGTTCGCCGGACAGCGTCCCTGATCGGCGGCGACGGCCGGGATCGCCGCCGTGGGTCACGCGACGTCGATCGCGCGTTCGGCCCGTCGGAAGGCGCGTGTGACGGCCGCGGGCGCCGGCTCGAACGCGAGCCCGAACACCTCGGCGAGGTGCCGCTCGACGATCGGTCGCATCTCCGAGACGCGGATGCGCCGACCGGCCAGCTCCGTCAACGACGTGGCGCCGTGCTGCGGCAGCCCGCAGGCGACGATCCCCCGGAACCACGACAGATCGGTGTCGCAGTTGAGCGCGAAGCCGTGCAGCGTCACGCGCGTCCGCAACAGCCGCACGCCGATCGCGCAGACCTTGTCGTCGCCTCGCCACACGCCGGTCTGCACGTCGTCGCGCCGCTCGAGCGCGATGCCGACGTCGGCGGCGGCTCGGATCACGACCTCCTCGATCGCGCGGAGGTACGCTCCGGCATCCGGCGATCCACCGAGGTCCAGGATCGGATACCCGACGAGCTGGCCGGGGCCGTGGAACGTGTAGGCGCCGCCCCGGTCGATCGCCCGGACGAGGCCGCCGCGTTCGGTGACGTCCTCCTCGGACCACACGAGCTCGTCGCGCTTCGCTCGGCGCCCGGCGGTGAAGACCGGCGGATGCTCCAGGGTGATGATGGTGTCGGGCACCTCGTCTGCCAGCCGACGCCGGGCGAGGTCGTGCATGGCCTCGTTCGCGGCGTCGTAGTCCACGGGGCCGTCCGGCCGGACGATCCACGCCGCGTGCGTCACGTCGTCAGAGCCCGAGATCCTCGGCGAAGTCCCACGACTCGAGGTTCTGCTTCACGCGCGCGAGGAACCGCGTCGCGATCTCACCGTCGATCAGCCGGTGGTCCCAGGACATCGAGATGTTCACCATGTGGCGGACGGCGATCGCATCGCCCTCCACGACGACCGGCCGCTTCTGGATCGCGTCGAGGGAGAGGATCCCCGTGTTCGGCTGGTTGATGATCGGCACGCTCGCGAGCGAACCGTACGGCCCGGGGTTCGTGATCGTGAACGTCGCGCCCTGCACCTCGTCGGGCCGAAGCTCGTGCGACCGGGCCCGCGCCGCGAGGTCCGCGATCGCCCGAGCGATCCCGACGGTGTTCATGCCGTCGGCGCCCTTGATCACCGGCACGATGAGGCCGGCGTCGTAGCTGACGGCGATGCCCATGTGCACGTACCGGTGCAGGATCACGTTGTCACCGTCGATCCGCCCGTTCACCGTCGGGAACGCCTGGAGCGCGTCGATCGTCGCCCGGACGACGAACGGCAGATAGGTGAGCTTCGCGCCGTAGCGTTCCGCGAAGGCGTCCTTCGTGCGCTCGCGGAGCCGGACGAGGTGCTCGACGTTCGCCTCGACGAGCGTCCAGGCGCGGGCCGTCTCGTTCACCGAGGCGAGCATGTGCTTGCCGATCGCCTTGCGGATGTGGCTGAGCGGCTCCGACTCCATGCCCTCGCCGGCCGAGGCCGCGGCGGGCACCGATCGGAGCGCCGCTCCCGAGGGTGCGGCTGCGGGCGTCGCCGGCTGCGCTCCCGACGCGACGGCGGCCTCGACGTCCTTCCGGGTGATGCGGCCGCCCGTTCCCGTCCCGCGGACCGTCGACAGGTCGATGCCGTGCTCCTGCGCGAGCTTGCGGACGACGGGGGACAGGATCTGCGACCGCGGACCTCCGTCGGCGGTCGCCGGGGAGCTCCCGCCCCCGCTGGACGGCTGCGGCGCGGGCGTCGGGGTGTTCGCCGTCGCGGCGGCGGCCGTCGCGGGCTCCGGCGACGCGGTCGCGACGCCGGTCGCCTCCGCCGACGCCGTCGACGGTTCGACCCCTGGCGTCTCGGCGGCGGAGCCTCGATCGGTCGCCCCATCGCTCGACGCGGGGGCCGCTGCCTGGGCGCCGCCCTCCGGCGAGGTGGCGTCGCTCTCGCCGTCTTCCGACGTCGCTGCGCCGGCTCCGTCGGAAGCGGCCTGCGTCTGCTCGTCGCTCGCCGGCTGGGCGCCGCCGCCCGCACCGTCGATCTCGGCGAGCTCGGTCCCGACCGGCACGGTCTCGCCCTCCGCGACGATGATCTTCGTCAACGTGCCCGCGACCGGCGACGGGACCTCGGTGTCGACCTTGTCGGTGGAGATCTCGAACAATGGCTCGTCGCGGTCGACCGCTTCGCCTTCCTTCTTCAGCCACTTGAGGATCGTGCCCTCGACGATCGTTTCGCCGAGCTGTGGCATCTGGATCGACGTCATCGCGACACTCCCTCTTCCGGCAAGCGAGCCAGCAGGTCTCCCATCGTCGGTCCGTACCCTGCGCCGCGCGGATCCACGCGCGCCGGCAGCGCCACGCGCGTGATCACCACGCCGACAGCCGCTCGACGGCGGCCTCGATGTCGGCGACCTGTGGAAGGAACGCGTCCTCGAGCGTCGGCGAGAACGGCACCGGGAGGTTCGGCGGCGACAGCCGCTCGACCGGGGCGTCGAGGTGCTGGAACGCCCTCTCGGCGATCACCGCGGCGACCTCGGCACCGATCCCGACGTAGCGGTACGACTCCGACAGGACGAGCGCGCGTGACGTCTTCTCGATCGATCGCAGGACCGTCTCCTCGTCGAGCGGGTACACCGTGCGGAGGTCGACGACCTCGATCGAGATGCCCTTCTGCTCGAGCGACGCCGCGGCTTCGAGCGCCTTGTGCGCCATCGCGCCGTAGGTGATCACCGAGACGTCGGTGCCTTCCCGGCGCACGAGCGCCTTGCCGATCGGCACGAGGAAGTCCGGGTCCTCCGGCACCTGCTCCTTGATCCGCCGATAGATCCACTTGTGCTCGAGGAACGCCACCGGGTTGTCGTCGCGGATCGCGCTCTTCAGCAGCCCCTTCGCGTCGGCGGGGAACGCGGGACACACGACCTTGATCCCGCCGGCGTGCGCGATCCACGGCTCGGGGTTCGTCGAGTGGAAGGACGACGCGCGGACGCCGCCGCCGGAGGGTCCGCGCAGCACCACCGGCATCGGCACCCCGCTGCGGTAGTGGTAGCGCGACAGCACCGTCGTCATCTCGTCGTAGCCGCTGGACATGAAGTCGGCGTACTGGAACTCCGCGACGGGGCGGAACCCCTCCATCGCCGAGCCGGCCGCCATCCCGACGATCGTCTCCTCGGCGATCGGCGTGTCGATCACGCGGTCCTCGCCGAACCGCTCGAGGAAGCCCTCGGTGACCTTGAACGCGCCGCCGTAGACGCCGATGTCCTCGCCGAGCAGGTAGACCCGCTCGTCGCGCTCCATCTCCTCCCAGAGCGCCTCGGCGATCGCGATCAGGTACGTCGCCTGACCGTCGTCCGAGCGCTTCCCGCGCGGCTCGGCCCCGTGGCCGGCCGCGCCCGCTTCGACCTTCTGCGCCGTCGCCACGTCAGGCCTCCGTCCCGCCGCCGCGGCCCGGCTCGCTCGTCCAGTACCCGTCGTCGGTCCAGTTCCCCTTGAAGGCGTCCTCGGGCTCGGGGAACGGGGAGTTCAGCGCGAACTCGTAGCCCTCGTCGAACTCGCGCTCGATCCGCGACTGCAGCTCGTCGAGGTCCTCCTTCGTGACGACGCCCCACTCGAGCATCCGCTCCTGGAAGATCCGGACGGGATCCTTGTCGTTCACGTGCTCGTCGAGCAGTTCCTTCGGAACGTACTTCGCGGGGTCGTGCCCCGCGTGCCCACGCCAGCGGAGGGACACCGACTCGATCAGCGACGGGCCGCCTCCGTCGCGCGCTCGGTCGACGGCCTCCTTCGCGGCGGCGTAGACCTCGAGCACGTCGGAGCCGTCGACGCGCACCCCCGGCATCCCGTAGGCGGAGGCGCGCTCGGCGACCGTCGGAACCGGGAACTCTCGGCTGTTCGGCGTCGAGTACGCGAAGCCGTTGTTGTTCACGACCCACACGACCGGCAGCCGGAAGACCGCGGACCAGTTCAGCGACTCGTGCCAGCGGCCGTTGGACGTCGCGCCGTCGCCGCAGATCGCGAGCGCCACGTTCCGATCCTTGCGGCGCTGGTACGCCCACGCTGCGCCGATCGCGACGGGGTACGCGATCGGCAGGTGTGACATCACGGTGAACGTCTTGTTGCCCTGCCAGTCACCGATGTGGCTGTTCCCGTCGCGACCGCGCGTGTAGCCGTCGATCCGTCCCCAGAACTGGGCCATCACGCGCTTCAGGTCGAGGCCCTTCGTGAGCTGCGCCGTGAGGTCGCGATGCGTGGGGAACAGCGAGTCGTCGTCCTCGAGGGCGTAGGCCACGCCGACGTGCGTCCCCTCCTGGCCGCGACCGGAGTAGATCGCGCCGGGCAACCGACCCTGGCGGTAGAGGGCCTCCATGCGTTCGTCGAAGTAGCGGGCGAGCTTCAGGAGGTACAGGACCTCCTTGAGCCGGTCGTCGGGCAGCGGCCGTTCCGCGGTGCGGGCGGAGGCGTCGCGTACGTCGGTGGCCACGATCTCCTTCTCCTACGGGGAGTGCAGGGGCTTGCCGGCGAGCGCCAGGAACGCCTCGCCGACGCCCTCGGAAAGGGTCGGATGCGGATGGTGGAAGCGCGCGACGTCGGTGGGGGTCGCCTCCCACGCCGTGATCAGCACGGCTTCGGAGATCAGGTCGGTGACGTGGGGGCCGATCATGTGGACGCCCAGCGTCGGGCCACCTCCCGCTTCGGCGACGACCTTCACGAAGCCGCCCTCGCCGACGATGTTCGCCTTGCCGATCGCGAGGAAGTCGAGCTTCTTCGTTTCGACCTCGAGCCCGCGCTCCTTGGCCTGCGCCTCGGTGAGGCCGACGCTCGCGAGCTCGGGGGAGCAGTACGTGACCTTCGGCACGAGCGTGTAATCGATCGTCGGCACGTCTTCGCCGGCGATCCGTTCGGCGACGGCGTAGCCCTCGTCGAACGAGACGTGCGCGAGCTGCAGCGGTGTGGAGGCGACGTCGCCGATCGCCCAGAACCCGTCGACGCTCGTCCGCAGGTCGTCGTCCACGATCACGTAGCCCTTCTCGTGCATCGACATGCCCAGCTCCTCGAGGCCCAACCCGTCGGTGACGGGCCCCCGACCCGTGGCGACCAGGCAGATGTCGGCCGTGACCGTGTGGGTCGTGCCGTCGGCCTCGTAGGTGACGTCGACGCCGTCGCCCGACTCCTTGACCCCCTGGACCGAGGCGCCGGCGACCGTCGCGATGCCGCGCTTGCGGAAGGCGCGCGCGATCTCCTTCGAGACCTCGTCGTCTTCGAGGGGCGCGAGTCGCGGCAGCGCCTCGAGCACGGTCACGTCCGCGCCGAACGAGCGGTACATCGACGCGAACTCGAGCCCGACGGCGCCGGCCCCGATCACCACGGCGGAAGCCGGGATCCGATCGAGCCGCAACGCCTGATCGCTCGTGATGACGCGCTCGGTCACCTCGACGCCCGGAAGCATCCGCGGGCGCGAGCCGGTCGCGATCACGACGTCGGGGGCCTCGAGGGTGCGATCGCCCACCCGCACCGACGGCCCGGCCGCGACGGTGGCGTCGCCTCGCACGATCTCGATGCCGCGTGCCTTCACGAGACCGGTCAGGCCCTTGATGTTCTTGTCGACGATGCCTTCCTCGAAGGCGCGGATCGCGGACCAGTCGGGCTCGCCCGAGGCCTTGATGCCCCACTCGTTCGCGCGGTCGACGGTGTCTTGCACCGCGGCGGACTGCAGCAGTGCCTTCGTGGGGATGCACCCGCGGATCAGGCAGGTCCCGCCGATGCGGTCGTCTCGTTCGACCAGCGCGACGCGCTGGCCGAGCTGGGCGGCACGGAGCGCGGCCGAGTACCCACCCGTCCCCGCACCGACGACGACGAGGTCGAAGGCGTCGGACATCCGACACGGCAGTCTACCCGCGTTCGCCGTTCCGACGGCGCGCGCGACGTCAGTCGACGGGGAGCGCCCGGACCGCGCGGATGAAGTCGCCGATCGACGCGTCGCCGAAGCGGGTGTGGAGGAGCAGATGCTCGAGCAGCTCCGCGGCATGCGGTCCCGCAGGCGTGGCGGCGACGACGACGTAGAGGCCGGAGCTCGGGATCCCGATCTCCCGCGCAGGTCCGAGTCCGGGCGCCGCCACGAAGTACGCCCACCGCGTGTCCACGTCGCCCGAGACCCTGCAGACGCCGTTGCCGCGCGCCACGAAATCGCCCGGCGAACGGCGGTGACCTGCCGCGAACGCCGGTGCGTTGTTCGCGTAGACCTGCTCGCGCAGACGCGTGCACCGATCCGAGGCCATCAGCCGGGAGAGCACGGGGCCGGTCGCGGCGAGGTAGTAGTAGTCGCTCGGAACGCCGACCCGCGTCGCGTCGATCCACGTCGCCGAGAGCCCCGTGGCGCCTCGGTCCAGCCGCTCCCACGCGCGCGGCCGCGGGGACGCGACGAATCCCTGCTGGGTGACGTGGTTCGCCTCGGTCGCGACCGCGCGCCACCCCGTCGGGACGAGCGCCTGGACGACTCCCGCGGTCACACGGTCGTACTCCTGGGGCGTCGGGGTCACCCGGATCGCGTCGGCCTCCTGACCGGCGGGAGGCGTCGCGAGACGAGGCTGCCAGGTGCACCCGGCCAGCGTTCCGGCCAGGACGAGACCACAGATGGTTCGCCGCACGCGCTCATCGGCGAGGATAGCGGGGCTCGGTACGTGTGGCTACGGTCCAGCGCCGAGGCCCCGATCCGAGCGCTGGGCCCCGAGCGGCGGCCTCGAGCGGTCGGCCTCGAGCCGTCAGATCGTGATCGACGGCGGGACCGACAGCCGATCGCCGGCCTGAGCAGGCAGGCAGAACGAGACGCGCGTCCCGCCGCCGGGGAGGGGGTCGGCCCACATGATCCCGCCGTGCTCGACGACGATCTGGCGGGCGAGGTGGAGCCCGACGCCGACCCCGGCCTTCTCCTTGCGCAAGATCCCCTCGCCCGTCGAGAACGGCTGCTCGAAGGCCTTCGTCGCGACGCTCCGGTCGATCCCCTCGCCGTGGTCGGTCACCGTGACGACGACGCCCTCGTGGAGGATCCGGGCGACGACCTCGACGGGAGCTTCCGGCGGCGAGTACCGGCACGCGTTGTCGAGGAGCTCGCGGACCACGCCGCCGATCTTCGCGCCGTCGGCCACCGCGGAGAGCGTGTCGGGGACCTGCGCCACGATCGATTGCGCGGGGTACTGGCGCGACACCTCGTCGACCGCATGGCGCACGAGCGGCGCGAGGTCCGTCGGCGCGAGCTCGAGCGTGAAGGTGCCCTTCTCGAGCTCCGACATGGTGATGACCTCGTCGACGATCGCCATGAGCTTGTCGAGAGAGGCCTGGAGCTGGTCGAGGAACTGCGCGCGTTCCACCTCCGGGACCGTGGGGTTCCGGAGCACGTACGCGATGCCCTTCGCGACGGTCACGGGGGTGCGCAGCTCGTGCGAGATGTTCGCGAGGAAGTCCGCCTTGGCGGTGGATCCCGCCGAGACGTCGTCGCGGAGTTCCGACAGCTCCGTTTCGAGCTCCCGGATGCGGCCGGTCATCGCGGCCAGCTCGTCGCCGAGGACCATCGCGGCGACGGGGGAGAGCACGACGGCACCGCCGCCGACGGAACGGATCGCCGCCACGACCGACTCGTGAGGTTCGGCCTTCGTGAGGAACGCCGACGCGCCGGCGCCGAGCGCCGCCGCGACCCGATCGGCGTCGGCGAAGGCGCTCCGCGCGACGATCTTCGCCGTCGGCGACGTCGCGCGGAGCCGTCGGATCAGCTCTCCCGCGGCGAGCCCGTCGAGGTCGGGTTCGCACACGACGACGTCCGGGCGTGCACGCGCCACGGCCTCCACGGCGCGGACCGCGTCGGTCGTGACCTCGACGATCAGGTCCGGCGCCTCACGGAGCAGGTGGTACTGCAGGAGCGAGACCTCGTCGGGAGCGTCGCACAGCAGGACGGTCGTGGGCATCTCCACGGGTATCGGCCGTGCGTTCGGCGGATTGAGACGGGCGCGACGGGACGCCGATCGGTGGGGTCGCGTCGTCGCCGGCGATCCGACGGCGGGATCGATCAGTGGACGATGCCGGTGCGGATGGCGATCGCGACGGCCTGCGCACGGTCGTTCGCACCGAGCTTCTCGAAGATGCGCTCGAGGTGCGTCTTGACGGTGTGCGGCGAGATGCCGAGGTCGGTCGCGACCTGCCGGGTCGTGGCGCCGTCGGCGACCTTCTGCAGGATCTCGCGTTCGCGCTTCGAGAGCGACGGCGACTTGGGTTCGCCCGGGGCGCCTCCCCCTTCCATCCGCGCCTCTTCGATGAAGGTCTTCGTCAGCTGCGGATGGATCACGGCGTTGCCCTCGACGGCGTTCCGGGCAGCGTCGACGAGCGCGTCGGGCGACGCGTCCTTCAGCAGGTACCCCGACACCCCCGCCTGGATCGCCTCGGCGACCGCGCCCCTCGACTCGTCGATCGTGATCAGGATGACCTTCGTGTCGGGAGCCGCCTCGCGGATCCGGCGCGTCGCCTCGATGCCGTCCATGCCGGGCCTGCGCACGTCCATGAAGACGACGTCGGGCGTCAGCTCGCGCGCGCGCTCGACCGCTTCCTCGCCGGTCGCCGCTTCGCCGACGACGACCACGACCTCGTCGGAGAGCTCGAGCGCGGTGCGGAGACCCTCCCTCGTGACGGGATGGTCGTCGACGATCAACGCACGGATCTGCGGCATGGCTCCTTCGTTCGACGGCGGGGAAGTAACCTGACCGGGTAAGGATATGCCCGAACGAGCGAGGAACGTGGCATGGACGAGCGAGAGTTCACGATGACCGAAGACGCATCGGCGACGTCGGGCGCCACGTCGCCGGGCGAGGTGACCGAGGCGGCCGACGCTCCCGTCGGCACCGAGGACGCGACGGCTCCGTCCGACGCGCCCGTGTCGGTCGACGCGGTCCGCGAGGCGTTGAAGCAGGTCTACGACCCCGAGCTCGGCCTGAACATCGTCGATCTCGGGCTGGTGTACGACATCCAGGTGAGCGACGCGGGCGACGTCGACATCCAGTACTCGCTGACGACGATGGGCTGCCCGATCGGTCCGCTGATCGAGGATCAGATGCGCGCGTTCCTCGCGCCCGTCGACGGCGTGGGCGAGGTCCGGCCGGAGTTCGTGATCCGACCCGCGTGGACGCCCGAGATGATGTCGGACGAGGCGAAGGCCGCCCTCGGCGTCTTCTGAGGCCGCACCACCGTCCGTTGACGTTGCAGGTGCAACGGCGATACAACGTGCGGATCCGGCCGACCGGCCGCGATCAGGGGTACGGAGACGAGTGATCCGAACGCGGTGCCGCGGACTCGTGGGGGCGATGATCCCGTCGCGCCTGTGCTGTGCCCACGTCTGCGGCTGAGCCCGGCCGTCCACGCCGCATCTGGCTCCCGCTGAAGCACGATCGGGACCCGTCGCGCAGCGCGACGCCGGTGTTCGGGAGCCGTCCAGCCCCGCACCGTCCGTCCGGCCCGCACCGTCCGGCCCGCACCACCCGGCGTCGCCGGGGAAGGAGGAGAGCACGTGACCGATTACGCGAACCCCGACGTCCTCGTCAGCACTGACTGGCTCGAGGAGCATCTCGACGACCCTTCGGTCCGGGTGATCGAGGTCGACGAAGACACGTCTGCCTACGAGAAGGGTCACATCCGCGGCGCCGTGGGGTGGAACTGGGCGAGCGATCTGCACGCGAAGGTCGGCCGCGACTACGTGAGCCGCGAGGAGCTCTCGGCCCTGCTGTCGGACGCGGGCGTCGCTCCCGACACGACGATCGTCCTGTACGGCGGGAACAACAACTGGTTCGCGGCCTACGCCTACTGGATCCTCAAGCTGCGCGGTGTCGAGAACGTGAAGCTGCTGAACGGCGGCAGGAAGAAGTGGGAGCTCGAGAGCCGGGAACTCGTGCAGGACGTGCCGAGCCACGGCTCGACCGGGTACACCGTCGGCGGGTCGGAGCGCGACGACATCCGGGCGCTCCGCGACGAGGTGATCGCGAAGGTGGGATCGAGCGTGGGGCTCGTCGACGTGCGGTCGCCGGAGGAGTTCCGCGGTGAAAAGCTCGCGCCCGACCACCTGCCGCAGGAGCAGTCGCAGGTGCCCGGCCACATCGCCGGCGCCGCGAACATCCCCTGGGCGAAGGCGGCGAACGACGACGGCACGTTCAAGAGCGCCGATGAGCTCCGCGCGCTCTACGAGGCCGAGGGCATCACGCCCGACAAGGAGGTCATCGCCTACTGCCGGATCGGTGAGCGGTCCTCGCACACCTGGTTCGCGCTCCGCGAGCTGCTCGGGTATCCGAACGTCAAGAACTACGACGGGTCCTGGACCGAGTACGGGTCGCTCGTGGGGGCGCCGGTCGAGCTCGGCGACTGAGCCGCAACGCATCCGGAAGGGTGAGAGCGAGCCGCGCGGCGCGTCCGGGCTCCGCGTCCGGGCGCCGCGCCGTGCGCCGGTGGGAATTCCTACCGGTCCGGTAGACTTTCTACCTCTGAGGCGGCTCCGCGCCGCTTCGCGTGTCACCGCCGGTGAAGGCCGAGGCCGGGCTCGCACGAGGCCGGCACGAGGCAGGAGAGGGAGATCGTCGTGGCTGTCAGCCAGGAAGAACACCTCCGCGAACTGAGCAAGGGGTACCGCTTCGGCTGGAGCGACCCCGAGCACTACGTCTTCGAGCCGAAGCGGGGTCTGAGCCGCGAGGTCGTCGAAGAGATCTCGTGGCTCAAGAACGAGCCCGACTGGATGCGGAAGTACCGGCTGAAGTCGCTCGACCACTTCGAGCGCCGGCCGATGCCGTGGTGGGGTGCCGACCTGTCCGACATCGATTTCCAGAACATCTTCTACTTCATCCGGTCGACGGAGAAGCAGGCTCAGAACTGGGAGGACCTGCCCGACGACATCAAGGGGACGTGGGACAAGCTCGGGATCCCCGAGGCCGAGAAGAAGTATCTCGGCGGCGTCAGCGCCCAGTACGAGTCCGAGGTCGTCTACCACAAGATCAAGGAGGACCTCGATCAGCAGGGGGTCCTGTTCACCGACATGGACTCCGCGCTGCGGGACCACCCCGACATCGTGAAGGAGTACTTCGGCACGATCATCCCGCCGAACGACAACAAGTTCGCGGCGCTGAACACCGCGGTGTGGTCGGGCGGGTCGTTCATCTACGTCCCGCCGGGCGTGCACGTCGACATCCCGTTGCAGGCGTACTTCCGGATCAACGCGCAGAACATGGGTCAGTTCGAGCGCACGCTGATCATCGCCGACGAGGGCAGCTACGTGCACTACGTCGAGGGATGCTCGGCGCCGATCTACACGAGCGACTCGCTGCATTCCGCGGTTGTCGAGATCGTCGCGAAGAAGAACGCGCGCGTGCGGTACACGACGATCCAGAACTGGTCGACGAACGTCTACAACCTGGTGACGAAGCGCGCGGCCGCGCACGAAGACGCCGTGATGGAGTGGATCGACGGCAACATCGGCTCGAAGATCACGATGAAGTACCCGTCGATCTACCTGCTCGGCAAGGGCGCGCGCGGCGAGGTGCTGAGCGTGGCGTTCGCGGGCAAGGGGATGCACACCGACGCCGGCGGCAAGGCGATCCATGCGGCGCCGTACACCTCGAGCGTGATCAATTCGAAGTCGGTCTCGAAGGACGGCGGTCGGACCGGCTACCGCGGCCTCGTTCGCGTCGAGGAGGGGGCCCATCACTCGAAGTCGATGGTGCGATGCGATGCGTTGATCCTCGATCCGGAGTCCCGCTCCGACACCTACCCGTACGTCGAGGTCGAGGAGGAGACCGCCGAGCTCGGTCACGAGGCGAGCGTCGCGAGGATCGGTGAGGACCAGCTCTTCTACCTGATGAGCCGCGGGCTCTCCGAGGCCGAGGCGAGCGCCATGATCGTGAACGGCTTCATCGAGCCGATCACGCGCGAGCTCCCGATGGAGTACGCGGTGGAGCTGAACCGCCTGATCGAGCTGCAGATGGAGGGCTCGATCGGCTGAGCACGCCACGCCGGCTCCGGTCCC
>DATHTO010000025.1:0-6107 GCA_035463115.1 Actinomycetota bacterium | reverse complement strand
CTGCGCCACGTGGCCCGAAGCACCGCTCAGCCCCCGTGGGGACGGCCGACCCGCGCCATCCGGTCGAGCACCCGCTCGGGCGTCGGCTCCCGGAGCTCGTCGACGACGCGACCGTCGGCGAGGAAGATCACGCGGTCCGAGAAGCTCGCCGCGTGCGCGTCGTGCGTGACCATCACGATCGTCTGCCCGTGGTCGTCCACGGCGCTCCGCAGGAACGCGAGCAGCTCGGCGCCGCTCTTCGAATCGAGGTTCCCGGTCGGCTCGTCGGCGAACACGATCTGCGGACGCGACGCGAGCGCGCGAGCGCCGGCGACCCGTTGCTGCTGGCCGCCCGAGAGCTCCGCGGGGCGGTGGCCGAGCCGATCGCGCAGCCGCACGGCGTCGACGACGCGGTCGAACCACGCCCGATCGATCTCGCGGCCCGCGATGTCGAGCGGCAGGGTGATGTTCTCCTTCGCCGTGAGCGTCGGAACGAGGTTGAAGGCTTGGAACACGAAGCCGACCCGGTCGCGCCGGAGCTGCGTGAGCGCCTTCTCGGAGAGCGTCGTGAGGTCGACGTCGCCGATCAGGACCTGTCCGCTCGTCGGCGCGTCGAGCCCGGCCATGCAGTGGAGCAGCGTCGACTTGCCGGATCCAGACGGGCCCATGATCGCGGTGAACTCGCCGGCCCCGAACTCGACCGACACACCGCGGAGGGCCTCGACCGCCGCATCACCCTCGCCGTAGACCTTCCGCAGATCGACGGCGCGAGCCGCCACGCTGGTGCTGACCGTGCTCACGATGTTCCCTCCCGGCTCCACCCGTTCCGTGCCCCTGCGACACCAGGCTACCCGCGCCGGAACGCGCTGCGGCGGAGACCGATGGTCGACGGTCGTCCAGCGCGGAACGGTGCGAGACCCGGTGGGCGCGACAGGGATCGAACCTGTGACCTCTCGCGTGTGAGGCGAGCGCTCTCCCGCTGAGCTACGCGCCCGGGCCCGTCACGATAGCAAGCGCCTCGTCGCCCCGCGCCACGCCGAGCGGACATAGATGACGGCGGCACGTGCCCGCGTCGTGCCGCCGTCGCACTCCGGTTCTGTCGATCCGAAGCGGGCTGAGTCTGGCACTTCCGCCATCCCCCATGCAAGCTGCGGAAACGCTCTGGCAGCGGCGTTTTCAGGCGTTCGCCGCAAGATCGGGGCGGCGGCGCGGGCGCCCGATGCCGCGTGGCGTCACCCCTCGGACGATGTGCCCGGGTCGCGGGAGGCCATCAGCGCCCGGAGCTCGTCCGCGAACTCCGGCATCTCGGTCGCGACCTGTTGGAACGCGGCGGCGGGTACCGTCAGCGCCACGACGGCCGACGTGGCGCGGACGGTGGCCATCCGACGCTGCTGCGAGAGCAGCGCGATCTCGCCGACGATGTCGCCCGGGCCGAGCGACGCGATCGGTGCCCCGTCGCGGACGACCTCGACGGTCCCTGATTCGAGGATGAACAGCTCGTACGGCATCGATCCTTGCTCGAACAGGACCTCGCCCGGCTCGGCCCGCACCTCCTCGACCCAACGCGCCATGCGGGCGCGATCGTGCTCATCGAGGTCGGCCAACAGCGGCTGCGCGCGGAGCCTCGCGGGATCGACCACGACCTCAGCGTGCCAGGCCGCGCCGCCGGCGTCGACCGGTCAGCGTCGTCAACCGCCCGGAGGCTCGGGCACGGCTGTGCTCGCGCGGGCGTCATCACGCCTCCTCGAGCGGACCTCATCCACCGCGGCGCGGATCACCGCGGCGAGCGGAACGGCGAACGCCGCTCCGACGATCCCGGCGACGATCGCGCCCGCGGTCAGCGACAGGACGATCACCACGGGGTGCAGCGACAGTGTCCGCCCGATCACGAGCGGCGCGACGACGTCGCCCTCGAGCTGCTGGACCGCCACCACCACCGCCAGCGTGAGCAAGGCGTCCGTCGCCCCACCGGACACGAGGGCGACGAGGACCGCGACGGTCCCTGCCAGGAACGCCCCGACGAGGGGGAAGAACGCGCCGAAGAACGTCAGGGTCATGAGCGAGAACACGAGCGGGACGCCGATCGCCCACAACCCGATGCCGATCGCGACGGCGTCCACCACGCCGGTGATCATGACCCCTCGGAGGTAGGCCCCGATGACCGCCCAGCTCCGACGCCCGATCGCGGCGCCGACGTCCCGCCGGCCCTCGGGCAACCACCGGACGGCGGCGCGCGCGAACGCCGGCCCGTCACGCACGATGAAGAAGCACAGGACGATCGCGAGGAGGAGCCCCGCGAGCAGCTCCGCGACGAGAACCGCGCCCGAGAGGACCTGCTGTCCGATCGCACCGCCGTCGATGCCTCCGACGAAGCGATCGCGCACCTGGGCGAGCGAGACGCCGAGGCGCTCGTCGAGCCAGCCTTCGACCGACCGTAACCCCTCCTGCACCGACCGCTGGAGCTCGTCGAGCTGATCGACGAACCGGGGAACGATCAGCGTGAACACGCCCGCCAGCGCCGCGAGCGCCAGCACGAGCACGAGCAGCGACCACACGGTCCGCGGAAGAGGGAGACGTGCGTCCAGCCGATCGACGAGCGGCAGCAGGAGCGCCGCGATGAACACGCCCACCACGAGCGGGACCACCACGAGCTTGAGCCGTGCGAGGACGTTCGCGGCGAGCCAGAGCGCGATCGCGAGCACGATGAGCCGCCACGCGTAGGCGGCTCCAGCCTCGAGCCACCTCGGGACCGCCGATGCCGGCTGTCGCTCCATCACGGCGACGTACCCGCCGCGGCGCCCCGGAACACCGTCATCGAGATCCGGCGCGAGGGTCAGCGGTCCCGAGGCCTTGGCGATCCGGTTGCATCGCCCGGCTCACGTCTCCATCCATCGAGCCCGACGTCGCGGACGCGTCGAGCAGTTGGAGCTCCCGACGCAGCGGCGCTCGCCGCTCCTCCGGTGCGATCCGGAGCAGGTCCTGGAGCAGCGCGCGCAGGCGCCGGTGGACCTGGAGCGACGACGCTCCCGACCGCCGGATCTCCACGACGGCCATCTCGACGTATCGCTCCCACGGGACCTCCGGAACGACGAGCCGGACGACGCCGTCCTCGTCCCGCCGCTCGGGCTGCGGGAACGGCCGAACGACCAGTCGACGGAGGAGGTCGTGGAGGTGGTCGATCGCCTGCACGGCCGTCGTCGGGTCGTTCACGCCCGTCGAGAGCGCTCGCTCGGCGATGTCGACGAGCTGCCGGATGCCGAACGCAGGATCCTGCTCGGTCGACCGCTCGTCGGCCAGCTCCACCGCCTCGGCGATCCGCCGCGGGTCGTCGAACGGTTCGGGGGATGCTCCGTGGACGCTCATGAACTCCGAGCCGTACGGGACGAAGTCCCCCGTCGTCGCCTCGAGCACGACGGTCGTGTCGGTGTCTCGGGCGCGCGCGATCAGCGCCTCCTCGTCGACACGCACGACCACACCCGAGCGCGGCGCGGCGATCCGCTGCGCGACCGGCGCGTCGTCGAACGCGGCGCCAGACGTCCCGGTCCGTTCGTCGGTGTACCGAGACTCGATCGCATCGTGCGTCTCTGCGGCGACCGACTTGAGGATGGACGTGACCTGGATCGCCCGTGCGATGTGGTTGAGGTAGTGGACGAACATGCCGACCGCGACGAGGACGAACAGGACCGCGACGGTGACGGAGAACCCAGGGACGTCCGCCGCTCCTCCGGCGCGCACCTCCCGCAACACGATGAGCGAATACGTGAACGTCCCCGTGAAGATGCCGAGCGCCACCTTGCTCGACCGGTCGCGGAAGAAGCTGCGCAGGACGCGCGGTGAGTACTGCGAGCTCGCGAGCTGCAGCACGAGGATCGTGATCGAGAACACGAGGCCCGTGAACGTGATCATCGCCCCCGAGATCGTGCCGAGGATCTGCCGAGCGCTCTCGGGCCCGCCGCTGTAGACGAACGCTCTCGTCTGCGTGTCGACGCGGCCGTCGACCGACAGGACGGCGAACGCGGCCGCGGCCGACATGACCACGATGATCGCCGGCAGCACCCACAGGCTCGTGGCGACGTAGCTGCGGATCCGCGCGAGGTTCACAGGGCGTTCACCCGCGTCTTTTGCCCCCCACGGCGCTGGGTAACCACGATAACCACGACATCGACGAGAGGGGTCGATGCGTCGATCCTCGAACGGTGCCCCTCAGCGCGCGGCGCTGGTCGGTGGGCCGTACCTCCGCGCCACCCGCGCGAGCGCTCGGGACACGGCGAGCAGCTCCTCACGGTTCGCCTCGGTGACGCGCTCGAGCTTCCGGAGCCCTCGGGCGGCGAGGTGGAGCCGGACGACCCGCTGGTCGTCGGCGTCGCGGCGCCGCTCGACGAGTCCGGCAGCCACGGCGCGATCGACGAGTTCCACGACGCTGTGCGGTCGCAGCAGCAGCAGCTCGGCCACGTCACCGATCGTCGGTCCGTCGGGGTCCACGCTCCCGCGGATCGCCACCAGCAGTTGATGCTGCATCGGCGTCAGGCCGGCAGCGGCGGCGCGATCTTCGCTCGACTTCAGGAAGCGCCGCAGAGCGGTCCGCCACTCGAGCAGGAGGACGTACTCGTCCTCGTCGTCAGATCGCCGCTCCACATCTGGAGGGTATCGGCCGTGCGGCCCTACGCACGCGTGTCGCAGCGGCGTGCCTCTGCTACTGAGGCGGTCGGCATCCGGTGCGCGCGCTGCGACGGCTTGGAGCGGCCGGGCACGGGTATGGAGGCGTGATCGTCCGGCGAAGGAGGCAGCATGGATCTCGTCACGAACGGGCTGGCCGGTCTCGCCAGCATCGCGCTCGCGTACACGGTCGTGCTCACCGTCGTGCGCCTCGCGGGGCGGCGCACCGTGTCGCAGATGTCGGCGTTCGACGTCGTCATCACGATCGCGCTGGGCTCCCTGCTCGCACAGACCTCGACGAGCGGGACCGGTCTCGTGCGAGGTCTCGTGGCGATCTCGGGACTCGTCGGTCTCCAGACGGTGATCGGATGGGCGCGACGACGCTCGCCTCGGCTCGCGAAGTGGGTCGACTTCGCGCCCCGCGTCGTCGTCGACGGCGGCCAGATCCAGCGCCGCGCCCTCGGAGGCGGCGTCGACGGCCCACAGATGACCGAGGGCGAGCTCCTGAGTCACTTACGGGCGTCGGGCGTCGAGGAGCTCGATGACGTGCGGTTCGCCGTCCTCGAGTCCACCGGCGGTGTTTCTGTCCTGATCCGCCGTGACGCGACAACGGGGGCGTCGGTACCTGGTCTGTGGCGCGACGCCTCGCCTGACGGCGTGGTCGATCGATGAGCGACGACGTGTCGCGATCACCTCGTTCCACGAGGTGATCGCCGGGTAAGACATGCGGATGCCGGAACGCTTGATCGGCCGCGCCGAGAGGCTCCGCATCCGCCGGTGGGACGGCGCCGTGGCCGCATGGGTCGTGGTGTGCGGGGTGCTGGCGGGATGGACGGCCGTCGAGGTGGCGTCGCTCCGGTCGCTCACGGACACGCTCGAGACCTCGAGCGGAGCGCTCTCCACGACCGCCGAGGGCCTGCGCTCGCTCGCCGGCGTGCCCGTCGTCGGGGACGACATCGACTCGATCGCGGGCCGCGTCACCGAAACGGCTGCGAGCGCACGCGCGAGCGCGGTCGACGCGCGGCGCTCGATCGGCCGGATCGCCGCACTCGTCGGCGTCGCGATCTTCACGATGTCCACGATCCCAGCGGTCGTCGCGTACCTCAGCGTCCGTCGGTCGTGGGTGACGGGTCGTGGGGGCCGGGAGCGGCGTCGTGACCTCGCCTGACGCGTCCGTCGGTCGCGTCGCGGCGGCCTTCTCGCGAGCGATCGTGCGGGGACGATGGGTCGTGCTCGTCGTGTGGGTGATGGGCGCGATCGTCGCCTTGCTCAACATGCCGCCCCCGGTCCCCGCGGGCGGCGCGGGCCTGCGAGGGCTCGTTCCCGAGGACTCGCGTGCGGTCGAGGCGGAGATCCGCGACCTCGAAGCGTTCGGCTTCCCGGTGCTCAGCCGGACCATCGTCGTCCAGCACGATCCCGAAGGACTGTAGCTGCTCGCCAATCGCGAGCCGTGCTGCGGGCCGTGAACCTCA
>DATHTO010000024.1:0-2665 GCA_035463115.1 Actinomycetota bacterium | reverse complement strand
TGTCCCCGCGACGGTGTTCCACATAGTGGAACGTTCGTCCCGGTCAGTGGAACACGCTGCGCGGACGCCGGCGCCCTCCTCGGCACCCGGTCCGAACTTGGGACTTGCGCGAACGTCCGCTCCGTGCGCAAGGTGTCCGGGCAAGGGTTCCTGACCGCCGACCGGGAAGACCCCCAATCGCATGAGCATCCTTCCACGCCGGAGCGCCGTCCTCGGCGCCATCGCGGCCGCGACCGTCCTGCTGCTCACGTCGAGCGCGTCCGGGCACGTGTCGGTCGCACCGACCGCCTTGTCGATCCAGCAGCGCGGCGGTCCCGTGTCCGAAGGCGACACGGTCACCATCACCGGGAAGCTCGCCGGCCCTCGCCACTGTCGCCCCGGTCAGACGATCCAGCTGTTGCGGGTCGGCTCGGGCGTCATCGCGACCACGACCACCGATGCGGCGGGTCGGTACCGGTTCGAGATCGTCGCGAGCGAGCCGATGGCCGTCCAGGCCCACTTCGGCGGCTCGGGCTCGGGCGTCCACCCGCACTCGCACCTGTGCGCGGCGTCGACGTCTCGGGTGCTACGGGTGAAGATCCGCCAGAGTGGCGGAGGGAACAGCGGTGCGCCGAACGGTGGATCGGCCGGCGTCGGCACCGACGTCCTCGGGGAGTCCGGAACCCTCGCCGACCGCGGATCGTCGCAGCGGGGCGCCGACGGCGTCCTCGGAACGGCCTTCACCGGGAGCGACGTCACCGCGGCGGCCCTGGCGGCCGTGGTTCTGTTCGGGGTCGGAGGCGGAGCGATCGCGCTCGCGCGCCGACGCAAGCGGTACTCCTGAGATCGTCATCGGGTCGGGTCGACCCGGAGGGGCTCCGTCGCGCTAGCGGGTTTCGCGGTGCAGCGTGTGCTTGCGCTCCCAGCGGCAGTACTTCATGAGCTCGATCCGCTCACGGTCGTTCACACGGTTCTTGACCGTGTTGTAGTTCCGTCGCCTGCACTCGGTGCACGCGAGCGTGATCTTCGGGCGGTTGCCTTCCTTCTTGGCCATCCCGTGCTCCTCGGGTGTAGCGGGGGCGGGAATCGAACCCGCGACACAGCGATTATGAGCCGCTTGCTCTACCTCTGAGCTACCCCGCCCAGACGCGACGAGAGAGTCTACCTGCGGGAAGACGTCACGTCCGGGGCTCGGCCGTTCGAGCAACCCGGACCACCCCATCCTCGTGTGAGGAACCTCTCACCCTCCCCTCACAGGGGCTTCACGGTCCGCGGCGAGGCTGAGGGTCAGAGGCGGGACGGCCGTTCCGTGCACACGAGGGAAGCATCGAGGGAGGAGATCCCATGATCATGAGGATCGTGACGTTCATGGTCGCCGGCACCGTGGCGCTGTTCGGGCCGGTGGCGTTCGCCGCCGCGGCGTCGACCGACGGCGGCGGCGCGCGCGACACCCAAGCGTTCATCCGGCGCGACGATGACGACGACGTGGAACTGGCCGTCGCCGAGCGCGACGACGACGACAGCGACGACAGCGACGACGGCAACGGCGACACGGACACGAACTCGCAGAGCCGCTGGTCGAGCAACGTCGACAGCAACGACCGGACGAACAGCCGGAAGACGGCCGTGAGCCGAGACCGGGGCACCCGGCGCGGCCACCGTGACCTGAGCCGCGACGACAAGACGCGCGACGTCACCCGGGACGGCGGCTCGCGTACGCGCGACCGGAGCCGGAACCGCACGAACGACCGTTCGCGCAACGACACCCGGTAACCCGATGACGGCGGCGAGCGACCTCGATCGGCCGGAGCGATCGGATCCGAAGGAGCGCTGGGGGCTCGAGGAGGGAGACCTCCTGGCCCCCGGCCTCCACGCCGTCCGCCTGCTGGGCGGCGGCGAGCGGTACGAGGCCTACCTCGCGTTCGACGAGCGGCGCCGCTACCTCGTCGTGGTGAAGATCCTGCGACCCGATCAGGTCGAGGACCGAGCGGCCCTCCGAGGGATGCGGCGCGAGGCCGAGATCGGCGGCGCGCTCCAGCACCCGGTGATCATGCGCGTCTTCGACGCCGTGCTCGATGGGGAGCGACCGCACCTCGTCATCGAACACGTGGAAGGGCCGCGGCTGTCCACGCTGATCCGGCGGTTCGGGTCGCTCGCGATCGACCAGGCGGCGCCCCTCGCGGTTGAGATCGCCGCCGCCCTGCACTACATGCACGCCGAGGGGTACGTGCACCTCGACGTGAAGCCCTCGAACACGATCATGGGCGCGCCGCCGCGCATGATCGACCTCAGCATCGCGCGCTCGATCGAGCGCGCCGCGCGGACCGACCATCCGATCGGCACCGACCCGTACATGTCGCCCGAGCAGGCTTCCGGTGGCGAGCTCGCGCCGATCGGCCCGCCCGCCGACGTCTGGGGCCTGGGCGTGACGCTCTACGAGGCCGTGACCGGCTCGATGCCGTTCCCGGCGCCGACCGATGACGACCCGTTCCCGCAGCTGCGCGTGGAGCCGACGCCGCTCGGCCGCGACGTTCCCGGCCCGATCGCCGAGGCGCTCGGCGCGAGCCTCGCGTTCGACCCGGACGACCGACCCACGGCCGATGAGCTCGCGACGATCGTGGAGCCGCTGCTCGCCCGACCGCGGAAGGTGATCCTCACCGCGCTGAAGCCGCGCTGACCGCGGGCT
>DATHTO010000023.1:0-20515 GCA_035463115.1 Actinomycetota bacterium | reverse complement strand
TCGACGATCGCCGCGGCCTCGTCCTCGGGTGCCGGCCGCAGCGCGAACGCCCCGCCCTCGCCTCCCGTGATCGCGCGGAGCAGCGCGCCCGCGCCTCGGTAGCCGGGCAGGACCGAGCTCGCGGGGCCGCGCCCGTCCGCCGAGGCCGGCCGCGACGTCGCGCGGGTCTCTTCGCTCGCGACGCGGGGTGGCACCGCCCGAGCGATCACCGCGGCGAGCGGCGCGACGTAGCGTTCGGCGACCCATCGGAACAGCTCGAGCATCGGCGGATCGAAGGCGGGGACCGATGCAGCGAGCCGCTCGACCGGCGCGATCCGCGCCGGCACGTCGTCGGTCGGCCCGAGGAGCCATCCCCGGACGAGGCGTCCGTGGAAGCGGACCCGGACGACGGATCCGACCGACGCACCGAGATCGGGGGCGAGGTCGTACGTGAACGGACGGTCGAGCGCGAGCAGCGGTCGATCGACGCAGACGGCGACGGGACCGGCGAGCGTCGGCGCGGTCGGAACGGCGAGCGCCGCGGCCTCAGGCGCCGACGGCGGAACGGAGGTCGTCGACGCGGTTCGTCCCCTCCCAGGGGAACTCCTTGCGGCCGAAGTGCCCGTACGCGGCGGTCTCGCGGTAGATCGGCTGCGTGAGATCGAGGTCGCGGATGATCGCCGCCGGCCGGAAGTCGAAGACCTCCCACATCGCGGCCCGGAGCTTCTCGGCATCGACCGTCTCGGTGCCGAACGTCTCGAGCATCAGCGACACGGGATGCGCCGTTCCGATCGCGTAGGCGAGCTGCAGCTGGCACCGATCGGCGAGCCCCGCGGCGACGACGTTCTTGGCGGCGTGCCGTGCCATGTACGCCGCGGAACGGTCCACCTTCGTCGGATCCTTGCCGCTGAAGGCGCCGCCTCCGTGCGGCGCGTAGCCCCCGTAGGTGTCGACGATGATCTTGCGACCGGTCAGACCGGTGTCGGCCTTCGGCCCGCCGATCTCGAACCTGCCGGTGGGGTTCACGAGGATCCGGACGTCGGTGGCGTCGAGGTCGGCGAACTCGCGGAGCACGGGATCGATCACCTCGGCCTCGATGTCGGGCTTCAGGAGCGTCTCGACGTCGACCTCTTCGCGGTGCTGGGCGCTGATCAGGACCGTGTCGACGCGGGCGGGCTTGCCGCCGCGGTACTCGATCGACACCTGCGCCTTGCCATCGGGGCGCAGGTACGGAACGACGCCCGCGCGGCGGACGTCGGACAGGCGCTTCGTGAGCCGGTGCGCCATCGCGATCGGGAGCGGCATGAGCTCGTCGGTCTCGCGGCAGGCGAACCCGAACATCATCCCCTGGTCGCCGGCGCCGAGGCGGTCGAGTTCGTCGTCGGAATGCGCCTCGCGGTGCTCGAGCGCATCGTCGACGCCGCGGGCGATGTCGGGCGACTGCTCCTGGATCGCGGCGATCACGCCGCAGGTGTCACCGTCGAGGCCGAACTTCGCGTCGGTGTACCCGACCTCGGTCACGGTGCTGCGGACGACCGTCGGGATGTCCACGTAGCCCTCGGGCAGGCTCACCTCGCCCGCGACGAGGACGAGTCCGGTCGTGACGAGCGTCTCGCAAGCGACCCGGCTGTTCGGGTCTTCCGTGAGGAAGGCGTCGAGGATCGCGTCGCTGATCTGGTCGGCGAGCTTGTCCGGATGGCCCTCGGTCACGGATTCGGACGAGAAGAGGTAGGAGTCGCTCATGGAGCCGGAGCTTAGCAGCGGCCTCCGTCGCGACGGACCTAGGCGCGTGCGTCGAGCGCGCGCGCGAGCCGCTCGCAGATCGCCGCCGCGAGCTCCGCCTTCGTCGTCGAGCGCAGCGGCTCGTCGTCGCCGTCGGCGGCCAGGATCGCCGCCTCGTTCCTCTCGCTGCCGAACCCGGTGTCCGGGCGACCGACGGCGTTCGCGACCACGAGATCGACCCCCTTCGACGCGAGCTTGCGGCGACCTTCGGCGACGACGTCACCGGTCTCGGCCGCGAAGCCGACGAGGACCTGCCGCGTGCGCCGCTCGGCGAGCTCGCGGAGGATGTCGGGCGTCGGCTCCAGCACCAGGTCGGGCACGCCGGCGTCCTTCTTCAGCTTGGCGTCGGCGGACGCCTTCGGACGGAAGTCGGCGACGGCCGCCGCCATGACGACGGCGTCGGCCTCGTTGAACCTCGAGAGCACGGCGTCGCGCAGTTCGTCGGCGGTCTCGATCCGGACGACCTCGGCGCCTCGAGGCGGCCCGACCGTGCCCGGGCCGAGGATGAGCGTCACCGCCGCGCCGCGCGCGAGCGCCGCCTCGGCGACGGCGACGCCCATCCGACCGGACGAGCGGTTCCCCACGAAGCGCACCGGGTCGATCGGCTCGTGCGTCGGACCCGCCGTCACGAGCAACCGGCGGCCGGCGAGCGACGTTCCGGTCGTCGACCTTCTGGCAGTCGACGTCCCAGCCGTCGACATCCCGGCCGTCGACGTCATGGCCAGCGCGGCGACGACCGCGTCGAGGATCGCGTCGGGCTCGGCCATGCGGCCCGGTCCCTCGTCGCCGTGCGCGAGCGCGCCCTCGACGGGACCGACGAAGCGCGCACCGCGCTCCCCCAGCACCGCGACGTTGCGGCGGGTGGCCTCGGCCGTCCACATGCCGGTGTGCATCGCCGGCGCGAGCACGAGCGGCCCGTCGTACTCGAGGATCGTCGACGACAGGAGGTCGTCCGCGATGCCGAGCGCGAACCTCGCGATCGCGTTCGCGGTGGCCGGCGCGACGACGGCGACATCGGCGTCGTGCGCGAGCGCCACGTGGATGACCGCGCCGGGCCGCTCCCACAACGAGCGATGCACGCGCCGACCGGTGAGCGCGGCGAGCGTGTCGGCGCCGACGAACCGGGTGGCCGCATCGGTCATCACGGCGGTGACGTCGGCGCCCTCGCCGGTCAGGAGGCGCGCGAGGAAGGCGGCCTTGTAGGCGGCGATGCCGCCGGTGATCCCGAGGAGCACCTTCCGCCCGGCCAGACGGCCGGGCGAGGGGTCACTCGGCGTCGACGGGCTCCTCGGGTCGCTCGTAGTCGATCTTCCCCTCGGCGATCTCCTCGAGGGCGATCGAGAGCGGCTTGTTGCGCAGACCCGTCTCGACGAGCGGCGGAACGAACTCGCCGCGCCCCTCGCCCAACTGGCTGTAGTACGAGTTGATCTCGCGGGCTCGCTTCGCGCTCAAGATCACCAGCGTGTACTTGGAATCGGTCGCGGCGAGCAGGTCGTCGATCTTGGGTTCGATCATGAACGAGACGGTCCTTCCGGAGGCGGGCTCACGTGGAGCGGGCAGCCTCGATGATAGCAGCGACCTCGTCCGCGGCCCGCGTGACCTCGTCGTTCACGACGCGGTGGTGGAACCACGGCGCCTGGGCCAGCTCGCGTTCGGCCTTCGCGAGACGTTCGTCGAGGTGCCGGTCGCGCTCGGTCCCTCGACCGCGCAGGCGCCGTTCGAGCTCCTCGAGCGACGGCGGTTCGAGGAGGATCAAGATCGCGTCGGGCACCTGCTCGCGGACCTGCGCCGCCCCCTGGACGTCGATCTCGAGGATCACGTCGGTGCCGCCGTTGCGACGCCATTCGACGAAGCCTCTCGGGGTGCCGTAGCGGTTCCCGCCGAAGACCTCGGCCCACTCGAGCAGGTCTCCGTCGGCTACCAGGCGGTCGAAGCCCCGTTCGTCGACGAAGAAGTAGTCGACCCCGTCGACCTCCTCGGGCCGTGGCGATCGCGTCGTCGCCGAGATCGACACCACGAGTCGCTCGGGGTCGCGTGCGAGCAGCTCCTTGACGAGCTTGCCCTTGCCGACGCCGGACGGCCCGGCGATGACGATCAGGTTGCCCCGACGGCTCACGGCAGCCGCGTCGTGCGGCGGTGCCGGCGCACGGTCATGCGCGAGGCGTGATCACTTCTTGCCGAAGCGGTCCAGCAGCTGCTCGCGCTGCTTCGCACCGAGCCCGCGCACGCGACGCGAGGCGGAGATGTCGAGCTCCTCCATGATCTTCTGCGCCCGCACCTTGCCGACACCCGGGAGCGACTCGAGGACGTTCGCGACCTTCATCTTGCCGACGACGTCGTCACCCGAGCGGCCCAACACGTCGGCGAGCGTGACGTTGCCCGTCTTCAGCTGCTGCTTCAGCTCGGCTCGCTTCTTCCGCGCCTCGGCGGCCTTCTCGAGGGCTTGGGCACGCTGCTCGGGGGTGAGGGTCGGCAGGGCCATCGACGCGACTCCTTTGACTCAGTGGAAGGTGGGGTGAACGCGGGGAGTCTACACACGGGCCCCGACGCCAACAACGCGAACGTAGGCTGCGACCTGGGCTTTCCCGTACGCGCGCATATCACATCCGCCTCGGCGTCGCTCCGCCGACGACGTCGCGGGTCGCGCGCGAGACGCTCAGCGCGCCTCGAGCCGGATGCCGCGCGCGACCCCGACGGGATCGTCGCTCGCGGTGATCGGGCGTCCGACGACGAGGTAGTCCGCGCCGCGCTCGACCGCGGCGGCCGGCGTGAGCACGCGCACCTGATCGTCGCCGTTCGCGCCCGCTGGTCGGATGCCGGGAACGACCAGACAGAACGCGTCGCCGCACGCGTCGCGGACGTCCCGTACGTCGTCGCCCGAAACGACGACCCCGTCGAGGCCGGCCTCGCGCGCTTCCCACGCGAGCGACGCGGGCGACGCGAGATCCTCGCCGCCGTGCGACGACAGCACCGTGACGGCGATCACGAGCGGGCGATCGACCCCGGCGGTGTCGGCGCCGCGACGCGCGCCGTCCACGGCAGCGCGCATCATCGGGCCACCGCCCAGCGCGTGCACGTTCAGCATCGCCACGCCGAGACGAGCGATGTTCGCGCTCGCGCGCTCGACGGTCGTCGGGATGTCGTGCAGCTTCGCGTCCGCGAACACGGGGCCGTGCCGCGCGATCCGGCGGACCGCGTCGGGACCGTGCGCCCACGCGAGCTCGAGCCCGACCTTCAGGAGGCCGACGTGCGGGGCGAGCCTCGCGGCGAGCGCATCGGCGCGGCCGAGATCGCTCACGTCGAGCGCCACCACGATCGGGTTCTCCGGCCGAGGGATCACACCTGGACCTCTGGCGTCCCCGCGCCGGCGGGAAGCCGCAGCCGGGCTCGGATGTCAGCGGGCGACGCGAGGTTCTTGCCCTTCAGGTACCGCGCGATCCCTTGCGCCACCCGCACCGGGGCTGCGGGGTCGACGAGCGTCGCCGTTCCGACCTGGAGCGCCCACGCGCCCGCGAGCAGCATCTCGACGGCATCGAGCCCGGAGCGGACACCGCCCACGGCCACGAGGGGGACGTCGGGCAGCGCCCGCGCGACCTCGTGGACGGCCGCGAGCGTCAGCGGCTTGACGGCCGGACCCGCGAGGCGCCCCGTCGCCGCGCCGAGCGCCGGCTTCAGGCGCTGCGCGTCGATCGCGAGCGCCGGCGGCGCGTCGACGACCACGACACCGTGCGCGCCGGCTCGCATCGCCGCCGTCGCCAGCTCGGCGAGCTGCGTGGGCGCCCAGGGCAGCTTCGCGAAGACCGGCACGAGGGACATCCGCGCGCACGCGCCGACGATCTCGGTCATGCGGTCGACGTGCCCACCGATCAGCGGACGACCCAGCTCGTCGTCGGGCTCGGACAGGTGCACCTCGATCGCGACCACCTCGGGGTGGCCCTGCAGCGCGCTCGTGAGCCGGACGTACTCCTCGAGGCTCCGCCCGCCGATCGACACGAACAGGGGTGGGCCCCCTCGGCTCAACGCCGGCAGCTCCTCCGACACGAACGCGTCGATGCCGGGGTTCTGCAGTCCCGTGTCCCAGACGATCGCCGACGGCGTCTCGGCCACGCGTGGCGTCGGCGAGCCCTTCCGCGCCTCGACCGTGATCGTGCGGCTCACGACGCCACCGACCTTCTTCGGATCGACCAGCCCCGCCGTCTCGCGACCGCTGCCGCCGCAGCCGCTCGCGACGAGCACGGGCGTGCCGAGCACCAGGCCTCCGAGGTCGACCGACAGCGTCCGGTTCACGCCGGGCATGCGCCGCTCCCCCGCCTCATCCCGGCCACGTCCGGACGACGGGCAGGCCCTCCGGCGGCGTCGGCATCATCGTCGCCGCCTCGGTGCGCCACACGTCCCAGAGCACGCGAGCCGGGTTGAACACCGGCCCGTCGACGCACGCGCGGAGGTTGTCGTACCCGCTCCCGTCGGCCCGCGCCACCGGCACCACGCACGCGTAGCAGAGGCCGAAGCCGCATGCCATCGGTTCCTCGATCATCACCTGGGCCGGAAGGTTCCGCGTCCGGCAGAACGCGGCGACGCGCTGCAGCGTCGGCGCGTCGCCCGCCGCGTACACGACCTCGGTCTTGGTCCGCTCCACGACCTCGGGCAACGCGTCGAGGAGACCGCCACGCTCGCCGAGGGTGCCGTCGGCGGTCATGACGGCGACGGTCTGCGACAGCCGCTTCGCCTCGATCGGCTTGAACACGGTCTCGAGCGTCTCGCCGCCGATCACCATGTCGACGCGCTTGTGCCGCAGCAGGAGCTCCTGCGCGAGGAAGTACAGCGCCGCGGCGCTTCGTCCCTCGGCGACGAGGAGGCAGTTCGTGAGCTTCTTCGGATACGCGAACCCCTTGCCGAGCGGTCCGATCACGTCGAGGAACTCGTGCGCCTTCACCGCCGAGAGCCACGTCGTGCCGGGCCCGGTGGGTTCGACGACGAACTCGAGCGTTCCGGCCCAGCCCCCACGACGCGAGGCTTGATGGATCGAGACGTGACGGCGCAGGACGAAGTCGCGTCCGTCGGGCATCTCGACCGCGAGGAACTGCCCGGGACGAGCTCGTTCCGCGATCTCGGGCGCGACGAGGGTGAGCGAGTGGAAGCCGCCCACCTTGCGGGTCGACAGGACCTCGGCGCGCGCCCGTTTCATCCGGTCAGCTCCACCCGTCGGCCGACGTCGCGTCGGCCACCGCGGCCGCCTCGGCGAAGGTGAGCCGCGCCTGTCGCGGTTCGGCGCGCGCGACGTCGTGGTGCTCCTGGAGTGAGCGGGGTTCCGTCGGGGCGCCGCGGAGCGCCTCGATGCCGCGGAGCGCCGCGAACACGCCGGGCAGCGTCGTGACGCACGGAACCCCCGCCGCGGCCGATGCCGTACGGATCCGCCATCCGTCGCTGCGCGGCGAGCGACCGAAGGGCGTGTTGATCACGAGATCGATCGCTCCGTCGCGGATCAGCTCGGCGACGTTGTGCGGGCCCTCGCTGACCTTCGCGACGCGTTCGACCCGGATGCCGGCGCGCTCGAGGACGCCGGCGGTGCCGCTCGTCGCGAGCACGCGGAACCCCATCGCGGCCAGCCGCCCGGCCGGGAACACGATCGCGCGCTTGTCCCGGTTCGCGACGCTCACGAACACCGTGCCCCGTGTCGGAAGCGCGTGCCCCGCGGCGACCATCGCCTTCGCGAGGGCCATGCCGGGATCGACGTCGATCCCCATCACCTCGCCGGTCGACCGCATCTCGGGGCCGAGGATCGTGTCGACGCCCGGGAACCGATCGAACGGCAGGACGGCCGCCTTCACGCTGGTCGCGGGCAGGCGCCGGTAGTGGTGCGGATCGCCGGGCAGCACGCCCTCGAGCTCGAGGTCGGCGAGCGTGCGCCCGGCGACCACCAGCGTCGCCACCCGGGCGAGCGCGACGCCCACGACCTTCGAGACGAACGGCACGGTCCGCGACGCTCGTGGGTTCGCCTCGAGGACCCAGATCCTCTCGTCCTTGACGGCGAGCTGGAGGTTCAGCAGCCCGACGACGCCGAGGCGCCGAGCGAGGCGTCGCGTGATGTGCTCGATCGTGTCGAGCTCGTCGTCGGAGAGCGTCGCCGGCGGGATCTGGCACGACGAGTCGCCCGAGTGCACGCCGGCTTCCTCGATGTGCTCCATGATGGCACCGATGAACACGTCGGTCCCGTCGCACACGGCGTCGACGTCGACCTCGATCGCGCCCTCGAGGAACCGGTCGATCAACACTGGATGGTCCGGCGACGCCTCGGCGGCGGTGCGCACGAACAGCTCGAGTTCGTCGTCGTCGTACACGATCTCCATCGCACGGCCTCCGAGCACGTAGCTCGGGCGGACGACGACCGGATAGCCGATCGACGACGCGACCTGGCGGGCTTCCGCGATGGTCCGCGCCTCGCCGTGCGGCGGCGCCGGGATGCCGAGCTCGGCGAGGACCTCCGCGAACTTCCCTCGGTCCTCGGCGAGGTCGATCGCGTCCGGGGACGTTCCGAGGATCGGGAACCCTTCGTCCTGGAGCACGCGGGCCAGGCGCAGAGGCGTCTGGCCGCCGAACTGGGCGATGACGCCGGCCGGCCGCTCCGCCCGGCACACGGCGAGCACGTCCTCGGCCGAGAGGGGCTCGAAGTAGAGGCGGCTCGAGGTGTCGTAGTCGGTCGAGACGGTCTCCGGGTTCGAGTTGATCATCACCGACTCGAACCCCGCCTCCTCGAGCGCGAACGCGGCGTGCACGCACGCGTAGTCGAACTCGATCCCCTGGCCGATGCGGTTCGGACCGGCGCCGAGGATCACGATGCGCGGCCGGTCGGCGGGGCGCACCTCGGACTCGTCCTCGTAGGCCGAATAGTGGTACGGGGTGGTGGCGGGGAACTCGCCGCCGCACGTGTCGACCGTCTTGAACACCGGGGTGACGCCGAGCGCCTCGCGGTGCCGGCGGACGGCCGCGTCGGTCGCGCCGGTCAGCATCGCGATCCGCGGATCCGACATGCCGAGCCGCTTCGCCTCGCGGAGCTCCGTTGCGCCGAGCGTGTGCAGCGCGCGGCCGTCGATGCTCGTCGCCCCCTCGACGACCTCGGCGATCTGGTCGACGAACCACGGGTCGATCGCCGACGCCGCGGCGACCTCGTCGACCGACCACCCCGCTTCGAGCGCCGCCTCGACGAGGTGCAGCCGGTGCTCGGTCCCGTCGCGGAGCGACGCGAGCAGCTCCTCGCGCGCGGGCCGCTCATCGACGGCAGCGGAACCGAGATCGAAGCCGCTCTTCTCGATGCCGCGCCAGGCCTTGCCGAGCGCCTCCTTGAAGGTGCGCCCGATCGCCATCGTCTCGCCGACGGACTTCATCGTCGAGGACAGCACCGGCGACGCTTCGGGGAACTTCTCGAACGCGAACCGCGGGATCTTCACGACGACGTAGTCGAGCGTCGGCTCGAAGGCCGCGGGCGTCTCGCCCGTGATGTCGTTCGTGACCTCGTCGAGCCGGTAGCCCGCGGCGAGCAGCGCCGCGATCTTCGCGATCGGGAACCCGGTCGCCTTCGACGCCAGCGCCGAGGATCGCGAGACGCGGGGGTTCATCTCGATCACGACCTGCCGGCCGGTGCGGGGGTCGACGGCGAACTGCACGTTCGACCCGCCGGTCTCGACGCCGATCGCGCGGACGCACGCGATCGCGGCGTCGCGCATGACCTGATACTCCCGGTCGCTGAGCGTCTGCTGCGGCGCGACGGTGATCGAGTCGCCCGTGTGCACCCCCATCGGGTCGACGTTCTCGATCGAGCAGACGATCACAGCGTTGTCGGCGCCGTCGCGCATCACCTCGAGCTCGAACTCCTTCCAGCCGGCGATCGACTCCTCGACGAGGATCTCGGTCGCCGGGCTGATCTCGAGCGATCGCGCCGCGAGCGTTTCGAGCTCGTCCCGCGACGACGCGAACCCGCTGCCGCCACCACCGAGCGTGAACGACGGCCGGACGATCACCGGGTAGCCGATCTCCTCGCCGAGCCGGAGCGCCTGGTCGACCGTCGTCGCGATGCCGGAGCGCGGGACCTCGAGCCCGGCGTCGACCATCGCGCGTTGGAAGCCGCTGCGATCCTCCGCCTTGCGGATCGCCTCGAGCGTCGCGCCGATCAGCCGGATGCCGAGCCGGTCGAGGTCGCCGCTCTCGGCCAGCGCCACGCTGACGTTCAGCGCGGTCTGGCCGCCGAGCGTGGGGAGCACCGCGTCCGGACGCTCACGCTCGAGGATCGCGAGGACCGACGCCGGGGTGAGCGGCTCGATGTACGTGCGGTCCGCGAACCCGGGATCCGTCATGATCGTCGCCGGGTTCGAGTTCACGAGCGCCACGTCGAACCCCTCGGCCCGCAGCACCTTGCAGGCCTGCGTCCCCGAGTAGTCGAACTCGCAGGCCTGTCCGATCACGATCGGGCCCGAGCCGATCACCATGATCCGGTGGATGTCGGTCCGCCGCGGCATCAGACCGCCTCCTCCGCCCGCTCCCGCTCCCGCTCCGCCATCAACGACCGGAACTCGTCGAACAGGTACCGCGAGTCGTGCGGACCGGGCGCGGCTTCGGGGTGGTACTGCACGCTGAACGCGGGAACGTCGAGGCATCGGAGGCCCTCGAGGGTGCCGTCGTTCAGGTTCCGGTGCGAGAGCTCGACGCGACCGTGCGGCGTCCGGACGATGCCGTCGTCGTCGGTCTCCCACGCGCCGGCGTCGATCGCGAACCCGTGGTTGTGGCTCGTGATCTCGACGGCGCCGGTCCGGCGGCGCTCGACGGGTTGGTTCACGCCGCGGTGGCCGAACTTCATCTTGTAGCTCCGGCCGTCGAGCGCGAGCCCGAGCAGCTGATGACCGAGGCAGATCCCGAACACCGGCACGCGGCCGAGCAGGTCGCGGACCGCCGCGACGCCGTACCGCGTGGCCGATGGATCTCCGGGTCCGTTCGACAGGAACACCCCGTCGTACCCCGCGCCGGCGACCTCGTCGGCGGGGGTCTCGGCCGGCACCACGATCGCCTCGATCCCCGACGCCGCGAGCAGGCGCAGGATGTTCCGCTTGAGGCCGAAGTCGTACGCCGCGACGCGGAAGACCTTCCCGCGGTCGGTCGCCGCCGGTCCCACGAGCGACGCCGCCTCGTACGGTCGTGGCGCCGAGACGGTGCGTGCGAGGTCGGCGCCTTCCATGCCGGCGCTCTCGCGGACGCGCGCGATCAGCGAGGCCTCGTCGAGATCGTCCGTCGAGATCGCTGCGCGCATCGCTCCGTGCGTGCGGAGCCGGAGGGTGAGGCGACGGGTGTCGATGCCCTCGATCCCGACGATCCCCGCGGCGGCGAGCGCGTCCCGCACGCTCGTCCCCGATCGCCACGACGACGGGCGCCGTGATGCCTCGCGGACCGCGAAGCCGGCCACCTGGATCCGGAACGATTCCGGGTCCTCGTCGTTCAGGCCGTAGTTGCCTTGGTGCGGATACGTCATCGTCACGATCTGCCCGGCGTACGACGGATCGGTGAGGACCTCCTGATAGCCCGCCATCCCGGTGTTGAACACGGCCTCGCCGAACGTCTCACCGTCGGCGCCGAAGCCGGACCCGCGGAACGTCGATCCGTCCTCGAGGACGAGGAGGGCCGCCCGGCCTCTCACCCCGTCGCCTTCCCCTCGGACACCGTCGCGCGTCCGGCAAGGAACGTGTGGATCACCCTGCCGCGGAGCTCGCGGCCGATGAACGCGCTGTTGCGCGCCCGCGACGCGAACGGCGGCTCGACGGACCACGTGGCGCCGGGGTCGAAGACGGCCAGGTGCGCCGGACGTCCCGGCTCGACCGGCCCACCGTGATCGTGTGCGCCGAGGATCTGCGCCGGCGCGCACGACAGCCGCACGATCGCGGTCGACAGGTCGAAGGCGCCCGGCGCGACGAGCTCGGTCACGATGACGGCGAGGGCCGTCTCGAGCCCGATCGTACCGGGCGGCGACCGGTCGAACTCCGACTCCTTCTCCTCGACCGCGTGCGGGGCGTGGTCGGTCGCGACCGCGTCGATCGCGCCGTCGACGAGTCCCGCACGGAGCGCGTCGCGATCGTCGGCGGAGCGGACCGGCGGGTTCATCTTGAGGTTCGTGTCGTAGGTACGGAGATCGTCGTCGGTGAACACGAGGTGGTGCGGCGTGACCTCGGCCGTCACGCGAACGCCCTCGTCCTTCGCCCGGCGGACGAGCTCGACGCTCCGCGCGGTCGACAGATGGCACAGGTGCAGGCGCCCGCCCGTCATCCGGGTCACCGCGAGGTCGCGCGCGACGGCGATCTCCTCGGCCTCGGCCGGCCGCCCGGCGAGGCCGAGCGACGCCGACGCGAGCCCCTCATGCATCTGTCCTCCCTCGACCAGGGACGGATCCTCGGCGTGGTCGGCGATCACGACCTCGACGCCGAACGCCTTGGCGTACGTGAGGGCGTTGCGGAGCAACCGGGCGGTCGGAACCGGGTTGCCGTCGTCGCTGAAGACGCGCACGCCGGCCTCGACCATCTCGCCGATCTCTGCGAGGGACTCCCCCGCGAGGCCCTTCGTGATCGCTCCGACGGGGAACACCTCGCACAGTCCCGCCGCGCTCGCAAGATCGCGGATCTCGTGCACGATCGCGGCGTGGTCGGCCACCGGCATCGTGTTGGCCATCGCCGCGACGGCGGTGTACCCCCCCACCGCGGCGGCCCGCGAGCCGGTCGCGATCGTCTCCTTGTGCTCGTAGCCCGGTTCGCGCAGATGTGCGTGGAGGTCGACGAGGCCCGGGGTCACGACGGCGCCGTCGACGTCGAGCACCTGCGCCCCCGCACGATCGACGTCGACACCCACGGCCGAGATCCGGCCGTCGGCGATCCGGACGTCGGCGACCTCGTCCCGACCGGCGCGCGGATCCACGAGCCGTCCTCCACGCAGGACGATCGCCGTCGGCGCGTCGGTCGTCATGGCGCCTCCTCCCCACCCGTGCCGCCGAGCAAGAGGTACAGCAGCGCCATCCGGATCGCGATGCCGTTCGTCACCTGATCTTCGATCACGCTCTGCGGGAGGTCGGCCACGTCGGAGCCGATCTCGACCCCGCGGTTCATCGGACCCGGGTGCATGATCAGCGCACCCTCCGGCAGCATCTCGACCCGCCGGTCGGTGAGCCCGAACAGCCGCGCGTACTCGCGCACGCTGGGGAAGTACTCGAGGCGCTGTCGTTCGGTCTGGACCCGCAGCATGTAGCAGACGTCGAGCTTGGGAACGACCCCGTCGATGTCGTAGCTCACGTCGACGCCCCACGCCGACGCGTCGGGCGGGATCAGCGTCGGCGGCCCGACGAGGGTGACCTCCGCGCCCATCGTCACGAGGCCGAAGGACAGCGAGCGGGCGACCCGCGAATGCAGCACGTCGCCGACGATCGCGACGCGCAGACCGTCGAGGCGGCCCAGCTTCTCCCGCATCGTGTAGAGGTCGAGCAGCGCCTGCGTCGGATGCTCGTGCGTGCCGTCACCGGCGTTCAGGACGTGCCCGTGCACCCATCGCGTCAGATGCAGCGGCGCGCCGCTCGACGAGTGACGGATCACGACCGCGTCGGCGCCCATCGCCTGCAGCGTCAGCGCCGTGTCCTTCAACGACTCGCCCTTCGACACGCTGGAGCCGCTCGTCGTGAAGTTGATCACGTCGGCGGAGAGCCGCTTCGCCGCGAGCTCGAACGAGATGCGCGTGCGCGTCGAGTTCTCGTAGAACAGGTTCACCACGGTCCGTCCGCGGAGCGCCGGAACCTTCTTGATCACGCGAGACCCGACCTCGCGGAACGATTCCGCGGTGTCGAGGATGCGCGTGATGTCGTCGGCATCCACGTCGAGCATCGACAAGAGATGACGGTTCATCGCGCTCCCTCCACGACGACGGCGTCCTCGCCGTCGAGCTCGTCGACGAGGACGCGGACCTGGTCCGCGTGGCTCGTCGGGACGTTCTTGCCCACGAAGTCGGCTCGGATCGGGAGCTCCCGATGTCCGCGGTCGACGAGCACCGCCAGCTGGATCCGCTTCGGGCGGCCGAGATCCATCAGCGCGTCCATCGCCGCGCGGATCGTGCGCCCGGTGAAGAGCACGTCGTCCACGAGGACGACCGTTCGCCCCGAGACGTCGAACGCGATCCGCGTCTCGTGCACCTGTGGCGCCTCCGCGCTGAGCCCGATGTCATCCCGGTAGAACGTGATGTCGAGGACCCCGACCGGCACGTCGGCGCCCTCGATCTGCCGGATCGCCGCCGCGAGCCGTCGGGCGAGATCGTCACCCCGGTTCGCGATGCCGACGAGCACGACGCCCTCGCCGCCTCGATCGCGTTCGAGGATCTCGTGCGCGATCCGGGTGAGCGCGCGGCGGACGTCGTTCGCGTCCATGACCTTCGCGCTCATGGCTGCTCCGACGGCGACGTGGCGAGCGCGGCGGGGTCGTGCGGCCCCGCCCGGAACGGCCGGGCCTCCGGCGGGCGCCGGAGACGACGACGCCTCCTCGGCACACGCGAGGAGGCGCAGCGGTGCTGACGCATCATGTTCTCCCTTCCCGGCCTCACGGGACCGGACTTAAAGGGGAAGCCAACGCGGGGCATCATACACCGGCCGGCCCGGCGACGTGTCACCGCGGGCGGCGCGTCGCTGCCCGCGCGTATCGTCGCCTCCCCGCGCCCGGGCGGTATCCTGGATGTTCGCCTCAGCCGAGATCACGAACGGGTCGTTCCGATCAGCCCGATGGGCCGGGGGGCCGATGGGCCAGCCCGTTCGGCCAGACCGATCAGCAGGAGCCCGATCAGAAGCAGCCCGATCAGAAGGTGGTGCAGGATGGGACCGGAATGGATCGTCGTGGGCGTCATCGCGATCGCGGTGCTGTTCGGCGCGAAGAAGATCCCCGAGATGGCACGGTCGGTCGGTCGCGCGCAGGGTGAGTTCAAGCGCGGGATGCGCGAAGGGGTGATCGAGGAGCAGTCGGCGCAGAACGAGCCCGCGCCGCCGCCACCCGCGCCCGGGGTTCCGCCCGCGGCATCGGTGCCGCCGGAGCAGACGCCGCCTCCCCAGCGGCCCCAGAACGGATCGCAGAACTAGTCGGAGGACGCAGGGGCGGGGGGTTCCGACGGGCGCGCGCGAAGCTCGCGGACGATGCGCCCGAGGATCCCGTTCACGAACCGACCCGAGTCCTCGGTGGAGAGCGCGTTCGCCGCTTCCACCGCCTCGTTGATCGCGACGGCGTCCGGAACGTCGTCGCGGAACACCAGTTCCTCGATCCCGACGCGCAGGATCGTGCGGTCGACCGCGGCCATCCGGGAGACCGGCCAGTCCTCCGCGTGCTCCTCGAGCAGCAGGTCGATGTCGGGCAGGTGGTCGGCCGTCCCTTCGACGAGCTCTCGGCCGAACGCCGGCACCTCGCGGTCCGCGGCGCTCCACGCATCGAGCACCTCGATCGGATCCTCGCCCGTCACGTCGGACTGGTAGAGCACGTCGATCGCCGCGCGACGAGCCTCGCGGCGCGAGCTCACGCCTTCACGCGCTCGATGTACTCGCCGCTGCGCGTGTCGACCTTGACCCGCTCGCCCTCCTCGACGAAGAGCGGAACGTTCACGACGACCCCCGTTTCGAGCGTCGCCGGCTTCAGCGCGCCGGTCCGCGTGTCACCCTTCACGCCCGGATCGGTGGTGGTGACCGTGAGGACGATCGACGCGGGCAGATCGACCGAGATCGGCACGCCCTCGTGCATCGCCACCTGCGCCTCGCTCCCCTCGGTGAGGTAGCTGCCGGCGCTTCCGAGGACCTCCGACGGCACGTGGACCTGCTCGAAGGTTCCGAGGTCCATGAACACGAACGCATCGCCGTCGGGATAGAGGTACTGCATCGGCTTGCGCTCGACGATCGCCAGCCCGACCTTCACACCGGCGTTGAACGTGCGCTCGATCACGGCACCGGACCGCACGTTGCGGAGCTTCGTGCGGACGAACGCGCCGCCCTTCCCCGGCTTCACGTGCTGGAACTCCACGACCTGGAACAGCGTCCCGTCGAGGTCCAGCGTCATGCCGTTCTTGAAGTCGTTCGTGGAAACGCTCACGCCTGCTTCTCGCTCCTTCTCACAGCTCGATCAGCTCACGCGTGGAGCTTCCCAGGACGCGGCATCCCTCGTCCGTCACCTCGATCATGTCCTCGACGCGGACCCCGCCGAGCCCCGGAACGTAGACGCCCGGCTCGATCGTGACGACCGCGCCGACCGGGAGCTCGTCGGTGCCGTTCGGCTTGAGCCACGGAGCCTCGTGGATCTCGAGCCCGACGCCGTGGCCGAGCCCGTGGGTGAACCGGTCGCCGTACCCGGCGTCGGCGATCACGCGCCGAGCGGCGGCATCGATCTCGCCGGTCGTGACGCCCGCACGCGCCGCGTCGATGCCGGCCTGCTGCGCCTCGCGGACCACGTCGTGGATCTTCCGGAGCTCGGAGGCGGGCGATCCGAACGCGATCGTCCGGGTCATGTCGGCGTGGTAGCCGTCCCACCGGGCGCCGAAGTCGAGCTTGACCACGTCGCCCTCCTCGAGCAGACGATGACCGGGCGCGTGATGGGGTTCGGCGGCGCACTCGCCGAACGCGACGATCGGATCGAAGGCGAGGCCGTGAGCGCCGTCGCGACGGAGGGCCGCCTCGAGGAGCGCGGCGAGCTGCTGCTCCGACATGCCGACCTCGATCGCGTCGAGGATCTCCTCGAACGCTTCGTCGGTGACGGCCTGGGCGCTGCGGAGCGCCTCGAGCTCCTCGGGGTCCTTCGCACGCCGGTGATGCTCGACGGCATCGTCGAGCGCGACGAGCTCCACGTCGTCGAGCGCCTCGGCGATGCGTCGGTGCCGCGCGACGGTCGTCGCCGCGGCCTCGAAGCCGAGGCGCGCGACGCCGAGGCGCGACGCATGCGAGGCGATCTCGCGCTCGAGACCCTCCCTGGCGACGACGCGGTCGACGTCGGGCACCTCGTGGCGCGACTGCTCGATGTACCGGCCGTCGGTGAAGAACACGGCGCCGTCGCGCGCGACGAGCGCGGCTGCGTTCGAGCCGGTGAAGCCGGTCAGGTAACGGACGTTCGGGAGCGCGGTCACGAGCACGCCGTCGACGCCGAGGTCGTCGAGTCGTGCGGCGAGGGCGCTCCTCCTCAGCGGGTGATCCACGGCATCGCCTCCAACGCGAGATGATAGGCACCGGCCCCGAGGCCGATGATCGAGCCACGGCATGCTTCCGCGGTGACGGACCGGCGTCGGAACGCCTCGCGGGCATGCACGTTCGACATGTGGACCTCGAGCACCGGCACGCCGCTCGCTTCGACGGCGTCGCGCAGGGCGTACGAGGTGTGGCCGAGCGCGCCGGGGTTCATCACGACGGCCTCGACGCCTTCGTCGGAGGCCGACAGCAGCCATCCGATCAGCTCGCCCTCGTGATCCGACTGGCGCCAGCGGAGCGAATGTCCGAGCTCGGCCGCGCGCCGTTCGACCTCTTCCATGATCTGCGGGAGCGTCTGCGAGCCGTAGACCTCGGGCTCGCGTCGCCCGAGCGCTCCGAGGTTCGGCCCGAACAGGTAGAGCAGGTTCACGCGGCGGCTCCCATCTCGACCAGCACGGCACGGACATCGTCGGTCGCCACGTCGTCCACCACGATGGGGCGCCCGACGTCCTCGAGCAAGACGAAGCGCACCGTGCCGCGGAACTTCTTGTCCATCCGGAACGCGTCGAGCACCTCGCGGACCGGCGGGAGCGGCCCGTCGGTCTCGAGGCCGAGGGCCTTCAGGAGGCGCTGGGTGCGCGCCGTGAGACCGGGCTCCGCGATGCCACGCGCCTCGGCGAGGCGCCCGGCGAACACCATGCCGATCGCGATCGCCTCCCCGTGCGTGCGGCCCGCGAACGCGTCGAGCCGCTCGATCGCGTGCCCGAGCGTGTGACCGTAGTTGAGGATCAGCCGCGCGCCGGTGTCGCGCTCGTCCGCCGCGACCGTGCGCGCCTTCGCGGCGGCGCAGCGGGCGACGAGCGGCTCGAGCGCCCCGGGCTCGCGCGCGAGGACGGGACCCGGATCCTCCTCGAGCCGGGCCAGGAGCTCGAGGTCGAGCGTGAGCCCGTACTTCGCGACCTCGGCGAGACCGGTGCGGAAGTGGCGATCGGGCAGCGTCGCCAGGGTCGTGACGTCGGCGATCACCGCGACCGGCTGGTGGAACGTGCCGACCAGGTTCTTGCCCTCGGGCAGGTTCACCGCGGTCTTGCCGCCGATCGCGGAGTCGACCTGACCGGTGAGGGTCGTCGGCACCTGCACGACGGGCATGCCGCGCATGTACGTCGACGCCACGAATCCCGCGAGATCGCCCACGGAACCTCCGCCGAGCGCCACGACGACGTCGTCGCGATGGGCCTCTTGGGTCGCGAGCTGGTGCAGGAGCGTCTCGTACACCCGCAGGGTCTTCGCGTCTTCGCCCGCCGGAACGGCGAGCGGCACGACGTGCCAGGCACGGGACGCGAGACCCTGCCGCAAGCGCTGGAAGACCGCGTCGTCCAGCGCGCTGTCGATCACGACGAAGGCCGATGCGGCCTTCGGCAGGTCGGGCAGCAGCGAGGCGACGTCGCCGAGGAGGTCGGTGCCCACGACGACGTCGTACGTCCGTCCCGGCACCGGAACCGTCACGCGCTCCAACGGAGCTCCTCGACGATCGCGTCCGCCACCGAACCGGGGTCGCCGCTGCCGTCGACGACGTGCCCCGCGAACTCGCGGTAGAGCGGTTCCCGCAGGGTCAGGAGCTCCTCGAGGTCGCCCGACTGACGGATCAGCGGCCGGTCCTCCGACGGGCGCACGCGCTCGCGGAGGACCTCGAGCGGCACGCTGAGGAACACGCACGTCCCCGTGTTGCGCAGCGCGATCCGGTTCGCCGGCTCGAGGACGACGCCGCCACCGCAGGCCACGACCGACGGATCCTGCGCCGCCGCGCGGACGAGCTCCTTCGCCTCGAGGGCGCGGAACGCGGGCTCGCCGTCGACCTGGAAGATCTCCGCGATCGTGCGACCCTCGCGTCGTTCGATCTCGACGTCGAGATCCACGAACGGAACGCCGAGCCGTCCGGCGAGCTCCTCGCCGACGGTGGACTTCCCCGAGCCGGGCATGCCGACCAGGTACACGATCACGGCAACGTCTCCAGGTAGCTATCGAGGTTCCGACGGGTCTCGGCGACGGAGTCCCCGCCGAACTTCTCGAGCACGGCGTCGGCGAGGACGAACGCGACGACGGCCTCGCCGACGACGCCGCCCGCCGGGACCGCGCACACGTCGGTGCGCTGCTTGATCGCCACGGCGGGCTCGCCGGTGACGATGTCGACGGTCGCGAGCGCCGCCGGCACGGTCGAGAACGGCTTCATCGCGGCGCGGGCCCGGATCGGCTGGCCGGTCGAGGTTCCGCCTTCGATGCCGCCGGCGCGCGCCGTGCGGCGGCCGATCCGGCCGCCCGTCAGCACGATCTCGTCGTGGGCCTTCGAGCCCGGCCGTCCCGCGGTGGCGAACCCGTCGCCGATCTCGACGCCCTTGACCGATTGGATCGACATCAGGGCCGCCGCGAGTCGGGCGTCGAGCTTGCGGTCCCAGTGGACGTGGCTCCCCAGCCCGATCGGAACCCCGTACGCGAGGACCTCGAAGACGCCGCCGAGCGTGTCGCGGGACTTCCGCACCGCGTCGATCTCGGCGACCATCCGCCCCGAGACGTCGGGGTCGGCGCACCGGACGGGCGATGCGTCGATCGTCGGCAGATCGTCGGGCGTCGGCGTGCGCATCGAGCGCGACGCCTTCACCGAACCGATCTGCACGACGTGCGAGAGGACCTCGACGCCGAGCTCCCGCAGGAACGACCGGCAGAACGCGCCCGCGGCGACGCGGGCGGCCGTCTCGCGTGCGCTCGCTCGCTCGAGGACGTTCCGGACGTCGTCGAAGCCGTACTTCATGGCGCCGGCGAGGTCGGCGTGGCCGGGGCGGGGGCGGGTGAGGCGGTCTTTCGGATCCATCTCCCCCTCGGCGCCCATGAGCTCCCGGTACTTCTCGGGCCACTCGACGTTCGGGATCGTCACGGCGATCGGCGCGCCGAGCGTCCGCCCGTGGCGGACGCCGGCCATCACCTCGAACCGATCCCCTTCGAGGCGCTGCCGGCCGCCGCGTCCGTAGCCCTTCCGGCGTCGCGCGAGCTCGTCCGCGACGTCCTCGGACCGGAACGGCACCCCCGCCGGCAAGCCCTCGAGCACGGCGACGAGACCCTGACCGTGCGATTCACCTGCGGTGAGGAGCCGGAGCATGCCGCACATCATAGGGACAGGCCGAGACCGCCCGGTCGGGGAACGGAGAGAGCGAGGGCGGCCCCTCGCGGGACCGCCCTCGCGACCGGCGACCGCTCCCCCCGTGGGCGGACCGCCGGGACCGACGCCTACTTGTTGTCGCTGGTGCAGAGCGTGAACGCCTGGTCGCCGCGCACGAACGTCGCGCAGTTCCCCACGATCGACCGCAGGCGGTACCGTCCGTTCGGCCCGAAGGTGTCACCCACCGCGACGTCGTACACCTGACCGTTCACCTCGACCTGGGCCCGCTGCACGCCGTTCACGGTGAAGACGTCGAGCAGGACGATCGTGTCGCCTCCCTGGTTGGTCCCCGAGCCGTCGTCCGGCGGAGGCGGCGAGGTCGTTCCGGGCGACGT
>DATHTO010000022.1:0-2429 GCA_035463115.1 Actinomycetota bacterium | reverse complement strand
GTGAGCCGACCGAGGTGAACCGACCGACGTGACCTGCGACACTCGGCCCATGGACCCCGAGGAGCTCCGCGTCGTCGTCGAGATCCCGAAGGGATCGCGGAACAAGTACGAGATGGACCACGAGACCGGCGAGATCTTCCTCGACCGCATGCTGTTCACCTCGATGCAGTACCCGGCCGACTACGGCTTCATCGAGGGAACGCTCGGCGGCGACGGCGATCCGCTCGACGCGCTCGTCTTCATGGGGGAACCGACGTTCCCGGGGTGCCGGATCCGCGTCCGCGCGATCGGGTTGTTCCGGATGGAGGACGAGAAGGGCGAGGACGAGAAGATCATCTGCGTCCCGCCGAGGGATCCGTCGTGGGGTCACATGGAGGAGCTGAACGCCTTCCCGATGAGCCTGCAGAACGAGATCGAGCACTTCTTCCAGGTCTACAAGGACCTCGAAGGGAAGAAGGTCTCGACCGGCGGCTTCGAGGACCGGTCGAGCGCCGAGCGCGTGATCGCGGACGCGCGCGCCCGCGCCGCCGGCACCGCCCACGGATGATCGCGCCCGACGCCGTCCGTCGCGGGCGGCGCGCGCATCTCCGTCACCCGCGCATCGATGATCGCGACGCCTTCCTCGCGGCCGTCGCGCGGAGCCGCCGGCTCCACCGGCCCTGGGTGTCCCCTCCGGCCGACGACCAGGCCTTCGCCGCCATGGTCGACACCGCCGACCGGCCCGATCAGCAGCGCTTCCTCGTCTGCCGCAACGCCGACGGTGCGATCGTCGGCGTGACGAACCTCTCGCAGATCTTCCACGGGCCGTTCCGCAACGCGTACGTCGGCTACTACGCGTTCGTCCCGCACGAGGGGCAGGGGCTCCTGCGTGAGGGCGTGCAGCTGACGGTCCGCCACGCGTTCGGCGCGCTCAAGCTCCACCGCGTGCAGGCGAACGTGCAGCCCGGGAACGACCGCTCGATCTCGCTCCTGCGCTCGCTCGGCTTCACGGAGGAGGGCTACGCGCGCCGCTACCTGAAGATCAACGGCGCGTGGCGCGACCACCTGATGTTCGCCCGCCTGGCCGACGATCGCTGACGCACGGCGCCGGGCTTAGGTCCGACGGGGCCGATGAAGTAGTCCTCCGCCCGCTGTGCGCGACGGGGCGGGGGACTATCTTTGCCGCAGGGAGGCCACGACGAGCGATGGAGCCACGACACATGCGAGCAGCAGCCACGTCCCCACTGTCGTCGCTCCGGGAGCCGATCGCGGCGTCCGAAGCGCTCTCGGAAGGGCCCGTCCGGTTCCTCCTCGTCTCCGGCTACCTCGACGACGACTCGTGGGGGCTGATCGGCGCCTTCTGGCTCGCGATCGACTCGGACCGCGGCGGGTTCCTCGTCGCGCCCGACGCGGTGTGGCCGGGCTCGGAGATGGTCCGCAGCTACAAGAGCGCGATCGCGCGCGGATGGTCGAACGAGGACGTCTACCGGTACTGGCAGGGTCAGGTGGGTCTGAGCGGTCGTTACGCGATCGACCCGCAGCAGCACGCGGACACGCTGTTCCAGGTGGCTCGTCGCTGCGGCGCCCTGTAGCCGTCTAGGCGCTGCGGCGCTCTTCCCACTCCTCGGGCGTGACGAGCACGTCGCGCGCCTTCGACCCCTGACCCGGGCCGACGATGCCCTGCTCCTCGAGCAGATCCATCAGGCGGCCGGCTCGGGCGAAGCCGACCTTGAGCTTGCGCTGGAGCATCGACGTCGAGCCGAGCTGCGAGCGCACGACGAGCTCGGCCGCCTGCTGCAGCAGATCGTCGTCGTCTCCGAGACCGAGCCCTCCGCCCGACGAGCTCTCCGTCGGCGGGAGGCCGAGCCCCTCGACGCTCTGCTCGTAGACGACGTCGCGCTGGTCGCGGATGAACGCCGACACGCCGCGGATCTCCTCCTCGGTGACCCAGGCGCCCTGGAGGCGAACCGGCTTCGACGCGTTCGCCGGCGCGAAGAGCATGTCGCCGTGGCCGACGAGCTTCTCGGCGCCGTTCATGTCGAGGACGACGCGGCTGTCGGCCTGCGACGACGTCATCAGCGCGATCCGGCTCGGGATGTTCGCCTTGATCAGTCCGGTGACGACGTCGACGCTCGGACGCTGGGTCGCGACGACGAGATGGATGCCGACCGCCCGCGCCATCTGCGCGATCCGGCAGATCGCGTCCTCGACGTCGCGCGGCGCCACCATCATCAGGTCGGCGAGCTCGTCGATCACGACGACGATGAACGGCATGTGGTCGTAGTCGTCCTCGTGCCCGATCGGGATGCGGAGCGTGCCGTTCGCGAGGCCCGCCTCGTAGCCGTCGATGTCGCGGACGCCGACCGTCGCGAGCATCTCGTAACGCATCTCCATCTCGCGGACGATCCACTGGAGCGCTTCGGCCGCGCGCTTCGGATGCACGATCACCG
>DATHTO010000021.1:0-39767 GCA_035463115.1 Actinomycetota bacterium | reverse complement strand
GCGCCGACCTCGCCTACGACGAGGTGAAGACCGGCGCCACGCTCGCCTACGGCGGTGCCGGCGAGGTCTTCGGCGTCGTGCCCGACATCATCTGCCTGGCCAAGGCGATCGGCGGCGGGCTGCCGTGCGGCGCGATCGGGGCGACCCAAGAGCTGTACCAACAGGTGATCGACGGCGTGTACGACATGGCCGGCACCTACAACGGCAACCCGCTCACGATGGCGGCGAGCCGTGTGGCGCTCACGGAGGTCATGACGCCCGACGTGTACGACCACCTGAACGGGATCCACAAGATCCTGTCCGACGGCTGCACGGCGACGATCGAGAAGCACCACCTGCCGGCGTACGTGACCGGTGTCGGCGCGAAGGGCTCCGTGATCTACAGCGCGACGAAGGTGAAGGAGTACCGCGACGCGGTCGGCATCGACGAGCGGATCACCTATCTCGCGTGGCTCGTCCAGCAGAACCGCGGCGTGTTCAAGTCGCCGTGGACGAAGCAGGAGACGTGGACCACCGCGATCACGCATTCCGAGGACGACGCGCAGCGGTACGTCACGAACTTCGAGGAGCTCGCCTCGATGCTCGCGGGCTAGGCTGGCCGCATCCCGCGAGGAGGAGCCCCCCAGGAGGAGCCCCATGGCAGCAACGGACACGATCCAGATCGACATCGATCTCGTCGAGGAGCTGACGAAGCGCGAGACCGCCGCGCTCGACGAGAAGCACGCACGCAGCCTCGCCTACCGCGAAGAGGCGAAGTCGCACCTGCCGGGCGGCGTCTCGTCGTCGTGGCAGACGTGGCCGCCGCATCCGATCTACGTGAGCCACGGCAAGGGATCGCGCGTCTGGGACATCGACGGCAACGAGTACGTCGACTACCACAACGGCTACGGCGTCATGGTGATGGGCCACGCCCATCCGAAGATCGTCGAGGCCGTGCAGCGGCGCGTCGAGCTCGGCACGCACTTCGCGCAGCCGACCGAGGACGCGCTGATCGTCGCCGAGCAGCTCTCGGAGCGGACCGGCCTCCCGTACTGGCGGTTCGGGAACTCCGGCACCGAAGCGACGCTCGACGCGGTCCGCATCATGCGTGGCTCGACGGGCCGCGACCTGATCGTGAAGGTCGAGGGGACCTACCACGGCCACCACGACGCGCTGATGGTGAGCGTGTTCCCCGCCGAAGCCGACGCCGGCCCCAGGGATCATCCGAACTCCGTTCCGCAGAGCAAGGGGCTGATCCGTGGCGCCGTCGAGACGGTCGTCAACGTGCCGTTCAACGACGCCGACGCCCTCGAGCGCGTGTTCGCCGAGCACCCGGGCGAGATCGCCGGCATGATCATCGAGCCGGTCATGACGAACTGCGGTGTCGTGCTGCCCGACCCCGGCTACCTCCAGCGCCTGAAGGACATCTGTCACGCGAACGGGGCGCTGTTCGCATACGACGAGGTGAAGACCGGGTTCACGACGGCGTGGGGCGGCGCGATCGAAGCGTTCGGCGTGCAGCCCGACCTCGTCGCGTACGCGAAGGCGCTCGGCGGCGGACTGCCCTGCGGCGCGATCGGCGGCACGCACGAGGCGATGCAGCCCGTGATCGACGGCGAGATCGAGCAGGTCGGCACGTTCAACGGCAACCCGCTCACGATGGCCGCGGCGAAGGTGAACCTCACCGAGGTGCTCACGAAGGACGCGTACGCGCGGCTCGACGAGCTGAACACGATCCTGCACCGGTGCGACGACGTGATCGAGAAGTACCGGCTCCCCGCGTCGATGAAGACGCTCTCGGCGAAGGGGTCGATCGATTGGAGCCCCACGCCGATCCACGAGTACCGTGACCTGTGGGCGATCGACGACCGCGTCCCCCAGCTCGCCTGGCTGTGGCAGCTGAACCGTGGCGTCTTCAAGTCGCCGGGCTCGAAGTGGGAGAGCTGGACGACGTCGATCGTGATGAGCGACGACGACGCCCGGCGGTACGTCGACAACTTCGAATCGCTCGCCAACGCCATCACGCGGTAACGCTTCCGACCGCGCCCGGGGTTCGGAGGCCCGCGGGCCACCGAGGTGCCGGGTCCGGTCGGCCGACGTCCGGCGCGCGTTGCGGGGTAAGGTCCGGTTCCGATGGCGAGGCGGGCGGCGGCCGGGGTGCTCGTGGTGCTGGTCTGCCTCCTCGCGCCCTTCGCCGTGGCAGGGCTGTGGACGAAGCAGCGGCTCCTCAGCACCGACGGATGGGCCGCGCTCTCCGGTTCGCTCGCCGACGATGACGAGGTCCGCCGGACGCTCGGAGCCGAGATCTCCGTCGTCGTGCTCGATGCCGTCGACGCGCAGGGCCGGGTCCGGCGCCGGGCCGAACCTCTCGTGCGCGCGGCGGCCGATCGCGCGCTCGCGACGGACGCGTTCGAGGCCGTCTGGGTCGACGCGAACCGAGGGCTGCACGCGCGGATGATCGCGGCGCTCGAAGCCGACGAGGGCTCGCAGGTCCGGCTCGACCTCCGTCCGGTGCTCGCCCTCGTGCTCGACGCGGTCGAGGAGCCGCTCGCGCCCGTGCTCACCCTGCCGGGCGACGTTCCGGAACTTTCGGCGCCGCCGTCGCCCGAGGAGGCCGGAGCCGTGATCGAGGCCGCGCTCGGACGCCCGTTCGCGGACGATCGAGCAACCGTGGTCGTGATCCGCGACGATCGCATCGCGACGGCGCGCACGGTGTACCGGCAGGTGGATCGTTCCGCGATCCTGCTCGCCGCGGTCACGGTGCTGCTGGCGGCGGCGGCGGTCGCCCTCGGACGTGACCGGTGGAAGACCGCGGCGGCGATCGGCCTCGGGTCGGCGCTCACGCTCGCGCTCGGCTGGATCGCATCGCTCGGCGTCGGGTCGGTCGTCGGGTCGTTCCTCGGCGAGGGCGTCGGACGTTCGGTGGCCGAGGCCTCGGCCCGGGTGGCGGCCGACGATCTCGGCGCGAGGTACGTCGTCACCGCGACGGTCCTCGGACTCGCGGGCCTCGCGTGCGCGATCGTCGCAGCGGTCCGAGGTCGTTCGTTCGCCGGCGTGGCGCACGCGTCTGCGGCATGACGGGTCTCGCCCGCTCCATCTCTCGTCGCGACGCCCGTCGCGCCGCGATCCGCGGGCAGCTCCTCGCTCGACCGCGTCCGGGCTCGATCGTCGACGTGGTGCGTGGGCTCGGCATGGTGCAGCTCGATCCGACGGCCGTGGTCGCGCGAACGGATCACCTCGTGCTGTTCAGCCGCCTCGGGAGGCGGTTCCGCGTCGAGGAGCTCGAGCGTCTCCTCTGGACCGAGCGTGAGCTGTTCGAGTACTGGGTGCACGTCGTGCCCACGGAGGACCTGCCGCTGCACCGGGTTTCGATGCGCCGGTATCCCCTCGGCGGGTCGTACGGAAGCTCCGCGCGGCGCCGCTACGAGGCCGAGTGGCTCCGCGACAACGCGGCGTTCCGTCGGTACGTGCTGCGGGAGCTCCGCGCGCGCGGTCCGCTCCGCGCCCGCGATCTCGAGGACCGCACGTCGGTGCGGTGGGCGACCGGCGGATGGAACGACGGCCGCCCGCGCCACGTCGCGATGATGCTGGACCTCCTCTGGAGCAAGGGGGAGGTGATGATCGTCGGCCGTGACGGGCAGCAGCGGCTCTGGGACGTGGCCGAGCGGCGCCTTCCGGACGTGCCGCCGCTCTCGTCGGCCGAGGTCGCCGATCGCGTCGTGGAGCGCCAGCTCCGCGCGCACGGCGTCGCGGCGCCGGCGAGGATCGGTTGGCTCTTCGACGGCCACGTGCCCGGGCGCGACGCCGCGATGCGTCGGATGCGACGGTCCGGCGTCGCCGTCCCCGTCCGCATCGACGGACTGGCGGGCGAATGGCTCGCGCACGCGGACCTCCTCGAAGGATCGTTCCGCGGGCGCACGGTCGTGCTGTCGCCGTTCGACGACCTGATCTCGGATCGCGACCGGACGCAGGCGCTGTTCGGCTTCGAGTTCCGCCTCGAGATCTACGTGCCGAAGGCGAAGCGGCGGTGGGGCTACTTCGTGCTCCCGATCCTCGACGGCGACCGCCTGATCGGACGCGTCGATCCGCGGTTCGATCGTCGCGCGCATGCGCTCCATCTGCTCGGCATCCACGCGGAGCCCGGCGCGACCCCCGACGGCGGGACGCGAGCCGCCAAGGCCGTCGGCGAGCTCGCCGGGTGGCTCGGCGCCGAGCGGATCGTCGTGGACGGCGAACCGCCGGCGCCGTGGCGGGACGCCTTCGGTGCGCTCGCGTCGACCGACGTTGCGGCGTCGCGTCGCGCCGCGCACCCTGCTCGGGGATGAGACGGGTTCCGGCGCCTGTTCCGCGACCGCACGCGGGGATGTCGCTCCGCGAGCGGGTCCGCGAGCGTGACAGCTACGGCGTGCTGCTCCTGCTGATCGTCGCCGCGCTGCTCGTCTCGAGCCTGTCGATCGGCACGGTCGGGAGTCTGCTGCGTTCCCTCACGATCGGTGTTGCGCTGCTGTTCGCCTTGTGGACGTCGGCCGCGTCACGGCGAGAGATCGTCGCCGCGCTCGTCCTGGTCGCCATCGCCGGCGTGCTGTCGCTGCCCTTCGAGTACGGGTCACGGGCCGACAGGATCGTGGCGTCGGGCGCCAGCGTGATCCTCGCCGTCGGCGTCCTGGGCGCGATCGCCCGGCGCGTCTGGGCCCATCCTGTCGTGAGCACGACGACGATCGCGGCGGCGCTCTGCGCGTACCTGCTCGTGGCCCTCGCGTTCGCCGGGGCGTACGGCGTCGTCGGCGCGATCGACCCGGGCGCGGCCTTCGACGGCACCGAGCGGTTCGACGGGGACGGCTCGCCGCTCGATCAGACGTACTTCAGCTTCGCGACGCTCACGACGGTCGGCTTCGGAGACATCTCCCCGCGCACGGACCCGATCCGGATCATGGCGGTGACCGAAGCCGTCACGGGTCAGCTGTATCTCGTCACGGTGGTCGCCGTGCTCGTCGGGAACCTGGGCCGGGAGCGACGTCGGCGCGTCGACGTCGAGGTTCCGAACGTCGCGCCCGACGACGACGGTCCGCGCGACGACGGTCCGCGCGACGACGGTCCGCGCGACGACGGTCCGCCCGACGACGGTCCGCTCGACGACGGTCCGCTCGACGACGGCCGGGGCGCCGACGCCGACGGCTAGACTCCCGCGCGTGGCCGAACCGCTCGTCGGCGTGATCATGGGTTCCCGGTCGGACTGGGACACGATGCGGCATGCCTGCGAGACGCTCGACGAGGTCGGCGTCGTGTACGAGACACGGATCGTCTCGGCGCATCGGACGCCCGACCTGATGGCCGAGTACGCGAAGGGAGCCGCCGAGCGGGGCCTGCGGGTGATCGTCGCCGGCGCCGGCGGCGCTGCGCACCTCCCCGGCATGACGGCCGCGCACACGCATCTGCCCGTGTTCGGCGTGCCGATCGAGTCCAAGGCGTTGCACGGGATGGACTCGCTGCTGTCGATCGCCCAGATGCCGGCGGGGATCCCGGTCGGAACGCTCGCGATCGGGCGAAGCGGCGCCGTCAACGCGGCGTTGCTCGCGACCGCCGTCGTCGCCCTGAGCGACGAGGGTGTGCGTGACCGGCTGATCGCGTTCCGCGCGACGCGATCCGAGCAGGTGCTGGCGGACCCGGACCCGTCCCGCGACTGACGCGATGCGTGTCGGCATCGTCGGCGGCGGCCAGCTCGGACGCATGCTCGCCCTCGCGGCCCATCCCCTCGGGATCGCCGTGACGACGCTCGACCCGGCCGAGACCTCGCCCGCGGCCCAGGTCGCGCCCGCGATCGTCGGTGGCTACGGGGATCTCGGGTCCCTCGAACGACTCGCGCGCGCGTCGGACGTGGCCACGTACGAGTTCGAGAACGTCCCGGTCGAGGCCGCGTCGTTCCTCGCCGACCGCGTGCCGGTGCGACCCGGACCCGAGGCGCTCGCGGCGGCTCAGGACCGCCTCGCGGAGAAGACGCTGTTCGAGGCGGTGGGGCTGCCGGTGCCGCCGTTCGCGGCGGTGCACGACCTGGAGTCGCTGCGCGCCGCGATCGACGACGTCGGGCTCCCTGCCGTGCTGAAGACGCGTCGGCTCGGCTACGACGGCAAGGGGCAGGCGGTGCTGCGCGATGCGCTCCGCGCCGACGACGCCTGGCGCGCGGTCGGAGAGCAGCCGTCGATCCTCGAGCGGTTCGTGCCGTTCCGCCGCGAGCTCTCGGTCGTCGCGGCGCGCGGCGTCGACGGCGCGGTCGCCGCGTACCCCCTCGTCGAGAACGAGCACCGCGACGGGATCCTGCGCGTCAGCCGGGCTCCCGCCGATGTCGACGAGGCGACGCGCGCAGCGGCGGAAGGCCATGCGCGGGCGGTGCTCGAGCGCCTCGGATACGTGGGCGTCCTCGCGATCGAGCTGTTCGACGTCGACGGCGGACTCCTCGGCAACGAGATGGCGCCGCGCGTGCACAACTCCGGCCACTGGACGACCGAGGGCGCGGTCACCAGCCAGTTCGAACAGCATCTGCGCGCCGTGTGCGGGTTGCCGCTGGGCGACGCCTCGCCCCGGGGATCGAGCGGGATGGTGAACCTGATCGGCGCCGCGCCTTCGCGTGAGGACGTCCTCGCCGTGCCGGGCGCTCACCTGCACCTGTACGGCAAGCAACCCCGCCCCGGCCGCAAGATCGGGCACGTCACCGTCGTCGCCCAGGACCACGCTCGCCGCGAGAACGCCCTCGAACGGCTGCTGCCCTCGATCCGCGAAGTCTGACGACGGTCAGGCCGCCGACGGCAGGGCGAGGCTCCCGAGGTCGGTGACGTCGTCCCCCGACGGGATCTCGATCCGAACGTCGCCGCCGAGCTGGAGGACGTCGAACGTGACCTGCATCCCCGCGTCCACGCCGGTGCTCGCGAACGCGAGCGCGAGCCGCCATGGGACACCGGCGTCGTCGACCCACGCGTCGAACGTGATGTCGACGTCGCCGAACCCATCACCGAGCCTTCCGATCGTCTCGAGGGCGGCGTCGCGCTCGTCGCTCGGCGGCGCCGACGAGATCAGCCGGACCGGATCGATCGTGCCGGAGAAGTGCGTCGTGGCGTGGCCGCGCACGTCTTCGGTCCCGACGACCTCGACGCCCGCGGCGCCGCGCAGAAGGTCGAGGAACGCCGAGGGGTCCATCCCGTGGGCGCCGCCCAGCGCGGCCTGCATCCCGTCATGATCGGCGTCGACCTTGATCCAGCCGGCGTCGGGAAGCACCGCTCCGCGGACGTACACGGCCGTCCCGTCGAGGATGAGGTCCGTCGTGATGTCGCCCATCCCGGGGATCCCTTCGGCCTCGAGCGACATCCGCGCCTGCTCGTGTGCCGGATCGAGCACCAGGTCGCCCGTCATCTCGAAGCGCTCGCCGCCTCCCGAGGTGGTCATCGCGAACCGCGCCGTGACCGTCCGCTCGGCGAGGTCGGTCGACGCCTGGCGCAGGATCGCCTCGGGCGCGATCCCTCCGCCGGCGCCGAGGGCATCTCTCGGTCCCGATCGATCGGCGCCGTCACACGCGACTGCCGCGAGCGCGACGAGGCAAGCGAGAGCGATCGAGCGGACAGCGGTGCGCATCGTTCCTCCTCGGGGGGTCATGCATCCAGGGTATCGGCAGGTCGTGCGGAAGGCCGGAGCCGCACGTCACAGCGGGCGGCAGATGCGTCAGCTGGACGTCGAGACCGGTTCGGGCGTCAATCGCGCCAGGTGGATCACACGTTCTGAGGTTCGGAGGGACGATGTGGCCACGCCGTACGTGACCGGCATGCCGTCGCGCCGACGGAGCGTCACCGTTCCGCTCCATCGGCCCTCCTCGGCGAAGCGCTCGCGTTCGGCGTCGAGGTTCGCTGGCTCGATCACGAGATCGCGCGCCGAGAGCGCGGGCAGCTCCTCGCGGCTGTAGCCGAGGTCCGCGAGTGCCGTCGCGTTCCCGTCGACCAACCGCAGCTCGTCGTCCACGACGAGCGCTCGCGGCACATCGGATCGTGGCGACGACGCGGCGCTGACCGGCAGGTGGAGCGCGAGCAGCGCGATGTCGTCGGCTCGTCGGTCCTCCACCTGTGCGACCGTGCCTTCCACGAGGTCGACGAGCGTCGTCGGGCGCATCCCTGCCGTGAGCGAGAGCAGCTCCGGGATCGTCACGTCGCTCCAGTCGGGATCGCGCGAGCATTCGAGGACGCCGTCGGTGAGCAGGAGCAGCGAGTCGCCCGGGTGCAGGTCGAGGACCGAATCGGTCACGTCGATCTCGTCGAGGAAGCCGAGGAGGGCACCTGTCCGGCCCGCCGGCTCCACGGTTCCGTCGGCGCGGATCGCGTAGGGGAGCGGGTGCCCGGCGACCGCGATCGTCAGCCGCGCGCCGCCGTCGTGCGGATGGATGCGCGTGACCGCGGCCGTGCAGAAGGTCGTCTCGTCGCCGATCTCATCGCGGAACGCGCCGTTCAGCTTGCGGAGGGCGTCGCTCGGTCGCGTGTCGTCCCTGCTGACCGCACGCATCGTGAAGCGGACGAACCCCATCAGTGCGGCGGCGTCGACTCCTTTGCCGGACACGTCGCCGATCACGGCCTTCCAATTGCCGTCGTTCATCTCGAACAGGTCGTAGAAGTCACCGCCGACGACCATGTCCTCCTGCGCAGGGAGGTACCTCGCCGCGACTTCGACGCCCGGGATCGACGGCAGCGATCGAGGGAGGAGCCGTTGCTGGAGCGCTCGAACCTCTTCGACGCGCTTCCGATACAACGCCGCGTTCTCGATCGCCACGGCGGCGCGGCTCGCGACCTCCTGCGCCAGGGCGAGGTCCTCGTCGGTGTAGTGGCGACCCGACTCGGCCGACACGAGCTGGAGCGCGCCGATCACGCGATCACCCGCGATCATCGGCACGACCATCACGGAGCGGAGCTGCAGCTCGAGGAACGCCGGCACGAGGTCGGGGTAGATCGGCTCGAGCGCGGTGACGATCATCTCGTCGGTCACCTCGGGCGTCAGCTCGGGCTGTCGGGTCCGTATCACGTGCCCGACGCCCTGCGGGTCGTCCAACGACGGAGGCGGCAGGCGTCGCCACAGGTCCTTCGCGAACGCGACGCGGTCGGGGTCGAGGTGGTCGACGTGCGCGTTGATCACCGCACCCGTGCGTTCGTCGAGGACGTGCACCGAGAACCAGTCGGCGAGGTCCGGGATCAGCACGCGTCCGACGGCCTGCATCGTCTCGTCGTAGTCGATCGACGATCCGAGCGCCGCGCTGACGCGTGAAGCGAGATCCACGCGCGCCATGGTGGCCTCTGCCCGGGTTCGCGCCGCGTCGGCGGAGACGATGAGCTGCGCGAGCGCGACGGCGATGATGCAGAATCCGATGAAGACCTCGACCGAGCCCGGGTCGAGCACGAACGACCGCTGCGGCGACAGGAACTCGAACCCGAACAGCGCCGAGGACACGACGACCGCGACGCCTCCGGCCAGCAGCCGACCGACCGCCGCCGCCACGGCGATGATCAAGATGTAGTACATCGAGGGGTAGTCGCGGAGCGCCGGCAGCGCGATCACCGGCGTCACGAGCAGCGGAGCCACCACGGCGATCGCCAGACCCCACCACAGACGTACGCGGCTCGGGGGAAGCAGGAGCTGGGGCACGGAAGGGACTCCCGACGGTCGGCGTCGCGCCTTATCTAGCGGTGCGTCCGCGGCGTGTCAACGCTTCAAGGGTCGCCTCGGCGGATCGGTGGAGGAGCTCCTCGCCCGCGACGGCGTCGACCGATCGGATCGCGCGACCATCCATCCGGCGAGGAGGAGCGTCGCGCCGACCGCCAGGAAGGCGAGGTCGTACGGCAGCGGATCCGCGACCTCGCGCACGTGGTGAAGCTCGAGGAGGTGATGATCGACCACGCCCTCGACCAGGTTGAAGAGCCCCCACCCGACGGCGCCGTAGCCGACGAGGCTCCTCCACGTCTGCGCGATCGGACGCCGCGTCCGTGACCACAGCATCGCGACGCCGGCGATCACGAAGGCGTACGCGACGACGTGGAAGAGCCCGTCGGCGAGCGTGTTGGCCTCGAGGCCGGCCACCGTCGTGGCGGGATGGCGACCCGTCGACGTCAACAGGTGGTGCCACTGCAGGAGCTGATGAAGGACGATCCCGTCGACCGCTCCGCCGAGGCCGATGCCGAGGAGCGTGGCCGGCAACCGGATCGGACGGTGCTCGTTCACGTCGGCCATGGGGAACGGCCCTCGCCGCCGATGGACGCGGGCGAGCGGTCCGACGGACGCTCGACCGGCTCGAGCGTGTGGGTTCCGCGACGGACCTGCCAGGCGCCACCGAGGCGGACGCCGTCGCTCGGATGCAGGAGCGTGTCGACGAAGTGCCACTGCGTCTCGACCCGCTCCGGCGTCACGTCGACGAGCATGTAGCCGTGGCTGTCGACCTCGGCCCAATGGATGTGCGGGTTCGCGTCGATCAGCTCCCGCTCGACCGCGGGCGAGCGGGTCCGGTAGCCCCAGCCCGTGTGGTCGTCGAGGTTCTCCGACGTCACGCTCGTCGTGCAGAACTCCACGGCGACGATCGCGTCGTCGCCGTCGTGCGGGTCGAGCCGGAGGTCACACGCCCACGCGCTGTGCACGTCGCCGCTCAGGAAGACGACGTCGCGCACGCCGTGATCGGTGACGTCGTGCAGGAGCCGACGTCGCTCCGCGGGATAGCCGTCCCACTGGTCGGGCTCGGGCCCGTGATCGCGCTCGGTGAGGATGCCGAGCTCCCCCAGGGGATCGCCGAGGTCTTCGGGAAGCAGATCGCTGTCGACCTGAGCGATCATGACCTGCTGCCCGATCAGTCGCCACGTCGCGCTGGAACCGGTGAGCCGGTCCGTGAGCCACTCGAACTGGTCGCGCCCGAGCAACGTGCGGTCCTCGTCCTCGACCTCGCGACCCTGTGCCTGCCGGTCGCGCCGGGTCCGCGTGTCGAGGAGGATCAGGTCGGCGAGGTCGCCGAGCTCGAGATGCCGGAACAGCCTGATCTCGTCGGCGTCGGCCTCGACCCGCGATGGGATCCACTCGGTCCAGGCTTGGAACGCCTCTCGGAACCGCTTCCGCCAGTCGCCGTCGTGGGCGTCGTCGTGCTTCTTCGCTCCTCCGCGCCAGGTGTTGTCGGCGAACTCGTGGTCGTCGGGCAGCGCGACGATCGGATGGCGCTCGTGCATCCGGCGCATGTCGGGGTCGCTCCGCGACTGGGCGTACCGGGTGCGGTAGTCGGCGAGGTCGTAGCACCGGTGCGGGGGGTCGAACGCCCGTCCGATCTCGGCGCCGAGGCCCGGGTCGTCGTTCCCGTACTCGTAGATGTAGTCGCCGAGGCAGACGACGAAGTCGATGTCGTTGCGGTCCGCGATCCGCCCGAGCGCGTTGAAGTAGCCGGCCGAGTACTTGGCGCAGGAGAAGATCGCGAACCGAACGTGCTCGACCGGCGCGACCGGCAGCGTGCGCGTGCGGCCGGTCGGGGACACGTCGTCGCCGGCTGAGAACCGGTAGTGGTACGTCGACCCGGCGTCGAGACCGTCGACGATCACCCGCACGCATCCGTCGTGCGTCGGTGACGCCGCCGCCGTCCCGCTCGCGACGACGTTCCGGAAGCCCTCGTCGTCGGCGACCTCCCAGACGAGATCGACGTCGGCGTCGCCGGCGGCACGGGTCCACAGGACCACGCCGCTCGCCGTCGGCTCGCCGCTCGCGACGCTGTGCGAGAAGAGCGTCCTTCGCTCGGGCGTCACTCGTGCGTCAGGCGTGCGACCGGCGCCAGCCGACGAACAGGGCTGCGAGGCCGGCCACGAGCAAGAGGACCATCAGGAGGGCGCCCGTTCCGAGCCCGGGTCCACCGGTGAAGGCGGTGCCGCCGGCGCCCGCCTGCTGGACACCTCCGCCGGCTCCGGCGACCGAAGCGGTCGGCGCGACCGACGGAGGGTAGGTCTGGGCGAGGACCGCGGTCGCCTGGATCAGGAGGATCGGAACGACCAACAGGATCGCGCGCAGGAACTTCGACATCGGAACCTCCTCGGGGGTGGGTAACCGTGCCAGCGATACCCAGCGCACGGCTTCTGCAACCCGATGACGCGGTCCGCCTGCCGCTCGAGGCGCGCGTGAGCGCTGGTGTGAGCTCCGAACGCGCGCCGGGGTGGATTCCATCCACCGACCCACGGATCAGAAGGTATCGGCGTGGCTACGGTGTGCGCTTTGCTGATTCACCCACGGAGACGCCGAGCGAGATGGCCGGCGCAGGCGTTCTCATGCTGCGGCAGGCCAACGGACCCCGAGGAGATCCGGATAGCCGACATGGCGAAGGCCGTACACGCGGAGGCCCGTACAGGCGGAGGCAGGCTCGCCAGGTGAAGCTCGTCGGTGCCGCTCGATTGCTCGCGGGGGGATCACCCTTCTTGCTTGGTTGATCGTGAACTCGGCGCTGCGGTGAAGCCCGTCACTACCACGGTCACTCAACCATGCAGCAGGCGGGCGACAGATACCAGCGCCCCGAGCGCGTTCAAGTCGGGGTGCCGGCTGTGACCGATGTAGGCGCGGCACGAGGCGACCGTCCCGACGAGCACCACCACGGAACCCATACCGTCACCTCGGACGACGAAACGCTGGTCGGGGCGAGCGTTCCCCTGTCTACCTCGGAAGCCGCCTGGCACCTCAGTCCAGGCGGTGATCGGAGTGCGGCCGCTGTGTTGCCACGTCGGGCTCCTCGGAAGTGAACGTCACGACGTAGTCGTCAGCTTCTGGGGTCTGCGATCGAGACGACCACCATCCCTCCGGGTCCCGCAACGCGTGCATCAGGCCGGGTGGCGTCGTGACCTTCAGGTCGGTGGGGGGAACGACCTCTACGGTTTCGGGTCCTCAGCCTCCGACACCCGGCGGATCCTCGTCGGGGAGCGTGAGGTGCGCCTCGGCCAGGCTCGGGTCGCCCTGCGGGCCGTTGACGGGGGTCGAAGGAGCGGAAAGGTGCCGTCGTGTACTCACGAGCCATTGACCGCCCAAGCGTGACGCGCAGCCGCGCGGCGAGCAGCTCGCAGAGCGGAGCCGCTCGTGATGCCGTAGCCACCCGCCACGATGGTGTAGCCGTCGCCGGGGACCTTCTCCTCGACCGCCCAGTGCCAGCGGAGGCCCATGCGTTCCAGCCTGAGAGCCCACATCATCGCGCGGTCTCCTTCAGCGCGGCCTCGGTCTTGGTGACCTTCTGGCCGAGGTGGCGTAGAGCTGCGCCCGTTCCGACGACGTTCAGGCAGGTGACTCGTCCTGAGAACGCCGTCGTGAAAGGGGGAGGGTAGCTGTCGCTTCATGTGCAGCCCCTCTCAGAACCAGACCTCGGCAACGTCGTCTATCTCCCCTCCCGTGCATCGCCGCGAAACGCCCAGCGTTGCTACGTGAGAGAACTTTCAGGATTCAGCCGCGTTCAGTCATGCGGGCGGCACTGGCTGATCGTGCGCCCGTGTCACGCGACCGCCTCGTCCGCAGGATCGAAACCGAAGCCCGTGCATACGCCAACGCTCCGCGACATCGCGACTCGATGCAGCTCGGCCGCGTCTCCGGACTCCTCGAGGCCGGCGTTCTCGCGGGCCACTGGCGGCGACGTGACGCCGACGCGGCGGCGAGCCTGATCGAGAACCGCCCCAAGCTGTCCCGCGTCCGTGACATCTTGCTGCGCGGCGACGACGTGATGCTCTGCCGCACGGGCGACGTAGCGGCGTTCCTCGGCCTCACCCACCAACGCGTCGATCCGATCAGGCGCAAGGTCGGCTGCCCCTTGCCCGAGGTTCAGCCGAGGCGTAGGTTCGAAGGACAACCCCCGTGTGCCCGCAGGAGGAGGTCTGGAACGTGCCTATCCGTAGGGTGGCCGCGGCTGTTGTCGGTCTTTGCTTGATGGTTGTCACCGCGGGCGCGGCTACCGCCGCGTCGCCGCGCTCGTGCCCGCATGCGGCGAGCGGGTTCACGGCGTACGAGGTCGTCGGCTCCGTCGGCGATCCGGCACCCGCACCCGGCGAAGATCCGCTGTGGGACCTGCTCATCGCAACAGCAGCAGAGGAGGGTCTGACGCTGACCGACCTGCTTCCGCTGGCCGGGGTCGATACGCTCGACGAGCTGTACGCCTTCGTCGTCGCAGGGTGGCAAGGCTGGGACAAGAACGCCGACGACGTGGTGTGTGTCAAGCTGTTCCCGTCGCACGACCAGGGCACCCCGGCGTTCGTTTGGAACTTCATCGACAACAACGCGAACGTCGGCTAACGCCGCACCTGACACAGGGAATCTTCTGGCCAGAACAGCCGTGCCCGCGTGTCGACTTCCCCTCGAGTGAGGAGGTTCGCATGAAACGTCTGGCGCTTGCGATCGTCGTCGGCGTCGTCACGCTGATCCCGCAGGTGGCCGTCGCCGCCCCACCGGAAGGTGCGGGCGAGAACGTGCCCGAGGTCGCGCTTGCGAAATGCGAGGACGTCGTCGGCCGTCAATCAGACAAGGAACTGGACACCGGCGGCGGGCCGAAGGACGGGTTGGGTGCCCCCACGAACTGCGACTGGTTCTTCTTCTTCGTCGGTGCCATCGGCGGCTCCGACTAGACGAGAGGCGTAGACAGGCCAGGCATCTGCGTTGCGCGTGGCCTGACGAGTCATCGAACGCGCCGCGTAGGCCGGCCGCTCCCTGAGGGGCTGAACGGCCGGCCTCGCGGGCGTTGCGGGATGAGCCTCGGCGCTTGATGAACCGTCGAACACGGCCGGAGGCCGCGACGAGGCTCCAACGACGCCCGCACGCCGCTGAAGGGTTGGGCCCCGACATCGGGCGGCTCCGACGATGCCAGGAGACGGTCATCGCACAGAGCTGCCCGATCACTACGACCCCGCCACGACGTACACGCCGTTCGCCTGTCGAACGACGAGGAGGCACGGAGCCTCGAGGCGGAAGCGGATCTCGTTCGTGTCGAACTTCGTGAGGCCGTCGCTGTCGAAGCGGGTCGAGCCGAGATACAGCACGACCGCCGACGTACCGAGCACGACGGGATCGGTGATGCCCTGGCCGACCACGACGTCCATGTCCCACAACGGGGAGAACGACGTGCCCCGAGGAGCGCCGCCGAGCAGGAACGGACCGTCGTCGACCGTGCTACCGCCGACCCTCGTGAGGTCGAGCTCTTCGGCATCTGCTGGCACAGAGCGACGAGGTTGGGCGTGTGGCCCGCTCCCTCGATCGCTGTCCGTGCCTTTCGGGTCTGCTCGAACAGATCCGTTCCCTCGTCATCCGTGAACCCGGCATTCGCCGCCAACTCGGGTCACGACGTAGCTATCCGATCCCGAACGGATCGATTCGGACAGGTCGTGTCGATCAAGCCGCGGAACGCCGGCAGATCGGCGACGCCGACCGGGTAGTAGTCGCTCAACGTCGCGACGCGCTGCATCGTGAACGTCTCGAGCGTGGCCGAGCTCGTCGTGGTGGGCTCTTGCGCGGTCGACGTCAGGTCCGCCACGCTCGCATCGAGGCTTGCATTGCTCTTCAGTCTTCATTGGGTTCACCTGATTGAGAGCGCGGGGACACGGCGAGCAACACCTCGGTCGCGATCCGGCTCGTGGCCCCCCGTCGCTCCTCGACCTTGGCCGTATCCGGCTCGGACCATCACACGAGAGCGTCGGACCCGTCGAAGACGTAGATCGTGTCGGGACGCTTCGAGGAGTCGTCGAAGGCGAGATGGGTCGTGCGCCGGACCGTGTACCGCGAACGGTCGTGATACCTCGCGGGTCGATGCCGTCGCTCATGGCTCCTCCAACTCGGCTACGCGATCGGATCCGACACGGTTGGGCCGACGCCGCAGGGTATGTCGCGTGGCGTACGTTCCGAGCGGCGAGCATCGTTCCTCCTGATCCGCATGCCGCCCCCCACCGCTCGGGGCGTGACGCGGGGCCGGCTCGAGCGGCGTGCCGTACTGCAGCAGGTTGCATCTCGCCGGCCCTGCCTCGCCACGTCTCTCCGCTCATTCATGGCCGATCCCTCGAGGTCCGGGACCGTCGAGCGCCGCCGGTTGCACCACGAGGCGCAGGGCGACCAGATGACTGCAGTCGCGGACGCTGGGGCACGAACCGCGGAAGCCTTGGCTATCGGCGGTTACGTGGCGCGGGAAAGCCCTCTGACCTGCTGTTGCGCGCCTGTGGGGTCGGGCTGTTGCGCGCCGGGGTGGATTCGAACCACCGACCCACGGATTAGAAGTCCGTCGCTCTGTCCAGGCTGAGCTACCGGCGCTCGACCGAAAGCCTACCGGTGGCCATCCGGATGAGGCCGACGCGTGGGTCCGTTGCCGCGGTGCGCCTCGGGCGTTGTGCTCCGGGACGACCCGGACTACGATGCGGCCCCTTATCCTCGGAGGACGCCGGTGCCGAAGATGTCGAGACTTGCCGCGAGCGTCACCGTTGCGCTCATCGTCACCGCGATGCTCGCGGGGCCCGCCTCGGCGAAGATCCTCAGGATCTATCGCGGGGAGACGTCGGAGGGTCGCCGCGTCTCGGCACAGATCGTGTCGAAGCACGGCGATCTGCGGATGCGCGAGATCGTGTTCCACCATGTCGACCTGGCCTGCGAGGACGGAACCGCGCAGGCGTGGGGACTCGGGTTCGGCTTCGGGGGGTGGCCGCTCAGTGCGGATCGTCGCTTCGACTTCGAAAGCGTGGACCCCATGAGCGCGGTGCGGATCGACGGACGCTTCTGGCCGGGGCATGCTCGCGGCGACTTCTCGTTCACCGTTCCGGCGCTCGACGAGAACGAACAGGCCATCCTCTGCACGTCGGGAGATCTGACCTGGGACCTGCTTCGGAAGAGCCCGAACCCGATCGATGAGTTGAACACGAGGAGCCTCGACGGCGTGGCGCGCGTTCGGCTGACCGACGACGGTCGGCTCCGGGTTCGAACCTCCGAGGTCTAGCCGCGACGCGCGCCGGCGCATGCGGCGAACGCTCGTCACCGGCCTCATGACGTCGTGGGCCGGCAACCAGCAGAGCGGGTGACGGGAATCGAACCCGCACCACCAGCTTGGAAGGCTGGGGCTCTACCATTGAGCTACACCCGCAGGACGCCCAGGATAGCGCGACGGGGTCCGTAGACTCCGCTCCGTGCGACTCGGGTTCCGTATCGCCGACGTCTTCACCGACGTCCCGTTCGCCGGCAACCAGCTCTGCGTGTTCCCGGAGGTTCCTCCGGACCTCGACCCGGCGACGATGCAGGCGCTCGCCCTCGAGATCGGGTTCAGCGAGACGACCTTCGTGCTCGAGGCGGGAGGCGATCGCTACCGCATGCGGATCTTCACGCCCGACGAGGAGATCCCGTTCGCGGGGCACCCCACGCTCGGCACCGCCTTCGTGCTGGCGCGCGACGGCCGCGTGACCCCGACGGTGATCCAGACGACGGACGCCGGGGAGGTGCCGGTGACCATCGACCTCGACGCGGGCACGGGATGGATGCGACAGCTGCCTCCCTCGTTCGGCGACGTGGTCGACGACCGCACCCTCGTCGCGGCCGCGGCGGGTCTCGGGGCCGACGACATCGTGCCCGAGCTCCCGGTGCAGCCCGTCTCGACCGGCCTCCCGCACCTCATGGTGCCGATCCGGGACGAACAGACGCTCCGCCGCGCGGAGCGCAGTGGGCCGGGTTCGCTCGAGGTGCATCGCCGAACGGGTGCCGCGTCGCTCTACCTGTTCGCCGTCCGAGGTGAGGGCGACGTCCTCGCGCGGATGTTCGATCCGCTCCTCGGCATCGGCGAGGACCCGGCGACCGGCTCGGCAGCCGGGCCGCTCGGCGCGGACCTGTCGAGGCACCTCCTCGCCGGGATGCCCGGCGAGGTGGTCGTGTCGCAGGGTGACATGGTCGGGCGCCCCAGCCGGCTGTTCGTCGCCGTCGTCGGCGCAGATCCGGACTGGGAGGTTCGCGTCGGCGGCGGCGTCCGCGTCGTGGGCGAGGGCACGTTCGAGGTCTGACGCTCGACGCTCAGCCGCTGCCCGCGACGGTCGCGCACCGGAGCGAAGGCGCGGCGACCGCGTCGCCGCCGTCGGTGTCGACGAACGTCCGCAGCAGGTCTTCCTGTCCCGGCAGGAGCGTCATCACCACGGGAGCGTCGCCACCGCTGAAGCTCGCCGACGTCTGCGCCGCCGGGATCACGTCGCACTCGACCGACAGCGGCCGGCTGGACGCGTTGCGGATCGAGAACCCGAAGCAGCTCGGGGTTCCGTCGCCGACCTCGCACGGCACCGCGAACGGCGCGCCGATCTCGATGCCGCGTCCGGCTGCGGGATCGGCGATGCGGGTGACGAGCGCGACGCCGATCGCGAGGCCGATGACCAGCAACGTGATCGCGATGTAGTAGCCGACGGCGACGGAACGCACGCGCTCGGGCATGCGTCGAGCCTAGGGTGGCTCGCCGTCCATGCGCAACGGCCGTTCGGTGGCCGATCGCCGAGCCCTCGGGCGTCGGCGCGCTGTCGCGCAGTAGCATCGGAACCCTCGGGGCGTAGCGCAGCCTGGTCAGCGCACGTGCTTTGGGAGCACGAGGTCGCGGGTTCGAATCCCGCCGCCCCGACGGTCGGAGGACGGGCCTGCGTTCCCTGCGACGGGCGAACCGCTTGCCCTCAGCGAGGGCCGCGGCCGTACCGGCTCATCACCTCGAGCAGGCGATCGTGCGGCAGCGCGTGAGCCGTGATGCCGTCACGACCGGTCATGGTCTCGGCTGCGCACAGCGCGTTGAGGATCGCTTCCTCGGTCGCCTCGATCGCTGCCCAGAACAGGTCGCTGATCGCGGTGTCGGGCAGCATCTCGACCTCGATGCTGCGCGCCGGCCCGCCCGCCTTCGAGCTCGCCAGCCGACCTCGGTTCGCGGTCGAGAACGCGATGAAGAGGTCACCGCTCGAGTGCTCACCGGCGCCACCCACGCGGGCGACGCCCAGCCCGGCGCGCTGCGCCACGCGCTCGAGCTGGTGCGGCAGCAGCGGAACATCCGTCGCGAGCACCACGATGATCGAACCGGAACCGGCGCGCGCGATCCGCTCCTCGTCGTCCCAGGCCGACGACAGTTCCGTGACGGGGACCTCGGTCCCGACGGGAACGCCGTCCACGCTGAGCCGTTCACGCCGGCCGTGGTTCGCCTGGACGAGCGCCGCGACGACGCCGGCGTCGACGACGTGCGACGCCGTTCCGGTGCCGCCCTTGAACTCGTGGCAGATCATGCCCGTGCCGCCTCCGACGTTGCCCTCGGGCACGGCACCGCCGGCGGCGCGCGCCATCGCGTCGTCCACGTGCTGCGCGGTCACGTGCATGCCGTTGATGTCGTTCAGCGCGCCGTCGTACGTCTCGCCGACGACGGGGAGGCTCCAGTACGAGGTCGCGTCGCCGTGCCGCCCGGCGTCGACCGCGACGATCGCGTCGCGGACGACCCCGACGCTGTGCGTGTTCGTGATCGCGATCGGCGTCGTCAGCTGTCCCGACTCACGTACCCACTCGAGCCCCGTCAGCTCGCCGTTGCCGTTCAGACGGTGACATCCGGCGAAGACCGGAGCCTCGGCGATGTCGTCGTGCGGCACCACGACGGTGACGCCGGTTCGGACCGGTCCGCGGCCGACCTCGAGCCGCCCGTCGCCCTCGATGAGCGTCGTCACACCGACGCGCACGCCGTCGACGTCGGTGATCGCGTTCAGCGGGCCGGGCGGCAGGAGCCCGACCCGGAGCCCGAGGTCACGGAGCCGCATCACGGCGCGTATCCAACCACGCGGCGCACCCGCGGGCGCGTCGCGGCCTAGACGAACGCGCGGAGCAGTCCCGTCGTCGCCGCGGCGATCACGACGACGATCAAGACCGGGGCGCGGAACAGCAGCGCGACCCCGGCGGCCGCGACGCCGGCGAGCCGCTCGTCCACCACGAGGTCGCGGTCGACCGCGAAGGTCGCCGTGGCGACGAGCGCCGCGAGCAGCGCCGGCCCGAGCAACGTGACGATCCGGGTGAGCCGCGCCGGCAGCGGCCGGCCGCCGAGGAGCACCGGCCCGACCGCCTTCAACGCCATCGTCGCGGCCGCCGTGCCGAGCACCACGATCCACGTCGTCGTCGCGCTCATGCGGATCCTCCGCGTGCCAGTCCGATGAAGCACGCGATGCTCGCCGCCACGATCGGGACGCCGGCGGGCGAGAGCGGGGTCAGGACGAGCGCGATGCCGGCGCCCAGGACGGCGGCCGCCACCGACGTCCGCGTCCGGAGCTGCGGGGCGAGCAGGGCGAGGAACAGCGCCGGGAAGGCCGCGTCGAGGCCGAGCCGGTCGGGGTCGCCGATCAGGTCCCCGAACACGACGCCGATCGCCGTTCCGACCACCCACGCGACGTAGATGCCGAGGCCGGCGCCGAGCAGGACCCGCGGGTTCCAGCGTCCGTCGCCCTCGGCGGCGACCGCCCACGACTCGTCGACGATCAGCTGGGCGTGCACGAAGCGCGACCACGGGCCGCCGTGCACGAACGGTGCGACGGTGACGCCGATCGGACCGTACCGGGCGTTCAGGAGGGCGGCGGCGAGGATCGCGGTGGCGGCGGACCCACCGGATCCGAGCACCGTGACCGCCGCGAACTGCGCGCTGCCGGCGAACGTCGTGAGGCTCATCACGATGGGAGCGATCGCACCCATGCCGGTTCCGCGGGCGAGCACGCCGAACGCCACGCCGAACGCGAAGACGGCGATCGCGAGCGGAGCGACCGACCGGATGCCGTCGCGGGCGGTGCGTTCCGAACCGGTTCCCACCCTGTCGGAGGCCTCCTCGGCGCGTGTCGGGTTCAGCGCCGCGGGTCGGGCTTCCGTGAGTCCACTCCGGCCACCGCGGCCGCGGCGGCGAAGGCTACCGCGAGGACGAGGAACGCGGCTCCCGGCGTGACCGTCACCAGCAGAACGCCCAGCACGAGCAACGCCGCCGCGGCGGTTCCGAGGTACATGCGGACGCGAGCCGGGTGGATCAGCGGTAGAGCCATCGTCACGTGCCCTCCTTCGCGCGGTCTCCACCGGTCCAATCCGCGTCGATTGGCCCTTGCCCCCGCGCCTCGTTGGGCAGATGATGCAGGCCAACGGCAGGAATGGCTATGGCCAATCGCCGTCCATTGGTCCTTTCGGCGTTCCGAGGGAGGTTACGTGCACGCGACGGTCGCGCGGGTGCTCGCAGGGTGGGAGGCGGGCGACGGTCCGCTGTACCGGCGTCTCGCGTCGGCGATCAGCGGCGCGATCGCCGACGGGTCCCTCCCCGCGGGAGAACGTTTGCCCACGGAACGGTCGCTCGCGACCCCGGTGTCGGTCAGTCGTGCGACCGTGGTCGCCGCCTACGACGCGCTGCGTGACGCGGGATGGGTCGATCGACGGCAGGGGAGCGGAACGTGGGTCCGTCACCGCGGTCCCGCAGAGCCCTTCGGCCAGGACCGTCCGGGCGTCGTCGGTCGCTCGAGCGCGTCGTTCCGCGCGCTGATCGAGGGTCCGACCGATGCGATCGAGTTCACGTGCGCCGCGACGCCGGCGCCCGATCTGCTCGACGACGCGCTCGTCCGTGACGCGCTCGCCGGGCTGCAGGTCGCGACCGGCGACATCGGCTACCACGCGGTCGGACATCCGCCGCTGCGCCGGGCGCTCGCCGCGCACCTGAGCTCGTGGGGGCTTCCCACCTCCGAGCGCGAGGTCATCGTCACGAGCGGCGCCCAACAGGCGATCGCGTTGACGACGGAGCTCTACACGCGCCCGGGCGACGTCGTCGTGGTGGAGGACCCGACCTATCTCTCGGCGCTCGATCGGTTCGCCGCGGCGGGCGTCCGGCTCGCGACCGTGCCGGTGGGCCCGAGGGGCGTCCGGGCCGCGGAACTCGCGGCGGCGGCCGCCGACCGGTCGCCGCGACTCATGTACGTGATCCCGACGTTCCACAACCCGACCGGCACCCTCGTGCCCGAGGACGAGCGCCGTGAGATCGCGCGTGCGGCCGATGCGTTGCGCGTGCCCGTCGTCGAGGACCTGACCCTCGCCGACCTGTCGCTCGGAACGTCGCCGCCTCCGCCGATCGCGTCGTTCGCCGGCGACGTTCCCGTGCTGACGATCGGTTCGCTCAGCAAGCTGTTCTGGGGCGGGCTCCGCGTGGGGTTCATCCGGGGCCCGGAGCCGGTGATCCAGCGGCTGGCTCGCATGAAGCTCCTCGCCGATCACGGCTCGTCGGTGGTCAGTCAGGTCGTGGCCACGGCGCTCCTCGGACGCGTCGAGGAGTACCGGGAGCGCCGACAGGCGTTCGCGCGCGATCGGTACGAGCTGTTGGCCGAGCTGCTGCGTCGGCACCTGCCGTCGTGGCGATGGCGCGAACCCGAAGGCGGGCTCTCGCTGTGGGTCGAGCTGCCCGGCGCCGACGCCACGGCGTTCGCGGATGCCGCCGCGCGACGCGGTGTCGCGGTCGTTCCCGGACCGATGACGTCGGCGAACGACGCCTTCGTCGATCACCTGCGGTTGCCGTTCGTGCTCCCGCCGGCCGCGATGGAGGAGGGCGTCCGACGCCTCGCCGAGGCGTGGTCGTCGTTCGGCGCCGAGGCTCCCGGACCGGAACGCAGCCTGCGCGTCGTGGTCTGACCGGCGGCGCCGAGTGGCGCCTCTACCCTGGCGCCGTGCGCATCCACAGCCACGTCCCGGACCTTCCGACCGACCGCGTGCGGCGAGCGCTCGAGGGCTTCCCCCGCGCCACGGGGTACGAGGTCGACGTGCGACCGCTCCGCTACCGCGACCGGCCGCACCTGTCGGCGTGGACGTCGTTCGACGAGCGTCGGATCGTCCTGCAGGTCCCCGAGCCGTTCTTCTCGTTCGGCGAGGTGGTGCCGTACGCGGCGAAGAAGCGACCCGGCAAGGGCATGCGGTTCATCTGGCTCACCGAGGGCGTGACGTTCCGCACGAGGCGTGAGGTCGTGCGCTACCTGTACCTCCACGAATGGATGCACTGGTACCTGAAGGAGGCCCTGGGACGGCGATCCCACGCCGAGACAGCGTGCGACCGGTTCGCCCTTCGGAACTACCGCCGCCGCGTGGTCACGACGGCCGACGCCGACGCGGCCATCAGCCGGCGGCGGGCGTGATCGCCGGCTCGGACTGCACGCGGATCGCGCTCTCGAGCAGGATCGCGAAGTGGTCGATGCGCATCCGTTGGCGGTCGGGCTGGTGGCGCCAGCGATGGAAGAGCCCGGGGTCGAGCTCCTCCGTGACGAGCGCGTCCTGCAACGACCCCGACAGCCAGTCCAACATCGAGACGATCGTCTCGAGGTCGATGTCGGTCCGGACCTCGCCCCGCTCCTGGCCCCATTCGATGAAGTCGAGCGTCCCGTACGGATCCTCGCTGACGAGGAAGCGCGTGATCTCGCGCTTCACCTCGAGGTCGGTGCCGTAGTTCCCGATCAGCGAGACGCGGTACGGGATCCAGTCGTCGGCGACGAGGTGCTCGGTGCGCTCCAGCCAGTAGCGGACCGTCGCGAAGAACCCGTCGGCGCGGATCTCGTCCGGCGCCTCGAGCCATGCGGGCAGCGACAGCACCGCGCGCTTGTACACCTCGAGGAACAGGCCGGCTTTCGAGCCGAAGTGCTGGAAGATCGAGCCCTTCGCGATGCCGAGCTCGCCCGCGATCGATTCGATCCGCGCGCCCGCGTAGCCGTGCTCCGCGAAGTGGCGCATGGCGCACCCGATGATCAGCTCGCGCTTCGCCTCGGCGCGCGGGCTGCGGGCTGACTTGAGGTCAGTGGCCATGACGCTCCCGTCGGTGCAGGCTGAGGCATCAGGGTACCTGCGAGCGGGCGACGTGCATGACCTCGAGTCATGGCCGCCCGGTCGGACCGTCAGCCGAGGGGGAGCACCTCGTCGAGGATCGTGGCCGCGTCGAGGATGTCGTCGCCGAGCCAGACGCCGGGGACGTCCTTGCGACCAGCGGCGGGCGCGAAGGCCATCCCCGCGTAGAAGGCGTGCACCCCCGGCAGGGCGTCGACGGCCGCGATCGCGTCGACCGCGGCGCGCCGGGCGACGCTCCGCTGGCTGGTGATCACGGCACCGCGCGCCTCGGCGGCACGGACGGCGGCGACGAGCGAGTCGACGGGGGTCAGCGGGCCGAGCGTCCGCAGCGACCATCCGCGCCGTCCGAGCACCACGCCGAACGCCTCGAGCCCGATCGTGTGGAGGTCCTTGGGTCCGCACGCGAGGACGAGCGGATACGGGCGGAACGGCGCCGGGGCCATCACCGACTGCCGTGCGAGCCAGACCCGTACGGCCTCGGTCGCGAGATGTTCGTGGGCCGTGTCGCACACGCCGGCCTTCCACCGTGACCCCATCTCGCGCATCGCCGGGAGGGCGACGTCGCGGATCGCGAGATCGGGCCCGAGCGCGTCGACCGCGTCGTTCAGGGTCTGGCGCAGCGCGGCAGGGTCCAGCTTCATCGCGGACCGAAGGAACCGGTCGAGCAGCTCGTGTCGCGGGCCCGCCGACGCGGTGGACCTGCGCACGATGTCGACCGCCTCGCGGGTCGCATGACCCCGCGCGATCTCGTCCCGCAGCATCCGGAGCTGATCGGCCTCCCCGACGCTGTACCGACGATGCTTGCCCTGCGTGCGTGCGGGGGCGGGGAACCCGTAGCGGCGCTCCCACGACCGGATCGTCGGGATCGGGATGTCCAGCAGCTCGCTGACGGCGGCGATCGTGAGCCGGGTGTCCGGATCGAGCCGGTCATCGATCCGGCCCGTGCCGGTCACGAGATCCATCGTTCGCCTCTCATCGCACCGATGGTAGTGAGGTCGCGGGCTCCAGCGGCGGTCCGATGCGGCTTTGCATAGCTTCGGGGCAGAAACGCTGCAACAACCTCTGCAGGGCGGCTCCCGTCAGCGACCGACCTCGTCGTACCGGAAGCACGTCAGGAGGTGGTCGTTGACCATGCCGACCGCTTGCATGAACGCGTAGGAGATCGTCGGTCCGACGAACCGGAAGCCCGCGCGCTTGAGGGCCTTGCTCATCGCGCGGGACTCGTCGGTCTCGGCGGGGATCTCGTCAAGCGTCCGCCGCCGGTTCACGATCGGCTCGCCGTCGACGAACGCCCACAGGAACGCGTCGAGCGAGCCGTGCTCGCGCTTCACGTCGAGGGTCGCTCGTGCGTTCGCGATCGTGGCTCGGATCTTCGCGCGGTTCCGCACGATCGACGCGTCGCCCATGAGTCGCTCCACGTCGTCGTCACCGAGCGACGCGACCCTCCGGGGGTCGAACCGTGCGAAGGCGCGGCGGTAGCCCTCGCGCTTGCGGAGGATCGTCGACCACGACAGTCCGGCCTGCGCGCCCTCGAGCACGAGCATCTCGAACAGTCGCCGGTCGTCGTGGACGGGAACGCCCCATTCGTCGTCGTGGTAGCCGACGGAGAGGGCGTCGTCGAGCGGCACCCAGCCGCATCGAGGGAGCGATGCCTCGCGCGTCATGGCCGCAGCGTACGGTCGAGCGCCGACGTGGAAGGAGGGGCCGCGGGCACGGCCCCTCCTTCGGATCGAACCTGGTCGGCGTCAGGTGTTCGAGCCGCCTCCGCCGCCGGAGTTGCTGTCGCCGCCTCCTCCTCCGCCACCACCCGTGTTCGACGCGGGGCTCCAGTTCCCGCCGCCGCCACCGGTGTTCGACGCGGGGCTCCAGTTCCCGCCGCCGCCGCTGTTCACGGAGACCTGACGGCTCCATCCGCCCGACGTGCCGTCGTTGCCGGCGGTGCGATCACCGTCGCCGCCGCGGCCGCCCGACGTCCCGTCGTCGCCGCGGGTCTTGTCGCCGTCCCCGCCCTTGCGGGAACGGCCGGTCCGTGTGTCGTCGCCGTCCTCGTCGCCGTCGTCGTCCGCATCGCGGGCGACCTCGTCCTCTCGCCGCGCGAGCTCATCGTCGTCGGCGAGCGCGATCGGTTCGACGCCGTTCGCTCCACGGTCGGGCCCTGTCACGAACGCGAGGCCCACGCCGAGCACGACCACCAGCGCGGCGAGCGAGATCTTCGTCCACATCGTCGGTTCCTCCTTCCGTCGGGCCGGACGCTCCGGCCTCACCTCCGATGCTCGTCGTCGTGGGTGAGGCAACCGTGAGGTCCGGCTGAGACGTCTCTCACGTCGGCGTCGGCCGCCACGTCGTGACGCGGAACCTGCCGAGCAGGAGCTTGCGGGGGGCGTCGCCGATCACCGGATCGAGTTCGTCGGCGACCTCCGCCGCGGTCGGACGATCGTGGGGCCGCCGTTCGAGCGTCGCGGAGATGAGCGCGGCGAGCCGTGGCGGGACGTCGCGGGGGAGCGGCGCCGGATCGAGCCGCAACTGTGGGAACCGGTCGGCGCCCGACGCCTCGTGGTCGCCGCGCGGGAACGGCCGGATGCCGGCCAGCGACTCGTAGAGCGTGACGCCGAGGCCCCAGACATCGGTCGTCGGACCCATCAGGTGCTCGAGACCGACGCCGGTCTGCTCCGGAGCCATGTACGGATCGGTGCCGACCGGGTTCCGGGTCTGACGCGCGTCCTCGACCCGACGGGCGACGCTGAGGTCGATCAGGCGGGGCGGCGGCGACATGATCACGTTCTTCGGCTTCACGTCCAGGTGCACCAGCCCCTTGCCGTGGAGGTAGTGCAGCGCTCCGGTCACCTGTTGCAGCAACGGCACGGCCTGCTCGACGCCCAGGCGTCGCTGCCGCCGGATCACGGTCGACAGCCGCGGGCCGTCGACGTACTCGAGCGTGACGTACGGCCGATCGGCGCTGAGGTCGGAACCGAAGCACCGCGGAAGGACGGGATGGTCGAGCGCGCGCAGCAGCGCGGCCTCGTTCCCCAGGTCGCGTCGCGCGCCGTCGTGGTCGACGAGGTCCGGGAGCAGCAGCTTCGCCGCGACGACCGTGTATCGCGCGTCGTCCCACGCGACGAAGACCTCGTGCGTGTTGCTCTCACCGAGCTTCGAGAGCGCCCGCAGGCCCGGCGCGATCTCGTCCCCCTCACCGATCGGGCGCGAGGCCGGCTCGTCCGACGTCGGGCTGGCGATGGCATGGTCCTGCATGCTTCGAGGTTCGTGTCCGCGCGTGAGGGCCCGGTGAGCGCTCCGTGAGATTTCCCTCACGAACGGCGCCGTCGGGGGCTCATCCAGGCCGTGAGCTGGGCGTCCGTGTGAGGATGGCGTCCATGCGCACGACGGGTCCGACGACGAGCGATCCGGCGACGGGCACCGCTCGAACGTCGACGGTCCCAGCGGCCCCGCAGACCCCGCCGCGGCGGGTGCGTCGGCGACGGGCGTGGGGCATCCGGGCACGGATCCTCTTCTGGTCGATCCTCACGCTGGCCGTGACCGTCGCCGTGTCGGTCCTGGCGATCCGCGCGGTGCTGATCGGGCAGACGAACGCGAGGATCGACGAAGCCCTCTCGCAGGAGGCGAGCGAGCTGCGACTGCTCGCCGACGGACGCGACCCGAACACGGGCGAGCCCTTCCGCGACACCGTCGCCGACGTCGAGCGGATCTTCGGCGTCTTCCTCCAGCGGAACGTTCCGCAGCGCAACGAGGCGTACCTCACGTTCACGCAGGGCGAGCCGTACCGTCGCCGGATCGCGATGGCGTACCGGATCGACCGGGATCAGGCGTTCCTCGACCTCGTCCGCGACGTGCGAACGACCGTGCGCTCGTCGTACGACACGCCGCAGGGCGCCGTCGAGTTCCTCGCCGTGCCGGTGACCGCCGGTGACCAGCCGCGCGGCGTCTTCGTCGCCGCCTACGCCCGCGATCTCGAGATCGCCGAGATCCGCGAGCCGACCCTCGTGGCGGCGGCCGAGGCGGGAGTGCTGATGCTCGTCATCTCATCGCTGGTGATCTGGCGCGTGGCCGAGAGCGTCCTGCGGCCGGTCCGTCGGACGACCGAGACGGTGCGCGAGATCACCACGGCCGATCTCACGCAGCGGTTGCCGGTGTCCGGCAACGACGAGGTGGCAGAGCTCGGCCGCACCTTCAACGACCTCCTCGCGAAGCTCGAGGACGCGTTCGAGACGCAGCGGCGGTTCGTCGACGACGCCGGACACGAGCTGCGGACGCCGATCACGATCGTCCGCGGGCATCTGGAGCTCCTGGACGACGATCCGGCGGAGCGGGCGCGCACGCTCGCGCTCGTCGGGGACGAGCTCGAGCGGATGCAGCGGATCGTCAACGACCTCCTCACGCTGGCGAAGGTCGAACGCCCGGACTTCCTGTCGTTCGATGCCGTGGATCTCTCGGCGCTGACCGACGAGCTCGCGAACAAGGTCAAGACGCTCGGCGACCGTGCGTGGGACGTCGACGCGCGCGCCCGTGGCGTCGTGATCGCGGACCGACAACGGCTGTCGCAGGCGATGCTCCAGCTCGCGCAGAACGCCGTCCAGCACACCGCCCGAGGCGGCGTGATCGCGCTCGGAAGCAGGATCGGGTTGGGTGGGGCCAGCCTGTGGGTCCGCGACACCGGAGAAGGGATACCTGCGGACGAGCTCGACGGGATCTTCGGGCGGTTCGCACGCTCGCAACGCCCTCGGGCATCGGACGGCGCGGGGCTCGGTCTCGCGATCGTCCGCGGGATCGCCGAGGCGCACGGCGGACGGGTCGACGTCGAGAGCGCGGTCGGGGTCGGAAGCACGTTCACGCTCGTGATCCCGATCGATCAGCCGCCCCGCGACGCGGAAGGGGAGGCGACGTGACCCGCGTGCTGATCGTGGAGGACGAGGAGCGCATCGCCTCCTTCATCGAGAAGGGTCTCCGCGCGAACGGCTTCACCACCCTCGTCGCGGGCGACGGTCACCAGGCCACGACGTACCTGCGGACGGAGCGGTTCGACGTCGTGATCCTCGACCTCGGTCTGCCCGGGCCCGACGGCTTCGACGTGCTCAGGGAGTTCCGCGGATGGGATCGTCGGACGCCGGTCGTGATCCTCACCGCGCGGGACGGCGTCCCCGACACGGTCGAGGGCTTGGAGCTCGGCGCCGACGACTACGTCACGAAACCGTTCTCGTTCGAGGAGCTCTTGGCTCGCGTCCGGGCTCGTCTCCGTGACGATCGCGGCGCCGAGGTGACGCACCTCGCGGTCGGAGACGCGTCGCTCGATCTCCGGACCCGCAAGCTGACGGTCGACGGCAGGCCGATCGACCTGACGGCGCGTGAGTTCGCGCTCGCGGAGACGCTGTTCCGCCATCCGGGGCAGGTGCTGTCGCGCGAGCAGCTCCTCAGCCACGTCTGGGGGTTCGACCACGATCCGGGGTCGAACGTCGTGGACGTGTACGTCGGCTACCTGCGCAAGAAGCTCGGCAACGAACGGATCGCGACGGTCCGTGGGATGGGATACCGACTGGAGCCGTGAGCGCCGAGCGCCGGCTGCCTACGGCGCGATCGACCGCAGGACCTCGTCGGCGCGCTCGAGCCCCTTCACCGTGTGCTCGATGTCGTAGCCGTACCCGAAGCGCAGACCTCGGCCGTCTCCGGTCGGGTCGAGGCCGAACATCTCACCCGGAACGAGCAGGACGCTCTGTTCGGTGCGGATCCGTTCGACGAGCTCCGCCGAGCCGATCGGGAGGTCGTACGTCACGTACGTGATCGCGCCGGCGGTCGGTCGCACGTACGAGAACGCCGGATGCGTCGCGATCCAGTCCTCGAGCCGAGGGAGGTTCGCGCGCACGATCGACCGCGTCCTCGCGAGCACGCGCTCGCGGACGTCGGGGCGCATCGCGTGGGCGGCGAGCCGGTCCGACACCATGCCGGGCGTCAACGTCGTGTAGTCGTGGCGCTCCCAGATCCGCCGGATCGTGTCCGTCGACGCGACGATCCATCCGATGCGCAGACCTGGCATCGCGAAGGCCTTCGAGAGGCCGCTCGTGATCACGACGCGCTCGCTCCGACCCCAGAACGAGGGCGTGACGACGTCGGTGTCGACCTCGGCGCCGCGGTAGATCTCGTCGGCGACGATCCATGCGCCGACGCTCTCGGCCGCCGCGACGATCGCGTCCATCTCGGCGTCGCTGAGGACCGAACCCGTCGGGTTGTCGGGGTTGCACACCATGACGACCTTCGTCGCGGGGGTGATCGCGCGTTCGAGCTCGTCGAGATCGAGCGCCCACCGGCCGTCGACCTGCTTCAGCGAGAACGTGTCGGTCCCGGCGCCGAACGCGCGCCCCAGACCCCAGCCCTCCATGTAGTTCGGAACCATGAACGCGAGCCGGTCCTCGCGACCCAGCAGCGTCCACAGCGTCAGGAAGTTCGCCTCGCTTCCGCCGTTCACGACCGTGACGTTCTCGGTCGTCGCGCCCTCGTACCACGCGGCGATGTTCGCCCGCGTCTCGGGGGAGCCTTCCGAGAGCGGATAGCCGAGGGCGACCTCCGGGAACGACGCGACGTCGTCGCCGAGGAGCTCGCGGATCGTCATCGGCGAGACGCCGGATTCGGAGAGGTCGTGCTCGACGTCGTGCCAATACAGCGACTGGTACCGCTCCATCCGGAACAGGTCGAGCTCGGGCATGGTCGGCGCTCCTCGGGCGACTGGTGGAGCCCGACGCTACCCCGGTCGGCGGCGACCGCTCAAGCGGCGGTCCGGCGTCTGGGTCAGGTCAGGCGTCGGGTCAGATCAGGTTGAGGCGACGAGCGCGATCGGGCCGTCCGTCGGGATCGACGAGGAACCGGATCGCCGGCTCGACCCACAGACGGGCGAGCGTCGGAACGCGTCGTCCAGTCGGATGCGGGCGGAGCCGTCCGGGCGGGCGTTCGCCCACGCGGCCGCCCGCGTGCCACCGCTCGAGCCGTTCCGCCGAGGCGCGGAAGGCCTCGAAGGCGTCCCGCGGACCGACGAGCTGATCGGCATCGTCGTCCTGGAGGTGCTCGCACGCCAACGCCAGACGCAGGTCTCGCGCGAACCGGCGCGCGCCGTCGCCGAGTCCGCCGGGGTCCCGAGGCTCGCGGGGATCGTGCTCCTCGTCGAGGACCGTGATCGACGCCTCGGAGTCGTGCGTCCACGACCGCCGGTTCATGTTGTCCGAACCGATCGCCGCGAAGACGTCGTCGATCACGACCACCTTCGCGTGGACGTAGATCGGCGTCCCGTCGTCGGTCTCGATGTCGTAGATCGCGAACCGGTCGCCGCCCGCCTTGCGGACGATGTCGACGGCGCCTCCCTGACTGAGGCGGTGCGGCGGTCCCGAGACCGGTCCGTGACGGTCCGGATAGCGCGGCACGACGACGATCACGTGCAGGTCGGGATACCGCTCGAGCGCCTGTGCGAAGACCGAGGCGACCTCCTTGGACCAGAAGTACTGGTCCTCGACGTAGATCAGCCGCCGGGCGCGGTCGAACGCTCGGAGGTACGCCCGCGCGATGCTGCGTTCGCCATGGGGCGCGAAGGGGAACTCCGGGTCCTTCCATGGGTACGTGCGGAGGACCTGGACGGCGTGCCTCCCCACGGGCGGCCGTTCGGCGGTCGACGACGGCGGCATGGGGGGCGGATGCTCGGGTTCCCGCGCCATCCTCGACAGGAGGGCGCGCCACGGGGTGGTCCGGTCGTCCATCGGCGTCTCGTCGTTCCATCGCTCGCGGAACGTCGCGGCGAGGTCGGCCACCGCCGGTCCTCGCACATGGGCCTGGACGTCGTGCCAGGGCGGACGGTCGCCGTACGCGCCGTCCATCTCCTCCGGCTGCGGATCGCCTCCGTGCGTCGCGTCGTCGCGGCGTCCGTGGCAGAAGTCGATGCCGCCGATGAAGGCCTCGTCGAGCGACGGATCGTCGGTGTGCTCGAGGATCACGATCTTCTGGTGGTGGGACCCGAACGATCGCACGCGGTGGTCGAGGAGCACGTTGCCGCCTTCGGTGTTCACGCGGTCCGCGAGCTCGGCGTGACCCTCCCGGTTGAACGAGGCGGCGACACCGACGTGGGAGCGCCACAGCAGGCCGCGGATCTCGATGCCGCGGCGCGCGAGCGTGACGAGCAGGTCGCCGAGCGTCGTGCCGTCGTCCTCGAGGATCTGATCCGCGTCCCCTCGCCAGTCGGTGAAGCTCAACCGGTCACCCTCGTGCAGCGCTCGCGCCGCCCGCACGAACCGCGCGAAGTAGTCGCGCCCGTGGACGATCGCCTCGACGTGATTGCCAGGGGTCCACGCCCGATCGGGATGGCGTTCGTCGATCTGGCTCGCGGGGTTGCCTCGTTCCTCGGGGTTCAGGAACCAGTGGTCGATCGCAGCATCCATCGGAGCGCGACCCTATCGAGGTTCGGCCGTCTCCGCCGCGCTACGGTGGCGCCATGGCTGGGACGGTCCGGGTGCTCCGGGAGGCCGAGGTGCGCGCGGCCCTCGACATGGCGGCGTGCATCGAGGTCCTCGCACCCGCCTTCGCCGCGTACACGACGGGAGCGGCGGAGCTTCCCTCCGTGATCCACCTCGACGTTCCGGAGGCTCGGGGCGAGGTCCACGTCAAGGCTGGCCATCTGCACGGTGCGCCGACGTACGCGGTGAAGGTGGCGAGCGGGTTCTCCGCCCAGGAACCCCCCGCGATCGACGGGATGGTCGTGGTGTTCGACGCGCGGACGGGGGCGCCCGTCGCGCTGTTGCTCGACGGCGGGTACCTCACCGATCTGCGGACGGGAGCGGCGGGCGGGGTCGCGGCCCGGCACCTCGCGCCGACGCGCGTCGCGACCGTCGCCGTGGTCGGCACGGGGGCGCAGGCGCGCAAGCAGATCGAGGCGCTCGCGGTCGTGCGTCCCGGCGTCGCCGAGGTTCGCGTGTGGGGACGCCACGAGGACCGAGCGGCCGCGGCGGCGTCCGACATCGGAACGATCCTCCCCGGGGCGAGCGTCGACGTCGCGGAGAGCCCGGATGCGGCGGTCGTCGGCGCCGACGTCGTGATCACCTGCACGGCCGCGCGCGAGCCGCTCGTTCGCGGCGACTGGATCGGGTCCGGGGTCCACGTGACGGCCGTCGGGTCCGATGGGGAAGGCAAGCAGGAGCTGGACCCGGCGCTGCTCCGGAAGGCTGACCTCCTCGTCGTCGACTCCCGTGTCCAGGCGGAACGTCTGGGCGAGCTGCAGCATGCGCCCGATCTAGCCGACCGCGCGGTCGAGCTCGGCGAGATCTGCGCCGGAACCACCGAAGGCAGGTCGGATCAGCGACAGATCACCGTCTGTGACCTGACGGGTGTCGGCGTGCAGGACGTGGCCGCTGCGAACGCGGTGCTGGCGAACGTCGGCGATCGCGGCCAGATCCTCGAGCTCTAGCTGGGCCAGGCACTCCGTTTGGGCCCGCAACAGGGTGCGCCTGCGTGTCACGAGCCACACGCCCACCTGTCAAGGTTCACGACTCCGACCGCGGTCGTTCCTCCGAACGTGTTGACAGGTTCCTGCGGGACGAGGGCGTCAACGACGCAACCAGGTGCACCCGTACCGGCTCTCGTTCACGCCGTCGCGGCCGACGTCGAGCACCTCGTCGCGATCCGCACGGCGCACGCGGTCCGCGATCGCGGCGACACGACGCTCACGCCCTGAGCGCTCACCCGGTGAGTCGCGCGAGCAGCTCGTCGTGCAGCAGCCCGTTCGTCGTGAGCGCCGAGGTTCGGTGGCTCGCCGGCGAGCCGTCGAACGCCGTGATGCGGCCGCCCGCTTCCGACACGATGACGCGCAGCGCCGCAACGTCCCAGAGGTTCAAGCTCGGTTCGATCACCGCGTCGACGGCCCCCCGCGCGACCAGCATGTGACCCCAGAAGTCGCCGAACGCGCGGGGGCGCCAGCACTCCGCGATCAGCCGTTCCGTCGCCTCGCGCAACGGGCCGCCCAGCAGCACCTCCGGCTCGTGGAACGACAGGTGCGCCGCGCCGATCGTGTCCACCGCCGACACGTGGATCGGTTCCCCGTTCATCGTCGCGCCGCCGCCGACCGCGGCCGCGTACCGCTCGCTCAACGCCGGCGCGCTCGCGACGCCGACGACCGTCTCCCCGTCGACGAGCAGCCCCAGCAGCGTGCCCCAGATCGGGACGCCCTTCGCGAAGTTCGCCGTCGCGTCGATCGGATCGAGCACCCACTGGCGGCCACCCGGGACGACGTCGCCACCCTCCTCCTCGCCCAGCACGTGGTCGTCGGGGAACACGGAGGCGAGCTCCTCACGGACCATCCGTTCGATCGCGGTATCCGCCTCGGTCACGAGCGTCCGGTCAGCCTTCCGATCCACCTGGAGCCGGCGCGTGCGGAACAGCGCGACCGCCATCTCGTCCGCACGGTCGGCCACGCGATGCGCGAACGCCAGCTCGTCCTCGTACACGGGCGGCGAGCCTAACGAACCGTCGCACCGACGAACCACCGGAACGATGCCTCTGGCCTGCGGCGCAGCGCCCGTTCCGACGTTCCTCAGGTAGCCTTGCCGCATCCCATGCAGACGACCGTCGAAACCACCGAGCCGCACACCGTCAAGCTGACGATCGAGGTCGAAGCCGACGAGTTCGAGAAGGATCTCGACCGCACGTACCGCGCGATCGCGAACGAGATCCGGATCCCGGGCTTCCGCAAGGGCAAGGCGCCGAAGCCGATCATCGACGCGCAGGTCGGGAAGGACACCGTCCTCGACGAGTTCGTGCACTCGAGCGTTCCGGCGTACTTCCGTCGGGCCGTGAGCGACGAGGACCTCGCGCCCATCGGCGACCCCGACGTCGACATCGAGCAGCTCGAACCCGGCAAGGCGTTCGTCTTCACGGCGACCGTGGAGGTCCGCCCTCGCCTCGAGTTCAGCGAGGACGACTATTCCGGGATCCAGGTCGAGAAGCCGGCGATCGAGGTGACCGACGAGGAGGTCGACGAGTGGGTCGAGCGCCTGCGCCAGCGGTTCGCCGAGCTCGAGCCCGTGGATCGCCCGGTGCAGGACGGCGACTTCGTCACCGCGAACATCTCCGCGACGCAGCACGGCGAACCGGTCGAGGCCGTCACGCGCGACGAGCACATCTACGCGGTCGGTTCGGCCGAGTTCGGCGACGAGCTCGACCGGCAGCTTCCCGGGACGAAGCCCGGTGACATCCTGAAGTTCGACGACACCCTGCCGGAGCGCTTCGGTGAGGAGCTCACGGGTGGACAGACCTCCTTCACCGTCCTCGTGAAGGACGTGAAGGCCGTCAAGCTTCCCGATGCCGACGACGGGTTCGCGAAGACCGCCTCGGAGTTCGACACGATGGATCAGCTCCGCGACGACCTCCGCGAGCGCCTCGCCGAGATCAAGGATCGCGAGGCGCACGGCGCCGTCCGCGACAGCGTGCTGCAGGCGATGATCGACCGCGTCGACGTCGACCTGCCGGGGTCGCTGATCGACGAGGAGACGCAGCATCGCGTCGTCCACGCCGAAGAGCGCGCGCAGCGCGTCGGCATGTCGCTCGACCAGATGCTCGAGCTGCAAGGGTGGGATCGCGAGCGTCTCGCCCAGGATTCCCGCGACCACGCGATCCGCGCGATCAAGGCCGACCTCGTGCTGGAGGCGGTCGCTCGCGCCGCCGAGCTCGAGGTGACCGCCGACGAGATCGGCGCCGAGATCAACGCGCTCGCGCAGGCCTACCAGCGGGAGCCGAAGGAGCTCGCGAAGCAGCTCGATCGGACCGGACAGATCGTGACGCTGGCCGGGGATATCATCCGTACGAAGGCCCTCGACCTGTTGGTCGACCGCGCCGACATCCAGACCCAGACCGCGCCCGTCGACGGGGACGCCGCCGCATCGCCTCAGGCCCAGGCAGCCGATGCCGAAGCTGATGGCGAGACCGACGACGACCAGCCCACCGACGACGCATCGGAGGAATGACCATGGACGCGAAGAACTACCTGGTGCCCGTCGTCGTCGAGCAGACCAGCCGAGGCGAGCGGTCGTTCGACATCTACTCGCGCCTGCTGAAGGACCGCATCGTCTTCCTCGGAACGCCGATCGACGACAACGTCGGGAACCTCATCATGGCGCAGCTGCTGCACCTCGAATCCGAGGATCCCGACAAGGACATCTCCCTCTACATCAACTCGCCGGGTGGCGACGTCAGCGCGCTGCTCGCGATCTACGACACGATGCAGTACATCCGCCCCGACGTGTCGACGATCGTGATGGGCCTCGCGGCGTCGGCCGCGGCCGTCCTGCTGCTCGCCGGCGCCCCGGGCAAGCGCTACGCGCTTCCGCACTCGCGCGTGCTGCTGCATCAGCCGCACGGCGGCGCGCAGGGCCAGGCCGTCGACATCGAGATCCAGGCCCGCGAGATCATCCGTCTCCGCAAGCTGCTCGACGGCATCATCGCTCGGCACACCGGCCAGTCCCTGGAGAAGGTCGAGAAGGACACCGACCGCGACTTCATCCTCACAGCCGAAGAGGCGAAGAACTACGGCGTCGTCGACGAGATCATCACCGGCCGCGGGATCGTCGAGGAGGTTGCAGCGCTCAGCCCGAACGGGGGCTAATATCGCCTCAGACGACCCGAGCCCACGCCGAGGGCATCCGGGTCGTTCGCGTGTCGGAGGGACCGACGGCGCACGGGGCCGGGAACGCCGGAAGGAAGCAGGAGCGGATGGCGAAGTTCGGGGACTCGGACCTGCTGAAGTGCTCGTTCTGCGGCAAGAGCCAGAAGCAGGTGAAGAAGCTCATCGCCGGTCCCGGCGTCTACATCTGCGACGAGTGCATCGACCTGTGCAACGAGATCATCGAGGAGGAGCTCTCCGAGACCGCCGAGCTCAAGCTCGACGAGCTGCCGAAGCCCGCTGAGATCTACTCCTTCCTCGACGAGTACGTCGTCGGGCAGGAGCAGGCGAAGAAGGTCCTGTCCGTCGCCGTCTACAACCATTACAAGCGGATCCAGGTCGGCGCGAAGGACGGCGAGGTCGAGCTCCAGAAGTCGAACATCCTGATCCTCGGTCCCACCGGTTGCGGCAAGACGTACCTCGCGCAGACGCTCGCGCGGCTGCTGAACGTCCCGTTCGCGATCGCTGACGCGACGGCGCTGACCGAGGCGGGCTACGTCGGCGAGGACGTCGAGAACATCCTGCTGAAGCTGATCCAGGCGGCCGACTACGACGTGAAGAAGGCCGAGACCGGGAGCATCTACATCGACGAGATCGACACGATCGCCCGCAAGAGCGAGAACCCGTCGATCACGCGCGACGTGTCCGGCGAGGGCGTGCAGCAGGCGCTGCTGAAGATCCTCGAAGGGACCCAGGCGAGCGTGCCGCCGCAGGGCGGACGCAAGCATCCGCACCAGGAGTTCATCCAGATCGACACGACGAACATCCTGTTCATCTGCGGCGGTGCCTTCGCCGGGCTCGACACGATCATCGAGAGCCGCATCGGTCGCAAGGGGATCGGGTTCGGCGCCGAGATCATCCGGCGCGAAGAGAAAGACCTCGGCGAGCTGTTCGGCCAGGTCCTGCCCGAAGACCTCCTGAAGTTCGGGCTGATCCCCGAGTTCGTGGGGCGCCTGCCCGTGCTCACCAACGTGAACAACCTCGACCACGACGCGCTCGTCGACATCCTCACGAAGCCGAAGAACGCCCTCGTGAAGCAGTACAAGAAGTTCTTCGAGTTCGACGGCGTCGAGCTCGAGTTCACCGACGACGCGATGAAGGCGATCGCCGAGCAGGCGATCATGCGTGGCACCGGCGCGCGCGGTCTGCGCGCCATCATGGAAGAGGTGCTGCTCAACGTGATGTACGAGCTGCCCTCGCTCCAGGACGTCACGAAGTGCCTGGTCGACAAGGACGTCGTGCTGACGGGCGTGAACCCGACGCTCGTGCCGCGTGAGAAGCAGACGAAGAAGCGCGGCGAACGCCAGGAACGCTCGGCGTAAGCTTCGACCGTCGGGAACCGTCAGCGCTCCGTACGCGTCCGACGGACGTCACCGTCCCCCGGAGGGAACCGATGTCGCGTCCGCGCCCGTTCGTCGTCGTGCCGCTCGTCCTGCTGCTCACGACCGCGCTGGCATGCGGCGACGACGGCGCGACGATCGACGATGGACGTGAGCTCGAAGGCGTCACGTGGATCCTCGATCGCGGCTCGATCGACGGCCTCGCCGACGACGTTCCGCCGGGCGCGCGTGTCGACGTCCGGTTCGAGGCGAACGAGGTCTCCGGAACCTCCGGCTGCAACAGCTACTCGGGCACCTACGAGGTGGACGGCGGCTCGGTCTCCTTCGGTCCGCTCGGCGGAACCGAGATGGGATGCCAGCCGTCCTCGCTCATGGAACTCGAGGCGGCGTACCTCTCCGCGCTCGGGCAGGTCCGGACGTTCCGGGTGAGCGACGACGCGCTCACCCTCACCGGCGGTGGTGCGCCGATGACGTTCGTCCGGGAGATCCCACCCGAACCGCTTCCGCTCGTCAGCACGCGGTGGGTGCTCGATGCGCTCGGCTACGGCGGCGACACGGTGGCCTCGCCGGTCCAGGGGACCGACGCCTTCATCCGTTTCGCCGCCGACGGTTCCGCGAGCGGATCGACCGGCTGCAACCGCTTCGGCGCGACGTACGCGGTGGACGGCGACGCGATCTCGATCGGTGGCGCCGAGATGACCCTCGTCGGGTGCGAGCCGGCCTTCGCCGAGCAGGAAGACGTCTTCCAGCGGGCGTTGTTCCGGAGCGCGCGGTTCACGATCGAGGCCGACGTGCTGACGCTGTTCGACGCCGACGGCGGGTTCCTCGTGTCGTTCCGCGGAACCCCCGCGGTCGCCTGAGTCGGCCCTCCGGGATCCGGCGCTCGGCGGAGGCCCTACGCCGAGGCTCCCACCAGCCGTTCGGCGCGACGCAGCTCGTCCACCGACCGCAGCTCGCGGAACACGACGATCGCGCGCCCGGCCGTCCGACGCGCCGCCTCGGGATCGTCGGCCACGGTCGTCTCGGCGAGCTCGAGGTCGCAGCGCGCGGCCTCCCAACGGTGCTCGAGCTCCGCGAACCCATCCGCCGCCGACGCGAAGGAGCGAGACGCCCGCTCGGCGTCGCCCGCGGCGGCGCACGCGCGAGCCTCGAGCCGATCGAGGTGGAGCGGAAGCGCGCGCAGCCCGGCGTCGTGGGCGTACGCCCGCGCCTCGTCGAGGAAGGCGGGGACGTCGGCCCAACGACCCGCAGCGGCGAGGAGCTCGGCCTGGACGCGGGCGATGAACGGCCGCGGGGTGTCCGTCGCCGTGCTCCGCGTCTCCTCCACGAGCCGCTCCGCCTCGTCGAACCGTCGTTCGCGGATCGCGAGCCACGCCATCCAGGCGCGCGCCGCCCCCTGGAAGTGATGCACCGGCCCTTCGCCCAGCAACGAGCGCAGCGTCGGCCGGAGCGCCTCGAGTTCCGCCGACTCGTCGCGGAGCCGATGGATCATCGCGGCCGAACAGAACGCGTGGGCCGTGAAGTACGGCGGCGTCTCGACGCGGTCGCCCAGCCGGGCGCGGCATCGGACCGTCCACTCGAGCGCGGCGTCCCACGCGCCCAGCTCGAACTGGGCGAAGGCGCCCCACGCGAAGCTGTGCAGCGAGACGCCTTCGGCGCCTTGCTCCTCGACGAGGTTCGCTCCCTCCTGGGCCCAGCGGAGCGCCGTGCGCGCTTCGCCCAGCATCACGTAGGTCCACGTCGCCATCGCGTAGATGTCGCCGCGCTCCCAGGGATCGTCGACCGCGTCGGCGAGTGCGAGGCGTCGCTCGACGGGACCGCGGGTGTCGCCGTAGAGCCCGAGATCGACCGCGGCCGACGTCGCACCGTCGAGCGCGCCCGAGGCCAGATCCGGCCGGCCGATCTCG
>DATHTO010000020.1:0-79356 GCA_035463115.1 Actinomycetota bacterium | reverse complement strand
GCTACGAGATGGACGACGGTCTCCTCAGCGCGCTCGGAGACGGCCGGTTCTACGTGACCTCCACGTCGGGCGGCGCCGATCGGATGGAGGCCTGGCTCCGTGACTGGGCGGACCGCCTGTCGTTGCGGGCGCACGTCGTCGACCGCACGCATGCGATCGGCGCGATCCTCGTGGCCGGGCCGGCCACGCGCGCGCTGCTCGATGGGCTCGTCGTCGGGGGGCTCGGGGAGCTGTCGCACATGTGGCACGCCGAGGTGACGGTCGCCGGCGTCCCGTGTCGGGCGGTGCGGACGGGCTTCGTCGGCGAGTTCGGCGTCGAGCTGCACCACCCGGCGTCCCGCAGCGAGGCGCTCTGGCAGGCGTTGCTCGCGGCGGGCGTCGACGTCGGCATCCGCCCGTTCGGCCTCGACGCGCTCGACGTGTTGCGACTCGAGAAGGGCCACGTCTACCTCGGCCAGGACACGCTGCCCGACGATCATCCCGACAAGCTCGGGCTCGGGTTCGCGGTCGCGTCGGGCAAGCCGGCGTTCGTCGGGAAGGTGGCGCTCGCGCGGATGCGCGAGCTCCCGTTGGAACGCAGACTCGTCGGGCTCCGCTTCGGCGGCGCGACCCAGCGTGGCGCCCCGCTCGAGGTCGACGGTCGGATCGTCGGTCGCGTGACGTCGTGCGCGCGCTCACGGGCCCTCGACGCAGACATCGGGCTCGGATGGCTGCGTGCCGTCGACGGCGCGTTCCCCGACGCGGTCGCGTGCGGGACGACGACGGCCACGGTCGTGCGGCCGCCGTTCTACGACCCCGACGGAGCGCGCCTGCGTGGCTGAGCTGCGTCGCCTCTCGTCGGCCGTCGTCTCGGTCCACGCCGAACCGGCGACCCTCGACGCGCTGGGGCCGGCCGGCGCGATCGTGCATCGCGTGGCGCCCGACGAAGTGATGGTGACCGGCGCCGCCGACGCCGTCGACCCGCTCGTGACGACGCTCGAGGAGGCGGTCGTCGGCGATCCCGGCGCCGTCGTCGTCGACGCGTCCGACGGCTGGGCGGCGTGGGCGATCGGCGGTGCCGACGCGCGGCTCGCGTTCTCGCGGATCTCGCCCCTGGTGCTGCCGGCCGCCGGAACCGCGCAGGGCGACGTCCTGCGTCTGCCGGCGCGTGTCGTCGCATCGGCCGCGGAGGTCGTCGTGCTCGTTCCGGCGGCCTACGGCGCGTGGTTCGTGCGGAAGCTCCGCGAGCGCTGCCCCGAGCTGGCGGAGGTCGGCCCGTGACCGGCCTCTTCCGCCGCCGGACGTTCCTCCGGCCCACCGCCGTGGAGCCGCGGTACGACGTCGTGATCGTCGGCGGCGGCGTGAACGGCCTCGCCCTCGCGCACGCGCTCGCGTCCCGCCACGGGATCCGTGACGTCGGCGTGTTCGAACGCGCGTACATCGGTCAGGGCGCGTCGGGGCGGAACACGCAGGTCGTCCGCGCGAACTACAACACCCCCGAGACCGTGCCCCTGTACAAGCGGAGCATGGAGCTGTGGCGCGACCTCTCCGCCGAGCTCGACTTCAACATCCAGTTCTCGACGCAGGGCGAGCTCGATCTGTGCCACACCGACGACGCCCTCGACGTCGAGCGGGACAAGGCGCTGCTGAACCGGGGGTACGGCGTCGCGAACGAGATCCTCGGCGTCGACGAGGTCACGAGGATGTGCCCGCTCGTGGACCTCACCGGCGGAGGAGAGCTGCCGGTCGTCGGCGCGTCGTACCACCCGCCCGGCTCCTTCGCGCGGCACGACTCCGTCGTGTGGGGGTACGCGGCGGCGGCGCAGCGACGCGGCGTCCACGTCCACGAGGGGACGGGCGTCAGCGCGATCGACCTCCGTGACGGCCGCGCCCACGGCATCGTGACCGACACGGGCGTGACCGTCTCGGCGGGCGTGGTCGTGAGCGCGGTGGCGGGATGGAGCAGCGAACTCGCCGCGATGGCGGGGCTGCAGCTGCCGATCAGCACCCACCCGCTGCAGGCCTTCGTGACGGAGCCGTACCGCCACGTGCTCGACGGCCTCGTCTCGTCGATGGACCTGTACGTCTACGTCTCGCAGACCGCGCGCGGTGAGCTGCTCGTCGGCGCCGAGATCCTGCCGTACAACACGTATTCGACGCGCTCGACGTTCGACTTCCTCGCCGAAGCATCGCGCCGGTCGGTCCAGATCCTGCCCTTCATGGCGAAGGCTCGAGCGATGCGGCAGTGGGCGGGTCTCTGCGACATGACGCCGGACTCGTCGCCGATCCTCGGGCCGACCGAGGTGGACGGGTTCCACCTGATGGCGGGGATGGGCACGTGGGGCTTCAAGGGCGCACCGATCTTCGGCGTGTCGATGGCCGAGGCGATCGCGACGGGCAGGATGCCGGAACTCATCGCGCCGTTCGGCGCCGACCGGTTCCGCGCGGATCGGATGGTCCCCGACGCGGCGTCGGCCGGCACGCACTGAACGCGTCCCGGCGGGTCAGCGCATGAGCGACGGGCGTCCGATGCGGAACCGACCGATCGGCACCTCGGGCGGCGCCTCCGTCGCGAGGTCCGCCGCGATCCGGCCGATCAGCGGCACGAACTTGAACCCGTGGCCGCTGCACGCCGACACGATCACGATCGGACCGACGCGATCGAGCACGAAGTCCTCGTCGGGCGTGTTCGTGTAGAGGCACGCGTCGACCTCGCCGGTCTCGTGGTGTGCCGCGAACCGCGCCGTCGCGTGCGCGCGGCTGCGCTCGAGCCGGTCCGGGTCGACCTCGGCCGGTCGCTCGCCCGGTTCGAGCCCGACGGCGACCCCGCCCTGGTGCAGCCCGACCTTGAACGCGCCGGGATCCCAGGGGTCCGGCACGGCGTAGTCGGCGTGCACCCCGTCGTCCCACCGCTCGATCAGGGTGGGGAGCGCCGCAGGCTCGTCGAGGCGGAAGTACGACACCTGCTCGAGGCTCGGCTCGACCGGAAGGTCGATCCCTGCGCCGGCGAGCACCTCGGGCGCCCACGATCCCGCCGTCACGACGGCGACGTCGGCGCGGACCACCGATCCGTCCTCGACGTCGATCCGCACGCCGCCGTCGACGACGCGGAGCCGTGTCACGCGGGCGCCCTCCCGGGTCTCGGCTCCCGCCCTCGCCGCGAGGCCGGCGAGGGCCTGGACCGTCGGTCGCGCACGCAGCACGCCGCTCCCGTCGTGGACGTAGAGCTCCGCGTCGTCGGGGACGCGGAGCGCCGGCCATCGTTCCGACACCTCGCGCGGATGCATGCGCGCGATCGGGATGCCGCTCGCGGCGACGGCCGCGGCGGGCTCTCGCGCGCCGGGACCGATGTCGATCCCGCCGGTCGTCCGCAAGAGCTCGACGCCGGCCGCGTCCTCGAGCTCGCGCCACAGCTCGGCCGCGATCGTGACGAGCGCGACGTAGTCGGGCTGCGCGTAGTTGTAGCGGAAGATCCGCGTCGGACCGCCGGAGCTGCCGAGGTCGTGGCCGACGGTGAAGCGCTCGAGGAGCACGGTCGAGCGGCCGCGTTCCGCGAGCGTGCGAGCCGTCGCGGCGCCCATCGCCCCGCCTCCGATCACGACGACGTCGACCCGTTCCATCGGCGCCGCGAGCGTACCGGCGCCGGACCGGTCACGCAGTCCCTGGCCACGCCTCCTCTGGGCGGATGGCGCCGAACGACCGACCGCCGGTACCATCGCGGCATGCCGCAGGAAGCGACCGGCAAGTCCGGCGTGCCGAGCGAGACCCGGAACAAGCCCGAGCGCCCGCGCGACCTGTTGGGTCGACCGCTCGCCTGGGATGCCGTCAACCAGCTGGAGCTGGAGGACCACGACGCGCTCACGGTGGAGGAGAACCACGACCTCGCGCGCCTGTACATGCGGGAGGAGCGGTTCTTCCCGGCACACGAGGCGTGGGAGACGGCCTGGAAGCAGGCGCGCGGCTCCGGCGACGAGGAGTTCTTCAAGGGCCTATCGCAGATGGGGGCGGGCTACACGCATCTGCGACGCGGGAACGCCCACGGAACGATGGTGCTGTTGCGCAGGGCCGCCGGACGGATCGGCGCGTACCCCGATCCGCACCGGGGGATCGCGACGCACGCGCTGCAGGAGCGCCTGTTGGCCGACGCTGCGCTGGTCGAGCGGGGCGAGCTCGTGCCGAGCGAGGATGCGACGGTCGAACCGCTCGACGTGTAGCCTTCCGTCGCAGACCGAAAGGGTTTCTCTGATGAGCGACGCGGGGCAGATCGAATGGCGAGGCCGCGGCGGACCGTTCTCGCTGCAGCTCGGTCCGGGCGTCTTCAGTCCGACCACGACGAGCCGGACGCTCGCGGACGCGATCGAGATCGAACCCGACGACGTCGTCGTCGACGTCGGCTGCGGGAGCGGCGTCCTCGCGTTCGTCGCGGCGAAGCTCGGTGCGAAACGGGTCTACGGGTGCGATCTGTCCGAGCCCGCCGTCGAGGCTGCGCGACGCAACGCGCGAGCGCTCGGCCTCGACGATCGGTGCGAGTTCCGCCACGGCGACCTCCTCGAGCCCGTCCGTGACGTCCGCGCCGACGTGGTGATCGGCGACGTCTCCGGCATCCCCGACGAGATCGCGGCGGTCTCCGGATGGTTCGACGCGGTGCCCGCCGGCGGGCCGACCGGAGCCGAGCTCCCCGTGAAGCTCCTCCACACGATGGGCGAGACGCTCGCGCCGGGCGGGCGGCTCTACCTGCCGACCGGCACGATCCAGGACGAGCGAGCGATCATCGCCGCCGCGCGCGAGGTCTTCGGCGACAACATGGAACCGGTGCTCGAGCGCGAGTTCCCGCTGCCCGAGCTCGTCGCGAAGGCCGGCGTCGTCGCGCGGATGATGAAGGACGGCATCCTCAACCTCCGGCAGCGCGGCTCCCGGCTCCTGTGGAGCCTCCGCATCTGGCGCTGCGTGCGTCCGTAGCTCAGTCGCGGCTCTCCCGCATCAGGCCGAGGATCGCCCAGCCCATCAGGAGCACGCCGAGCGGCAGCAGGATCAATCCGTACACGATCGCCGCGCCGATCGCGACCGATGCCCCGACGAGCACCAACGGCCACACCGACGCCACCGGGAAGTCGCCGACCTCCTCGCCCGCGTCGGCGCCCGGATCGGCGTCGGGGTCGTCGTCGCGCCGCCGCTCACGGAACGCCCCCCGTCGCCATGCCCACGCCACGGTCGCCGCGCACGCGAGACCGGCGACCGTCAGGACGATCCATCCGACGTCCTCGCCGGTGAGGACGTAGTAGAAGGTGCCGACCCCGATCGTGAACGCCGCGTAGAACCCGAAGTAGCGTGCCCACGTGCTCACGGCGGCACCAGCTCGGGATGTTTCGTGTCGAGCGTCGGGCTCACCGACCGGATCCGCGGCAGCTCGGTGAAGTTGTGCTCCGGCGGCGGCGACGACGTCGACCACTCGAGGGATCGCCCGTCCCACGGGTCGGGACCGGCCGGCGTGCCCGATCGCCGGGCCGTCCACCAGTCCCACAGGAAGATCAGCACGCCGATGGACATGATGACGACGCCGAACGAAGAGACCAGGTTCGGGATCTCGAGGTCGATGTCCGATGGATAGTCGGGAACCCGACGCGGCATGCCGCGCATCCCGAGGACGAACTGCGGCCAGAACGTGAGGTTGAACCCGGTGAACAGGAACGCGAACGCCCACCGACCGAGCCGCTCGCGCATCAGGCGTCCGGTCATCTTCGGGAACCAGAAGTAGATCGCGGCGAAGATCGCGAAGACCGACCCGCCCATCAGCGTGTAGTGGAAGTGCGAGACGAGGAAGTACGAGTCGTTGAAGTGGTAGTCGAGCGGCGCCGACGCGACGATCACCCCGGTGACGCCTCCCACCAGGAAGTTGAGGAGGAACCCGACCGAGAACAGCATCGCTGGGTGCGACCATCGGATCCGCCCGCCCCACATCGTGCCGATCCAGTTGAAGAACTTGATCCCGGTCGGCACGGCGATCACGAACGACATCGCGGAGAAGAACGGATTGTTCACGGCTCCGGTCGTGTACATGTGGTGCGCCCAGACGCCCACGGAGTACGCGCCGATCGTCATCGTCGCGAGCACGAAGCCGACGTAGCCGAACAGGGGCTTCCTGCTGAACACGGGGATGATCTCGGTGACGACACCGAAGAAGGGCAGCGCCATGATGTAGACCTCGGGATGGCCGAGGAACCAGAACAGGTGCTGGTAGATGACGGGGTCGCCTCCGCCCAGCGGATCGAACACGAGCCCGTCGAGCCGTCGTTCGAACAACAGGAGCGAGGCCGCCACGAGCAGCGGCGGGAACGCCACCACGCCGAGCAGCGAGGTGACGATCGCGTTCCAGGTGAAGATCGGCAGCCGCCACATCGTCATCCCCGGCGCGCGCATCAGGAAGGCCGTCGTCAAGACGTTGATGCCCGTGAGCATCGTCGAGATGGCCGCGAACCCGACGCCGAAGATCCACAGGTCGACCCCGATCCCGGGCGACCACCTGGGGCCCGACAGCGGGGGATAGGCGTACCACCCCATCGACGCCCCGCCGCCCTGGGACGCGAAGCCCGAGAAGAGCACGAGCACGCCGCCGAACGCGAAGAACCAGTACGAGGTCGCGTTGAGCCGGGGGAACGCCATGTCGGGCGCTCCGATCTGCAGCGGCACGAGGTAGTTCATCAGCCCTGCGCCGAACGGGGCCACGAACAGGAAGATCATGATCGTCCCGTGCAGCGTGAACACGCCGTTGTACGTGTTGGGCTCCATGAACTGCAGATCCGGCCGCGCGAGCTCGGTGCGGATCAGGCCGGCGAGCGCCCCGCCGATCAGGAAGAACGCGAAGGCCGTGACGCAGTACATGATCCCGATCCGCTTGTGGTCGGTCGTCGTCAGCCAGGACACGGGCCCCGTCGATCGCACGCCGGTGAACACGCTCATCCCGTCGTTGCTCCGACCGCCCGCTGTTCGGCGATCCACCCGTCGAACTCCGCCGGCGACGCGCTCGTGACCCGGAACGTCATGTACGCATGCTGGATCCCGCAGAACTCGGCGCAGACCCCCCGGTACGTCCCCTCCTCGACCGGCGTGAGCTCGAACTCGTTCGTCCGTCCGGGGATCGCGTCCATCTTGAAGTTGAACGACGGCACCCAGAAGGCGTGGATCACGTCGGCCGACGTGAGACGCACCCGCGTGATGCGATCGAGCGGGAGCACGATCTCGGGACCCGGTTCGGCACGCGTCGCGGGCGGACTGACCACCACGACGCCGAGCTCGGGATACTCGAAGCGCCATCCCCACGAGAACGCGGTCGCCTCGAGCACCACGTCGGGATCCGGATGCAGCTCGCGGATGTCGCGATCGGCGTCGTAGGAGATCAGGAACAAGCCGATGATGATGAGGATCGGCACCGCGGTGTACGCGATCTCGATCGGCACGTTCGCGTGGAACTGATGCCCGTAGCCCTCCGGATCGGTCCGGCGGCGACGGTAGCGGAGCAGCGACCAGAGGATGCCCGCGTACACGATCCCCGCGACGACGATCGCCGCGATCATGAACACGCCCCAGACGTCGACGATCCGTCGGCCCTGTTCGGTCGCCGCGTCGGGGAACCCGAACGTCGTGCCGTCCGAACACGACGCGAGCGCCAGCATCGCCGGCGCCACCGCGAGCAGCCAGCGCCTCACGGTGCCCTCCGCGAGGTGGGCATCTCCTCGTGCTCAGCCTCGTAGCCGCCGGTCGCGGTCCGGCGGACGCGCGAGCGCTGCGGACGGCGGATCGGCTGCGGGTCCCGTTCGTGGAGATCGCGAACGATCCGGTACGTGACGAGACCGACGACGACGGGTGCGATCGGCAGGCTCCAACGCAGGAGCTGATTGAAGCCGTCGACCTCGATGTGCAGGAAGTACGCCAAGACGTCGTTCGAACCGGCCAGCATCAAGATCGTGAAGAAGGTGATGCCTCCGGCGCCGATGCCCGTGCGGACGGGCGCCTCCCTCGGTCGCTGGGCGAAGTGGTGCCATGCGCGATCACCCGTGGCCCACGCCTCGATGAACGGCCAGAGCAGCAACACCCCCGTCACGATCCCCGGGACGACGGCTCCGGGGATGAACGTCGACGCGATCGTGACGCCGAAGATCGTGAACTCCCAGGCGGGCCAGATCCGCAGCAGACCCTCGAGCCAGCCCACGTAGTAGTCGGGTTGGGCGGGCGAGGGTGCCGAGTACGGGACGAACGGTCCGTAGAGCCACACGGGGTTGATCTGCGCCACGCCGCCGAGCAGGGCGCACACCGCCCAGGTGACGAAGGCGAGCCCGGTCGCTTTCACCGCGAACTTCGGCCACACGGGCGTACCCGTGACCGTGTCCTCCGTCCGGCCGGGGGCCCGGAACTGCGTATGGGTCTGGAGCCAGACGAGCGTGAGGTGGCCGCCGAGCAGCCCCAGGATCGCAAGTGGGATCAGCAGGACGTGCAGGATGTAGATCCGCGACAGCAGATCCGGAGCCGGGAACTCGCCGCCGAAGAACAGGAACGCCGCCCACGGCCCGACGAACGGGACCCCGACGACGGCGGAGTAGATGATCCGCAGCCCCGTCCCCGACAGCAGGTCGTCGGGCAGCGAGTAGCCCGTGAAGCCCGCGCCGATGCCCGTGAAGAACAGCAGGACGCCGAGCATCCATGACAGCTCCCTCGGGCGCCGGAACGCCCCCGTGAAGAACACGCGGAACATGTGCACGATCGTCGCGCCCATGAAGACGAGGGCGGCCCAGTGGTGGGTCTGACGCATCACGAGCCCGGCCTGGACCTCGAACGAGATGCGCATCACCGAGTCGTACGCCGCCGACACCTCCACCCCACGGAGGGCCTCGTACGGTCCGTCGTAGACGACCGGCTCCGGCGACGCGACGAAGAAGAACGTCAAGAAGATGCCGGTGAGGACGAGGAGCACGAACGCGTACAGCGCCACCTCTCCGAGCATGAACGACCAGTGGTCCGGGAAGACCTTCCGCAGGTTGCGTCGGATGAACGACGTCGTGTCGAGCCGCTCGTCCACGCCCGTGACCACCCGACGGACGATCACGACGGCATGTTCCAGAAGCTCGGGCCGACCGGGTCCGTGAAGTCGCCGGTGGCGCGCAGGAAGCCGTCGTCCCCGACCTCGATCGGCAGCTGCGGGAGCGGCCGGGCCGCCGGTCCGTACACGGGCACCCCGCCGTCGAGGACGTCGAAGGTCGACTGGTGGCACGGACACCGCAGCTCGTGCGTCGCTGCGAGGTAGAGGCCGAGTGGGCATCCGGCGTGCGTGCACAGCTTCGAGTACGCGAGGTAGCCGTCGACGGTCGCCGCGAGCTGTTCGTCGTTCAGCTCGAGCAGCTGGGGATCCACGCGGATGAGGACCGCCTGGGCGTCGGACGATCCGATCGCGTCCTCGGGGAAGACGGTGACGAACGACTCCAGCTCGAGGTCCTCGACGCTCACGGGGTTGCCGTCGATCGTCGTCAGTCGCGACCCGGACCTCCACGCGGTCGTCGCCAGCTCGTCGCCGGGCGAGCCGCCGAGCGACCGCACCGGGAACAGGGCGGCGAGGCCCAGCGCGCCCGCCGCCGCGAGCAGCAGCCGTGACAGGAACCGTCGACGCCGGATCTCGTCGACGCCTTCCTCCACCGCCGCGGTGGCGCTCTCGACGTCGCTCGGCGACGCCGGACCATGGCGTCCCTGGGTCTCATCGGCGATCGATCGCATCAGCCCTCGCGCCCAGAGCATCAGGGCGACACCGAGCCCCCCGAGCGCCACGAACAGGAGCGCGCCTTCGAGCTGCGGTTGCCCGCCCATCGCGTAGACGACGAACAGGCCGAGCGCGCCGACGATCGAGGCGACGAGCGCGATCGCGACCGGGCGCTCGGGCCGGTTCACGGCTGCGCCTTCGTGAGCCGGATCACCAGCAGGATCAATCCGATCCCGACGACCATCGCGACGAGGCCCTCCGCGACGGCGCCCACGCGCCCGAGCTGCAGTCCGCCCTCGTCGGCGTTGTCGCGGAGCCAGACGAGGTACGCGGCGACCGCGTCGGCGTCGGCCGGCTCGATCGTCGTCTCTCCCCACCGCGGCATCAGGCCGGGCCCGATCCTGATCGCCTCGACGATCTGCTGGGGCGAAGCACCACCGACGGCCGGCGCGATCTGGCCTCCGCCGATCGAGTCGCCGCCCGCGCCCGCGCCGTGGCATGCCGCGCAGTTGTCCAGGAAGATCAGCGCTCCCCGCGAGAGGTCGGCCCCGGCGATGTCGACCTCGGGGATCTCGGGGCCCCCGGCCACGAGGGGTCGCAGGTACGCGACGATGGCCGCGATCTGTGGGTCGGTGTAGACCGGCGGGCGACGGTCGGCCTGGTCGCCGGGGTTCGCCAGCGGCATGCGGCCCGTCGAGAGGTAGAAGTCGACCGAAGCGGTTCCGACGTCCTCGAGGCTCGGCCCGAGCTCGGTGCCGCGACCGTCGACGCCGTGACAGGTGATGCACCCGCTCTGGTAGAGGCGACGGCCGAGGGCCTCCTCGTCGGTCTGCGCCCGACCCACGCTCGGCCGGAACGACCAGGCGACCTGGCCGACGATCGCCGCGATCAAGCCCGCTCGCAGGACCCACGTCAACAGGCGGGCTTGTCGATCGCTCATCGGCCCCTGGTCATCCGCTCATCGGAGGAGGTACAAGGTCGCGAACAGCGCGATCCAGACGACGTCGACGAAATGCCAGTAGTACCCGATCGCGTGCACGCTCTCGACACGGCCGTCCTGGTACGCACCTTGCGCGAGGCGGCCGAGGATCACGAGCATCAGGACGATCCCGGCGGCGACGTGCAGCCCGTGGAAGCCGGTCATCGCGTAGAAGATCGTTCCGTACGCGTGGCTCGAGACGTCGAAGTCGAGGCGTGTGTAATCCCAGATCTGCACGCCGAGGAACACGATGCCGAGGAGGAGCGTCGCGGCGATCCACGCGCGTAGCCCCGAACGTCGCCCCCGTTCGCCCGCCACGAGCCCGACCTGGAACGTGACGCTCGACAGCACCAGCAGCACGGTCCCGATCGCCGGAACGACGACGTCGAGCTGCACGCCTTCCGGCGGCCAGGTGACGGTCTGCGCGCGCAGCGCGAAGTAGGCGGCGAAGAGGCTTCCGAAGAACAGGAGCTCCGAAGCGAGGAACAGCACGGTCCCGAAGAGCAGCGGCGAGACGCGACGCTCCGTTGCCGCCGCCCCCGGGGTCGTTGCCACCCACCCGTTCTACCCGCGCGGCGACGAGATGGTCAACGCGGGGACCGGCGCAACCGCAGGTCCGCGCCGCGCCGTTCCGGCGCACGGTCCGTCGTGGGACGATGGCGGCATGCTGGGCGCGATCCCCGTGCCGCCGGAGGGGCCGGCGTGGGCGGCCTGGAGCTTCGATCCGATCAGCGTCGTCGTGCTGCTCGGCGTCGGCTCGGCCTACGCCGCCGCCGTGACCCGGTCCCGACGCAGAGCGACGCCGCATCCGTGGGGCGCGGTGGCGTGGTGGTACGCCGGTCTCGCCGTGACGGCGCTCGCGCTGGTCTCGCCGGTCGACCGCTACGCCGACGTCTCGTTCGCGGTGCACATGGCGCAGCACGTCCTGCTCACGCTCGTGGCGCCACCGCTCCTCGCGCTCGGCGCGCCCGTCACCCTCGCGTTGCGGGCGGCGTCGCCGCGGACGGCGCGGCACGTGACGGCGGCGCTGCGGACGCGTCCGTTCCGTGTCCTCGCCACGCCCGCGGTGGCGTGGCTCGGCTTCGCGGCGATCCCGTGGGTCATCCACTTCTCTCCGTTGTTCGACATCGCGCTCCGATCGCAGGTCTGGCACGCCGTCGAGCACGGGCTCTGGATCGGCGCCGCGCTGCTGCTGTGGTGGCCGGTCGTCGGCACGGACCCGATGCCGCATCCGTGGCGTCACCCCGTCCGGTTGCTCACCGTGTTCCTCGCGATGCCGGCGATGTCGTTCCTCTCGCTCGCCATCTTCGTGGCGAACGACCCGCTGTACCCGACGTACGCCGCGGCGGCGCCGCCCTGGGGTCCCGCGGCGTTGTCGTCCCAGCGCGACGCCGCGGTCCTGATGTGGCTCGCATCGTCGTTCCTGCTGGTGCCGGCGATGCTCGCCGTCGCGGTGGGGTGGAAGCGGCACGACGACGAACGGCAGCGCCGGCTCGAGGACCGGCTGGATCTCGCCGAGGGCGTCGGCGCGCCCGGATGAGTCGCCTCACGCCGACGGTCTGAGCACGGCGACGGCGTCGACGTCGTAGCCCGCCGCGCGGAGATGGTCGGCGCCGCCGCGGTCGATCGCGAGGACGATCCGTGCCACGGTGGCGCCCGCCTCGCCGAGCACCTCCGCGGCCCGGCGCACCTGATGCCCCGTGGTGCTGACGTCTTCGAGGAGGGTCGTGACGGCGCCGGCCGGCACCTCGCCCTCGACCTGCGCCCGCGTGCCGTACGCCTTCGCATCCTTGCGCACGACGGTCACGGGCAGATCGGTCTGGAGCGCGACGGCCGCCACCAGCAGCATCGCGGCCCCTTCCGGGGCGCCCAGCAGCCGCGTCCCCGGCGCGAGCATGCCCGCGACACGTGTGGCGAGATCGCGCAGCAGATCCGGCCGCGTGAGGAACCGGAACTTGTCGAAGTACACGGTCGAGCGAGCGCCGGACGAGAGCACGAAGTCGCCGTGGAGCTCCGAGGCCTCCACGAGCCGACGGATGAGATCGTCGTCCCCTCGTTCGCCCATCGCGGCGGAGTCTCCCACGGCGGGCCCGGCTCGTGACGGCCCGCGACCGTGATCCGGGCACGGTCGCCGACACGGACGCGGAGCGACCCGCCGACCGTGGTCTGCGATGATGCTTCGCGATGGGCTGGTACGAAGCGACGATGCGTCCGGCGATGCTCGCGCTGCCGCCGGAGGCGTCGCATCGGCTCGCGGGCGCGCTGCTCTCGCTCCCGCTCCCGTGGTCGCGGATCGGCGGAACCCCGCAGGACGCCTCGCTCGAGGTCGACGTCGCCGGACTCACGCTGCGCAACCCGGTCGGCCTGGCCGCCGGGTTCGACAAGACCTGCCGGCACCTCGACGCCCTTGCCGAGCTCGGGTTCGGCTCGGTCACGGGCGGAACGATCACGCGTCATCCGCGGAGGGGCAACGCGAAGCCGCGGATCGCACGGAACCGCGCCACCGCGTCGCTCACGAACGCGATGGGCCTGCCGAACCCCGGCGCGGACGCCGCGGCGCGCGCGCTCGCGCGCGCGCGCCGCGTGGCCCCGATCGTCGTGAGCGTCGCCGACGAGGACGTCGGCGACGCGATCGCGACGGTGGAGCTCGTGGCGCCGCACGCCGACGCGATCGAGCTGAACGCGAGCTGTCCGAACGTCGCGTGGGGGCGCGATCGAGACAACGAGTCGCATCTGCGAGAGCTCGTGACGTCCTTCCGGGCGCGGATCGACGTCCCGCTGTTCGTGAAGGTGCCGCCCTTCACGACCGACACGGAACGCGAGGTCGTGCTGGCGCTCGCGGGCGTGGCCGCCGACGCGGGCGCGGACGGGTTCGTCTGCTCGAACACCCGTCCCGTGGACGACCCTCGCCTCGCCGTCGGCCGAGGGGGCCTGTCGGGCGGCGAGATCCGCGAGCTGACCCCGGTGGTCGTGGACGCCGTGGCCCGCGCGACGGACCGGCCGGTGGTCGCCTGTGGAGGCATCGCGACGCCGGACGACGTTCGTCGTGCGCTCGACGCAGGGGCCCGCGCGGTGCAGGTCTACACCGCGTTCGTCTACGCCGGACCGCACCTTCCGCGCGCGTTGATCCGCGGGCTCCGCCAGGGCGCCGAGGGCCGCTCGGGCGGCGGTGTCACGCCCACCCCGCGGGTCGGATAGCAGCTCGGATAGCGCCCACTGCGTTGCCGACCCGGGTCCGGCCGGGCAAGATAGCGCGGTTCTCGACGGAGAAGGGGGTCCGGTGGCTGACGCCGCCACGGAAGCGCGGCCGACGCCGACGTCGGCCGGTGACGGTGTCGCCGTCCGGTTCGAGGGCGTCACGAAGCGCTTCGGCGACGTGCTCGCCGTCGACGGCGTCGACCTCGAGGTCCGGGAACGAGAGTTCTTCTCCATGCTCGGTCCGTCCGGGTCCGGCAAGACGACGTGCCTGCGGATGATCGCGGGGTTCGAGGAGCCGACGAGCGGACGGATCGTCCTGGCGGGCGCCGACGTGTCCGGCCGGGCCCCGTTCGACCGCGACGTGAACACGGTGTTCCAGGACTACGCGCTGTTCCCGCACATGACCGTCGCGGAGAACGTCGGCTACGGCTTGATGGTCCGCAAGATCGACCGAACGGAACGCCGCGGTCGCATCGACGACGCCCTCGAGATGGTCCGCCTCGGCGGCTTCGCCGACCGCAAGCCGGCGCAGCTCTCCGGCGGACAACGCCAACGCGTCGCGCTCGCACGCGCGCTCGTCCTGCGTCCCGCCGTCCTGCTGCTCGACGAACCGCTCGGTGCGCTCGACCTGAAGCTCCGCCAGACGATGCAGGTGGAGCTGAAGGACATCCAGCAGCGCGTCGGGATCACGTTCGTCTACGTCACGCACGATCAGGAGGAGGCGCTCGCGATGAGCGACCGCCTCGCCGTGTTCAACGCCGGCAGGATCGAGCAGGTCGGCACGCCGTCCGAGGTGTACGAACGCCCCGCCAGCGGCTTCGTCGCCGGGTTCGTCGGGGTGTCGAACGTGCTCGAGGGGTCGCCGGCGGAACGGATCGTCGGGTCGCCGCACGCGGTGACGATCCGCCCGGAGAAGATCCACCTCGAGCTCGACGAGAGCGCGCCGGTCGGGACGGAACAGTGCTCCGCGGCCGGCGAGGTCACGAAGGTCGTGTACCTCGGCGCCGTCACGCGCTACACGGTGACGCTCGACGCGGGGGCCGAGCTCGTGGTGATGCAACAGAACCTGCGGACGACCTCGTCCGAGGCGCTGCAGGTGCGAGGACGTCGGGTGCGGCTCGTGTGGGATCGACAGCACAGCCGCCCCGTCGAGCCCGCTGGAAGGTCCGAGGTCGGACCTGGGGGCAGGGGATCGAGGTCGGACGACCTCGGAGAGGGGGATGCATGACGAAGTGGATGCGCCTGCTGGCGCTCATCGCGATCCTGGCGCTCGTCGCGGCCGCGTGCGGCGACGGCGACGACGGGGGTGGCGACGACACCGGCGGCACCGACACGGGCGGCGAGGTGGCGTCCGGCGATCCGGACGAGCCGCCGATCACCGAGGTCGGCGACGGCGAGGGCCAGGTGAACATCATCGCCTGGGCCGGCTACATCGAGGACGGCTCGACCGAGCCGGCGTACGACTGGGTGACGTCCTTCGAGGAGGAGACCGGGTGCCAGGTCAACGTGAAGACCGCCGGGACCTCCGACGAGATGGTGGCGCTGATGCAGGAGGGCGGGGGCCAGTTCGACCTCGTCACCGCATCGGGTGACGCCAGCCTCCGCCTGATCCAGGGCGGCACCGTCCAGCCCGTGAACCTCGACCTGCTCCCGAGCTTCTCGACGGTCGACGAGCGTCTGCAGGACGCCCCGTGGCACACGGTCGACACCGACGGCGACGGAACGATGGAGCACTACGGCGCGCCGTACGAGTGGGGTTCGAACGTCCTGATGTACAGCGAGGACGTCTTCGGCGACGAGGCGCCGACGAGCTGGAGCGTCGTGTTCGAGGAGCAGCAGCTCCCCGACGGTGAGTCGAACAAGGGACGGGTGCAGGCCTACGACGGCGCGATCTACATCGCCGACGCGGCGCTGTACCTCAAGGCGCACAACCCCGAGCTCGGCATCGAGGACCCGTACGCGCTGACGCGGGAGCAGTTCGACGCGGCGCTCGAGCTGCTGCGCCAGCAGCGTGAGCTCGTCGGCCGGTACTGGCACGACGCGTTCGTGCAGATCGACGACTTCACGAACGGCGAGGCCGTCGCGAGCTCGTCGTGGCCGTTCCAGGTGAACATCCTCGGCAAGGGGTTCGCGAGCGTCGTGCCGGAAGAAGGCGCGACCGGCTGGGCCGACACGACGATGATGCACACCGACGCGCCGAACCCGAACTGCGCGTACATGTGGCTCGAACACTCGCTCGATCCGAAGGTGCAGGGCGACCTGGCAGCGTGGTTCGGTGCCGTGCCCTCGGTCCCTGAGGCGTGCGAGAACAACGAGCTGCTCGGCCCCGACGGCTGCGCGATCAACGGGTCGGAGAACTTCGACCAGATCTCGTTCTGGAAGACCCCGCAGGCGGACTGCTTCCGCGGCGACGGTTCGACCGATTGCGTGCCGTACCTCGAGTGGGTCACGAACTACGTCGCGGTGATCGGCGGACGTTGATCCGTCGGATCCGCGGCACGAACGACGGATGGGGCCCCCGCGTGGGGCCCCGTCCGCGCGTTCCGCAGGGGGCCGTCCGGTGGCGGTGACCGACGTGGCGCCGCCGCGTGGAGGCATGCTCCGCGCCACCTCCTCGTTCTTCCATCGCCATCCGTGGGCGAAGCTGTGGTTGCTGCTGTTGCCGGCGCTCCTGTGGCTGGGCGTGCTGTACCTCGGATCGCTCGGCGTGCTCCTCAGCTACAGCTTCTACCGGCTCGAGGAGTTCACGGGGCTCCTCGTGCGGGAGTTCGGCACCACGAACTACGAGCAGCTGCTCCGCCCGACGGAACGCGAGATCGTGCTGCGGACGGTCGCGATGGCAGCCGCCGTCACGGTCGCGTGCGCGTTCCTCGCCTTCCCGGTCTCGTACTACATGGCGCGGTACGCGTCGCCGCGCATGCGCCTGCTCGTCTACATCTCGGTGATCATGCCGCTGTGGTCGAGCTACCTCGTGCGAGGCGCGGTCGCGTGGCGGTCGATCCTCGCCGGCGAGGGCGTCCTCCCGTGGTTGCTCGACACCTTGCAGCTCGACGGCGTGCTGCGCTTCCTGCTCCAGGCCCCCTTGATCGGCGGTCAGAGCCTCGTGCAGTCGAAGCTCAGCCTCTTCATCGTCTTCTCGTACCTGTGGCTGCCGTTCATGATCCTGCCTGTCCACGCTGCGCTCGAGCGCGTCCCGGGAACGCTGCTCGAGGCGTCGAGCGACATGGGCGCGCGTCCATGGATGACCTTCCGCAAGGTGATCCTGCCGCTCGCGAAGCCCGGCCTCGTCGCGGGATCGATCTTCACGTTCTCGCTCACGCTCGGCGATTTCATCCTGCCGCAGATCTTCGGCACGTCGCAGCTGTACCTCGGGCAGATGGTCTTCACGCAGATCGGCGTCGCGGGCAACCTGCCGCTCGCGGCGGCGTTCACGTTCGTCGCGATGGCCATCATGCTGCTCTACCTGGGCGCGGCGAAGCGGCTCGGCGCGTTCGAGGCGCTATGAGGACGTCGTCGACGGCGCGGGCGGGAACGGGCCTGCGGATCTCGACGTTCCTCGTCGTGGCGTTCCTCTACGCCCCGCTCGCCGTGACGGTCCTCTACGCCTTCACCACGCAGACCTCGGCGTTCACGTTCCCGCCGCCCGGCCTCACGACGAGGTGGTGGGGGATCGCGTTCCGTGACTCGGATCTGTGGTCGGCGCTCCGTCTCTCGCTCACCGTCGCGCTCGTCGCGACGGCGCTGTCGATCGCGATCGGCGGGTTCCTGGCCGCGGCGGTCTACCGCGCGCGGTTCTTCGGCAGGAACGCGCTCGCGTTCGTCGTCGTGCTCCCGATCGCTCTCCCCGGCATCGTGACCGGCATCGCCCTCCGTTCGACGTTCGCGCAGTTCGACGTCCCCTTCGGCACGACCACGCTCGTGATCGGGCACGCGACGTTCTGCATCGTGATCGTCTACAACAACGTCGTCGCCCGGCTGCGTCGGATGTCGCCGAACCTCGCGGAGGCGTCGAGCGATCTCGGCGCGAGCGGCTGGCAGACGTTCCGCCACGTGATCCTGCCGAACCTCGGAAGCGCGCTCCTGGCCGGCGGCATCCTCGCGTTCGCGCTGTCGTTCGACGAGATCATCGTCACGACGTTCGTGGCGGGGCAGCAGCAGCCGCTGCCGATCTACATCTTCTCGATCCTGTTCCGACCTCGTGCGAAACCCGTCGTGAACGTCGTGGCGATGCTCGCGATCGCGATCACGTTCGTCCCGGTGCTGTTGGCGCAGCTGTTGACGCGCGACGAGGGCGGCCGCGTCCGCTGAGGGCAGCGTCTAGAGGTACTGGCCGCCGCGCTGTGGCGGCTGGCCCTCGCCCGGCTGCGGGTTCTGCGCCATCAACCCGCGACGGCGGAGCTCCTCGAACTGGGCGCGCGCGGCCGCCTGCTGCGCGAACATCGCAGCCTGGATCCCGTGGAAGAGGCCCTCGAGCCAGCCGACGAGCTGCGCCTGCGCGATCCGGAGCTCGGATTCCGACGGCACGCCCTCCATCGGCGGCGCGAGCTGCTCCAGCTCCTCCCGGAGATCCGGGCTGATCGCCTCGCCGAGCTCGCCGAGCGACCGGCTGTAGACGCTCGCGAGGCGCTTGCGCCCCGATTCGTCCATCGGCGCCTGGCGCGTCTCCTCGAGGAGCTCGCGGACCATCGACGCGATCCGCAGCAGCTTCGCGGGCTCGGCGACCGACTCCTGCTGCGGGCCGGCGCCGGCGCCGTCACCGCCGCCGGCCGTCTCGCCTCCGACCGGAACCGCCGGAACCACGGGCGGCTGCGCGGGGCCTGCGGTCTGTTCGGGATCGCTCATGTCGGGCAACCTAGCAGCGTCGCGCGTTTCCGCCGAGCGGGTGCCTCACGAGGGGTCGAGCAGGAACAGCGACTCCGCGACGATCATGCGCTCGAGGTCCTCGAGGTCGACGCTCTCGTCGATCGAGTGGACGTTCGAGCGATCGTCACCGGCGCCCACGATGAGCACCTCGATCCCGGGGAAGGTCTCGGCGAGCATGGGGACGAGCGGGATCGAGCCGCCGCTGCCCATCGCGACGACGTCTTTGCCGTCGAACGCTTCGGACAACGCGCGCACCGTCGCGCCGTAGGCGGCGGTGGTCGGGTCGACCAGGTAGCCCATGCCCGCCTCGGCCGCGTCGATCGTCACGCGGACACCCCACGGAGCGGCGGCCTCGAGGTGGCGGACGAGGGCGTCGCGGGCCGCGCTCGCGTCCTGGCCCGGCGCGAGCCGGAGGCTGACCCGCGCGCGGGCCGTCGGCACGATCTGGTTGGAGGACTCCGAGACACGCGGCGCGTCGAAGCCCAGCACCGCGACGGCCGGCTTCGAGAGCAGCCGATCGGTGAGCGGGCCCGTGCCGATCATCTGCACCTCGGGGAAGACGCCGGCCTCGGCGCGGAACTCGTCTTCGGGGATCGAGGTGCCCTGCCACGCGAAGCGGTGCAGCCCTCCGATCGCGACGTCGCCGTCGTCGGTGTGCAGCGTCGCGAGCATGCGGGCGAGTGACGTGATGGCGTCCGGGATCGGACCGCCGAACGAGCCACTGTGCTGTGCCTGCGGGAGCACGTCGACCTGCACCACGCAGTCCGTCACGCCACGCACGCTCGTGCCGATCGTCGGGACCCCCGTCCGGTAGTTGCCGCCGTCGGCGACGAACGCGACGTCGGCGCGCAGCAGGTCGCCGTTCCCGTGGACGAGATCGGGGAGGTGCGCCGTCGAACACTCCTCCTCGCCCTCGACGACGACCTTGACGGAGCAGCGCAGCTGGTCGCCGACCGCCCGCATCGCGGCCGCGTGGATCACGATGCCCGACTTGTCGTCGGCGGCGCCGCGGCCGTACATCCGTCCGTCACGGACCTCGGGTTCGAACGGTGGTGTCGTCCAGGCGGTGCCGTCGCCTTCGGGTTGCACGTCATGGTGCGCGTAGAGCAGGACGGTCGGCGATCCCTCGGGCCCCCGGCGCTCGCCGAACACGGCGGGATGACCGTCGCCGAGCTCGAGCAAGCGAACGCCGTCGAAGCCGGCGTCGGCGAGGATGTCCCTCGTGGCCTCGCCGCTCGCCCGGACGTTCGCGGGGTCGTAGCCGGGATAGCCGATCGACGGGATCCGGACGAGCCGTCCGAGCTCGTCGACCGTGCGCGGCATGTCGTCGTGGATGCGTCGGCGCAACTCGTCGGTGTCCATGGACGAGGAGGGTAGCGCCGTCGTCGCGCTCGGTCCTCACGTCCGGTGCGCCGCGTCGACGCCGCGCCAGTCGTACGGGCTGACGAACGCGGTGACCAACCGTGCGTAGTTCGCCCGCGCGTACGCGACGGGGTTCGGAACCTTCGCCATGCTCATCGACCCGCGCAGCTGATCGACCGATGCGTAGCCGTGCTCGCTCATCCACGCGACGAGCCCGTCCCGCATCGCGATCGCGGCGCCCGGGCCTTCTCGCAGGAGCGCGCTGGCGGTCATCGTCACGTCGGCGCCGGCGAGCAGGGCCTTCGCGACGTCCTGCCAGACGTGGACGCCGGTCGTCAGCGCGAGCGAGGCGTGCACGCGGTCGCGGAGGATGCCGATCCACCGCAGCGGGAGCGCCAGTTCGGCGCTGCTCGACAGGTGCAGCGTGGGATCGAGCGTCAGCGTCTCGACGTCGATGTCCGGTTGCATGAACCGGTTGAACAGGACGAGCCCGTCGGCACCCGCGGCGACGAGCCGGTGCGCGATGTGACCGACCGAGCTGAAGAACGGCCCGATCTTCACGGCGAGCGGGATCGTCACCTCGCCACGCACCGCCTCGACGAGCTTCACGTAGCGCTCCTCGACCTCGTCGGCGGTCTCGTCGGGATCCGCGGCGATGAAGTACACGTTCAGCTCGATCGCCGCGGCGCCGGCGTCCTGCAGCCGTTTCGCGTGGGCGATCCAGCCGCCGGGGGTGATGCCGTTCAAGCTGGCGATCACCGGGATCGACAGCTCGCCGGTGCATGCCGCGAGGTGCCGGAGGTACGCATCGGACGAGCTCGTGTAGTCGTCCATCTCGGGCAGGTAGGTGAGGGCTTCGGCGAAGCTCTCGGTCCCGAGCTCGTACACGCCGTGGAGCTGCGTCTCTTCGTGCTCGATCTGCTCCTCGAACAGCGACGGCAGCACGACCGCGCCGACGCCGGCACCTTCGAGGGCCCGGAGGGTGTCGATCCGCTGCCCGATCGGCGACGCCGACGGCACGATGGGGCTCTGCAGGGTGAGCCCGAGGTATCGGGTCGTGAGGTCGGGCGTCACGTCGAGCGCTCCTCCACGTCGGGGTGGTCGGCCGCCCGCTCGATCCCGGCGAGCTGCTCGTACAGATGCCACCGCGCGTCGACGTCGGCCTGGGCGCGATCGAGCAGCTCGTGCGCGCGATCGGGATCGGTCCGCTCGAGCATCGCGAACCGAGCCTCCTGCAGCGCGAAATCCTTCAGCGGCAGCTTCGGCCGCTTCGAGTCGAGGCGGAAGGGAGGCTGGCCCGCTCGGGAGAGCGCCGGATCGTACCGCCACAGCGGCCAGTAGCCGCTGTCGACGGCCTCCTTCTGGTGCGTCATCGAGGTCGACATGTCGATCCCGTGGGCGATGCAGGTGCTGTACGCGATCACGAGCGACGGCCCGTCGTGCGCCTCGGCCTCGGCGATCGTCTTGACCGCGTGTGGCATGTCGGCGCCCAGGGCGATCTGCCCGACGTACACGTCGCCGTACGCGGTCGCGATCTGACCCAGGTCCTTCTTGCCCTGTTCCTTGCCGGCCGCGGCGAACTTCGCGACCGCGCCACGCGGCGTCGCCTTCGACGCCTGACCGCCCGTGTTCGAGTAGACCTCGGTGTCGAGGACGAGGACGTTGACGTTCCGGCCGGTGGCGAGGACGTGATCGAGCCCCCCGAACCCGATGTCGTAGGCCCATCCGTCGCCGCCGACGATCCAGACGCTCGTCGGGAGCAACGCGTCGAGGACGGCTTCGAGGTTCCGTGCGCGAGGATCGCTCACGGCGAACAGCCGCCTGCGGAGCGACTCGATCCGTTCGCGTTGCGCGCCGATCGTGGCGTCGTCGCGGGCGTCGACGGCGGCGAGCGTCGCGGCGACGACGTCGGGATCGAGCTCGTCGGCGAGCCGCTCGAGGAGCTCGACGGCGAGGTCGCGACGGGCGTCAGCGGCGAGGCGGATGCCGAGGCCGAACTCGGCGTTGTCCTCGAACAGGGAGTTCGCCCACGCGGGGCCGCGCCCGTCGTCGCCGACGGACCACGGCGTCGTCGGGAGGTTCCCCCCGTAGATCGACGAACACCCCGTGGCGTTCGCGACGACCATCCGATCGCCGACGAGCTGGGTCAAGATCTTCAGGTAGGGCGTCTCGCCGCAACCGCTGCACGCGCCGCTGTACTCGAACATCGGCCGGAGCTGCTGCGATCCCTTCACCGTGTCGGCGCGCACGTCGGCGCGTGCCGGATCCGGGATGTCGAGGAAGAACCCGAGGTTCGCGCGCTCGCGCTCGAGGTGGTCGCGCTTCGGCGCCATGTCGATCGCCTTGTGCTTGACCGCTTCCTTGCTCCGGGCGGGGCACACGTCGACACAGATGCCACATCCGGTGCAGTCGTCGGGCGCGACCTGGATCGTCATCCACCGTCCAGGATGCTCCCGGTCCTTCCACTCCTTGTGCGCGAAGGTCTCCGGCGCACCCTCGACCTCGCCGGGCTCGTAGACCTTCATCCGGATCGCCGCGTGCGGGCACACGAGCGCGCACTTCGCGCAGTCGATGCAGATCTCGGGATCCCAGATCGGGATCTCGTGCGCGATCGAGCGTTTCTCCCACCGAGCGGTGTCGGTCGGGAACGTTCCGTCGACCGGAAGGGCGCTCACGGGCAGCAGGTCGCCTTCGCCGGCGAGGATCCGCGCCGTCACCCGCTGCACGAAGCCAGGCGCCTCCGCATCGACCGCCGGCGGGCGGGTCCGCGTCGCGGTCGCGCGCTCCGGAACACGCATCTCGTGCAGCGCAGCGACGGCGGCGTCGACGGCGGCGAAGTTCCGCGCGAGCACCGACTCGCCACGTTTGCCGTAGCTCTTCACGATCGCGTCCTTGATCGCGTGGACGGCCTCGTCGAACGGCAGGATGTCGGTCAGTCGGAAGAAGCACGTCTGCAGCACCGTGTTCACGCGGCTCCCGAGGCCCGCCGTCTTCGCCACCGCGTACGCGTCGACGACGAACACCCGAAGGCCGAGGTCGATGATCCGCTGCTGCACCTCGACGGGCAGGTGCGTCCACGTGTCGTCGCCGTAGGGACTGTTCAGCAGCAGCGTCGCGCCCGGTTCCGCGATCGCGAGCACGTCGATCCGGTCGAGGCGCTCGAACTCGTGCACCGCGACGAGGTTCGCGCGATCGATCAGGTACGCCGACGAGATCGGGCGTGGGCCGAACCGCAGGTGCGACACCGTCACCGAACCGGCCTTCTTCGAGTCGTAGACGAAGTAGCCCTGGGCGTGCAGATCCGTGCGCTCGCCGATGATCTTGATCGAGTTCTTGTTCGCGCTGACGGTGCCGTCGGCACCGAGGCCGAAGAAGACGGCACGGACGACGTCGTCGGGTTCCGTGGAGAACGAGCGATCGACGTCGAGGCTCGACCCGCTCACGTCGTCCACGATCCCGACGGTGACGTGGTTCCGCGGCTCGGCCGTCGCGAGGTGATCCAGGAGCGATCTCGCCATCGCCGGCGTGAACTCCTTCGACGAGAGCCCGTACCGGGCGCCGATCACGAACGGCGAGCCGAGCTCGAACCGGGCGCGTCCGGCTTGGAGCTCCTCGGCGAGCGCCGTCTGGACGTCCTGGTACAGCGGCTCGCCCGGCGCGCCCGGTTCCTTCGTGCGGTCGAGGACGGCGATCGCGCGCGTCGACGTCGGCAGCGACGCGACGAACGCCTCGGCGGAGAACGGCCGGTACAGCCGCACCTGGACGAGCCCGACCCGCTCGCCGCCGGCGACCAGGGCCTCGACGGCTTCGGTCGCCGCACCGACGCCCGATCCCATCAGGACGAGCACGCGCTCGGCCTCGGGGTGGCCGACGTAGTCGAAGAGGTGGTACCGGCGATCGGTCCGATCCGCCAGGCGATCCATCGTCGCCTGCACGATGTCGGGGACGGCGGCGTAGAACGGGCTGCACGCCTCGCGCGCCTGGAAGAACACATCGGGGTTCTGCGCCGAGCCGCGGAGCTTCGGCCGTTCGGGGGAGAGCGCCCGGTCGCGGTGCGCGCGGACCGCGCGGTCGTCGACGAGCGCCAGGAGGTCGTCGTCATCGAGCGGGCGGATCTTGCCGACCTCGTGCGACGTTCGGAATCCATCGAAGAAGTGCAGGAACGGGACGCGCGCTTCCAACGTCGCGGCGTGCGCCACGAGCGCCAGGTCGTGCGCCTCCTGGACCGACGCGCTCGCGAGCATCGCGAACCCCGTCGTGCGGGCCGCCATCACGTCGCTGTGGTCGCCGAAGATCGACAGCGCATGGGTGGCGATCGTGCGCGCCGCGACGTGCATCACGAACGGGGTGAGCTCGCCCGCGATCTTGAACATGTTCGGCAGCATCAGCAGGAGACCCTGCGACGCGGTGAAGGTCGTCGCGAGCGCGCCACCTTGGAGCGCGCCATGGAGGGTGCCCGCGGCGCCGCCTTCGCTCTGCATCTCGACGACGCGCGGGACGGCACCCCAGAGGTTCGGGCGGCCGGCCGCGGACCACGCGTCGGCGAGCTCGCCCATCGGCGAGCTCGGGGTGATCGGATAGATCGCGATCACCTCCGAGAGCCGGTGCGCGATCGTCGCGGCGGCCTCGTTGCCGTCGACGACCGCCCATGGGCGGACCGCGGCACGTACCCCAGGTACCTCCGTCTGCATCGAAGCGATGCTGACGGACGGGCCGGCCCGAGCGTGGGGTCGAACGACCCGCCCGGTGGGGGCCGCCTGCGGGACCTTCCGTGGGCGCTAGGGCGCGAGTCGATCCACGTGCCAGCCGCCGGCGCCGCGCGTGTACGCGAAGCGGTCGTGCAGCCGATGCTCGTGGCCCTGCCAGAACTCGATCCGGTCCGCGACGACGCGGAACCCGCCCCAGAAGGGCGGCCGGGGGACCGGCCCCTCGCCGAACCGCGCGTCGGCGTCGGCGACGAGGCGCATCAGGTCGTCGCGCCCGGCGATCGGCGCGCTCTGCGGCGACCCCCACGCTCCGAGCTGCGCGCCACGGGGGCGCCCGCCGAAGTAGGCGTCGGACTCCTCGTCGGAGGTGCGCTCGACCCGTCCCTCGACGCTCACCTGGCGGTCGAGCTCCTTCCAGAGGAAGACGAGAGCGGCGTGCGGGTTCTCGTCGAGCTGTCGTCCCTTCCGGCTCTCGCGGTTCGTGAAGAACGTGAACCCGCGTTCGTCGACACCGCGCAGCAGCACGTGCCGGACGCTCGGCCGGCCGTCGGCGTCGGCCGTCGCGAGCGCCATCGCGTTCGGCAGCGGAACGCCGGCGTCGGCGGCCTCGTCGAACCACCGCCGGAACTGCGCGACCGGATCGTCGACGAGATCGTCGCGTTCGAGGATCCGGTCCGCATGGAACCCGGTGGGCGCGCGCATCGCGCGAGGATCGGCCATCGGGGACATCGTACGGTGGTGCCCCCGGCAGGATTCGAACCTGCGCACCCGGCTCCGGAGGCCGGCGCTCTATCCCCTGAGCTACGGGGGCCGGACCGGGATGCCCGGACCGGGATGGCCCGGCCGGTGGCCTGGGACGACGAGTCTAGCAACGCGTCGGCGGCCGCCCCGAAGGCCGTCGGTATGCTCCATCCCGATGTCCCCGCGCGTGCTCCTCGTCGACGACGATCCGGTGATCCTGCGCCTGCTCGAGGTCAATTTCCGGCTCGACGGGTTCGAGGTCTCGACGGCGTCGCACGGCGGCGAGGCGCTCGATCGCGTGCGGGAGCTCCGTCCGGACGCGGTGGTGCTCGACGTGATGATGCCGGGCTTCGACGGATACGAGGTGGCGAACCGCATCCGCGCCGACGAGGACCTCGCCTCGACGCAGCTGGTGTTCCTCACCGCGCGCACGTACGACGACCCGTCGGGTGCCGCGGCGGCGCTCGACGACGTCGACCGCGTGACGAAGCCGTTCGATCCGATCGCGCTCGTGCGGCTGGTACGTCATCGGATCGACGGAACCGAGGAGCATGCCCTGTGATCGAGGACCAGCTCCGCGAGGTCATCGCCGCCGGGCTGCGAACGGTCGTGGGCGACGCGGGCGAGGTTCCGACCCCCGAGCTGCTCGCCCCGAAGCAGAAGGAGCACGGCGATTTCGCGACGAACGTGGCCCTCGCGGTCGCCGGGCGGCTCCGACGGTCCCCGCGCGAGGTCGCCCAGGACGTCGTCGACGCGATGCCTCCGGCGCCGTTCATCGAGAAGGTCGAGGTCGCGGGGCCGGGGTTCATCAACCTGTTCGTGACCGACGACTGGCTCCACGACGTGGTCCGGCGGATCGCCGCCGAAGGCGACGCGTACGGAACCGTCGCGCCGTCCGGCCGGCGTGCCCAGGTCGAGTTCGTGAGCGCCAACCCGACCGGGCCCCTGCACGTCGGTCACGCGCGCAACGCGGCCCTCGGCGACGCGATCGGGCGCCTGCTCGAGGCGGCGGGGTGGACCGTCGAGCGCGAGTACTACTTCAACGACGCGGGCGGCCAGATGGATCGGTTCGGCGCGTCGGTCGAAGCGGCGTACCTGGAGCTCCTCGGCCGCGAGGCGGCGTGGCCCGACGACGGCTACCGCGGCGCGTACGTCACCGACATCGCGCGCGACGTGCTGGAGGCGAACGGTCCGTCCCTGGCCGATCTCGAGCCCGCCGAGCGCCTCGCGCGCCTGCGCGCCGAAGGCGTCCGTCGCGTGCTCGCCTGGATCGAGGCGACGCTCGCGCGCTTCGGCGTGCGGTTCGACACCTACGTCTCGGAGGCGTCGCTCGCGGAGAAGGGCGAGATCGACGCGGCGGTCCAGCGGTTGCGCGACAGCGGGCACGCGTACGACGCGGAGGGAGCGGTCTGGTTCCGGTCGACCGACTTCGGCGACGACAAGGACCGCGTGGTCGTCCGTTCGAACGGCGCGCACACGTACTTCGGCGCGGACTGTGCGTACCTCGTCGACAAGTTCTCGCGAGGCTTCGACCACCTCGTGTACGTCTGGGGTGCCGATCACCACGGTGACGTCGTGCGGGTCCGCGGCGCCGCTGACGCGCTCGGGTACGACGCCGAGGCGGTCGAGATCGTGCTGTACCAGTTCGTGGCGTTCCTGCGCGGCGGCGAGCCGGTCGCGATGAGCAAGCGCGCGGGCACGTTCGTCTCGCTCGACGAGCTGCTCGACGAGGTCGGGACCGACGCGGCCAGGTTCCACCTGCTGATGTTCAGCCCCGACGCGACGATCAACTTCGACATCGAGGCCGTCGCGCGCGAGTCCATGGACAACCCGGTCTATTACGTGCAGTACGGGCACGCGAGGATCGCGTCGATCCTCCGGAAGGCTGCCGACGCCGGCGTGGAACCGCGCCCGATCGAGCAGGTGGACCTCGGCCTCCTGGTGCACGAGGCCGAGGCCGATCTCCTGCGGGCGCTCGCCGACGTGCCGGGCGTGATCGCGACCGCCGCGGACCTGCGCGCGCCGCATCGCCTCGCGCACGCGTCGCAGGACCTCGCGGCGCGGTTCCATCGCTTCTACACGGACTGCCGCGTCGTCGGCGACGACGCGGAACTGACGCAGGCACGGCTCTGGCTCTGCCGCGCGACGAAGCAGGTGCTCGCGAACCTCCTCGGTCTCCTCGGCGTGTCGGCGCCGGAACGGATGGACCGTTCCGATGGCTGAGCCCGCGCCGGAACCGCCGTCGGACGCATCGTCGGCCCCGTCGCCCTGGCCCCGGAACGCCGCCTGGGGCGACGACGGGCTCGCGATCGGGGGGATCTCCGCCGCCGACCTCGCCGCCAACCACGGCACGCCGACGATCGTGGTCGACGCCGACGAGATCGCCGAGCGGATGCGCTCCGTCGCCCGCGCGTACGACCGCGCGGCGTACGCCGTGAAGGCGTTCACCGCGCATGCCGTGATCCGGCTCGCGCTCGACGCGGGGCTGGACCTGCTGTGCGCGAGCGGCGGTGAGGTCGAGGCGTGCATGCGCGCCGGCGCGCGTGGCTCCCGGGTCTTGCTGCACGGGAACGCGAAGACCGATGCCGAGCTGGCCCTCGCCGTCGAGGCAGGCCTCGGGCTCATGATCGTCGACGGCATCGACGAGCTCCGTCGGCTCGACGCGATCGCGGCGGGCAGCAGGGTGGCGCAGCGGTTCCTGCTCCGCGTGATCCCCGAGGTCCTCGTCGACACGCACGAGGCGATCGCCACGGGTCACGAGGTGTCGAAGTTCGGCACGCCGCGCGCGTCGGTGACCGATGTGCTCCGGGAGGCCGCGAACCTGCGACACGTCCGCTACGCGGGGCTCCACGCGCACGCGGGGTCGCAGGTCCTCGACGTCGACCCGTACGTCCGCGTCCTCGACGCGGTCGTCGGCCTCGCCGGAGACGTCCGCGCCGCGATCGGGAGCGAGACCGAGATCGTCGACGTCGGTGGCGGCTTCGGGGTCACGTACGTCGACGAGCGTCCGGTGGACCCGGTCGCGCTCGCACCCACGCTCGCCGATCGCCTGGACGCGCTCGCGCACGACGCCGCGATCGCGGTGCCGACGCTGATGGTCGAGCCCGGTCGATCGCTCGTCGCGAACGCCGCGGTCACGCTGTACACCGTCGTCGGCACGAAGCGCGTCGGCGGACGGACGCTCGTCGCGGTCGACGGCGGGATGTCGGACAACCTCCGTCCGATGCTCTACGACGCGGCGTACTCGGTCACGCCCGTGCGGACGCACGCCTCGCCGACGATCGACGTCGCGATCGTCGGTCGTCACTGCGAGTCGGGCGACGTCCTCGCCGAACGCGTGGCCGTCCCGTCGGACCTCGCGCCCGGTGACGTCGTCGCGTTCGCCGCGACTGGCGCGTACGGCTATTCGCTCGCTTCCGGCTACAACCGGGTGGGCAGGCCGGCGGTGGTCGCGGTCCGCGGCGGCGACGTCGAGCGGTGGCTCCGGCGCGAAGACGCCGCCGATCTCGACCGTCTCGAGGTGGCCGCCGCTCGGAGCGACGCCGACGAGGCGATCGCGCCGCTCGGCGTCTCGGTGAGGCGCGCATCGCCGCGCGATGCCGCCGCCGCGCTCGACCTGTGGCGTGCCGTGATCGCGGAGGGGCGCTGGGTGCGCAGCGACGACGTGACGCAGCCCGTGCGGACGTGGCGCCGGCGGTTCGCACGTGCCGTCGGCGACGACGGGGTCGAGCTCGTCGCCGTGGCCGACGGTCGCGTGATCGGTCATCTCGGTCTCACGCGGGAGCGGCATCCCGCGACGCGTCACGTCGCGACGCTCGCGGTCGTGGTCGCCGAAGACCGTCGCGGCGGCGGCGTGGGCACCGCCCTGCTGGCCGAAGCGGTGCGGTGGGCACGGGCCGCCGACGTCGGCAAGCTCGTCCTGTCGGTCTACCCCTCGAACCGACGCGCGATCGCGATGTACCGCCGCTTCGGGTTCGTCGAGGAGGGGCGGCTGTCAGGGCAGTCTCGGAAGACCTACGGTTACGAGGACGAGATCCTGATGGCGCGCTGGGTGGGGGACCGACGATGACGCGGATCGGCGAACGCGCGGCCGGCGACCGCGTGGTGCGTGTCGGCGTGCTGGGCGCCGGCAACGTCGGTGCGGCGCTGATCCGTCTGCTCGGAGCGAACGCCGACGACATCGCACGCCGCGCCGGCGTCCGGATCGAGGTGCACCGGGTCGCGGTGCGCGATCGCGCGAAGGTGCGCGACGTGCCGCTGCCGGCCGAGGCCTTCGTCGAGGATGGCCGCCTCGTCGTCGACGACCCCGGCACCGATGTCGTCGTCGAGCTGATCGGCGGAACCGTGCCGGCCCGGTCGCTCATCCTCCAGGCGTTGGCCAACGGCAAACCGGTCGTGACCGGGAACAAGGAGCTCCTCGCGACGCACGGCGCGGAGCTCTTCGCCGCCGCCGACGCCGCGGGGCTCGATCTCGCGTTCGAAGCCGCGGTGGCTGGCGGCATCCCGCTGATCCGACCGCTGCGCTCGTCGCTCGCGGGCGAGCGGGTGGAGCGGCTCCTCGGGATCGTGAACGGGACGACCAACTTCATCCTCACGCAGATGTCCGAGCACGGATGGTCGTTCGACGGAGCGCTGGCGGAAGCCCAGCGGCTCGGCTACGCCGAGGCCGACCCCACGGCCGACGTCGACGGGGTCGACGCGGCGGCGAAGTGCGCGATCCTCGCGTCGCTCGCGTTCGACACGAGCGTGACGATCGACGATGTCTACCGCGAGGGCATCACGCGCCTGACGGCCCAGGACATCGCCGATGCCGATCGGTTGGGATACGTCGTGAAGCTGCTCGCGATCGCGGAGCTCCAGGACGACGCGATCTCGGTCCGCGTTCACCCCGCGATGATCCCCACCGCGCATCCGCTCGCGTCGGTCCGCGACGCGTTCAACGCCGTCTTCGTCGAAGGGCCGCGGATCGGACAGCTGATGTTCTACGGGCGCGGCGCCGGCGGCGACGCGACCGCAACGGCGGTCGCCGGTGACGTGATCGCCGTGGCGCGACACCTCGTGCACGGCGGCCGGTCGATCGCGTCCACCGACGCGCGCGACCGACGCATCAGGCCCATGGGCGACACCCGCGGGCAGTACTACCTGAACCTGCACGTCGAGGATCGTCCCGGCGTGCTCGCCGAGATCGCCGAGCGGTTCGGCCGCAACGGCGTGTCGATCGAACGCGTGTGGCAGGAGGGCGCCGGCGAGGAAGCCACGCTCGTGTTCATCACTCACCGAGCGCAGGAGGGCGCGTTCCAGAAGACGATCGAGGAGGTCCGCGAGCTCGAGGCCGTCCGCGACGTCGCCAGCGTCCTGCGGGTCGAAGGCGAGGAAGGGTGAGCGTCGAACCGCCGATGGGCGATGCGCCCTCCGGCGCGCCGCCGTGGCGCGGGGTGATCGCGGAGTACCGCGAGCGGCTGCCGGTGAGCGACGCGACGCCGGTGATCACCCTCGGCGAAGGCGGCACGCCGCTCGTGCGGAGCGGCCCGCTGTCGACCGAGACCCGCTGCGACGTGTGGCTGAAGTACGACGGCGCCAATCCGACGGGGTCGTTCAAGGACCGCGGGATGACCCTCGCGATCTCGAAGGCGGTGGAGGAGGGCGCGAAGGCGGTCGTGTGCGCCTCGACCGGCAACACGAGCGCGGCGGCTGCGGCCTACGCCGCGAAGGCCGGCCTCACGTGCGCCGTGCTCGTGCCCAAGGGCAAGGTCGCGCTCGGCAAGATGGCCCAGACGCTCGTGCACGGCGCGCGGGTGCTGGAGGTCGACGGGAACTTCGACGCGTCGCTCACGCTCGCGCGCGACCTCGCCGAGCACTTCCCGGTCACCCTCGTGAACAGCGTGAACCCGTTCCGGCTCCAGGGACAGAAGACGTGTGCGTTCGAGATCGTCGACGCGCTGGGGCGCGCCCCCGATCTGCACTGCGTGCCGGTCGGCAACGCCGGGAACATCTCGAGCCACTGGATCGGGTACGGCGAGTACCTGGCCGACGGCGTGATCCACGAGCCGCCCCGGCTGTTCGGCTTCCAGGCCGCCGGCGCCGCGCCGCTCGTCGCCGGCGCGCCCGTCGCCAGCCCGCAGACGATCGCGACCGCGATCAGGATCGGCAACCCCGCCTCCTGGGAGAAGGCGACGTCCGCCGCGTCGGAGTCCGAGGGCGCGATCATGGCGGTGACCGATCGCGAGATCCTCGCCGCGTACCGGCGGGTCGCGCGCGAGGGGTTGTTCGTCGAGCCGGCGAGCGCCGCGAGCGTCGCCGGTCTGCTGCGCCTCCACGCCGAGGGGCTGCTCGAGGCCGGGCAGACGATCGTCTGCATCCTCACGGGCCACGGTCTGAAGGACCCGGAGTGGGCGATCGCCGGCGCCGCGCATCCCGCGGTCGTTCCGCCCGACGCCTCGGTCGTGGCCGCGGAACTCGGGCTCTGAGCGCGATGCGGTTCGAGGTCCGTGTTCCGGCGACGTCGGCGAACCTCGGACCCGGGTTCGACTCGTTCGGCCTGGCGCTCGACCTCTGCAACGAGGTGGTCGTCGACACCGGCGCGGATACGGCGATCGCGTGGGAGGGCGAGGGAGCGGCAGAGCTCCCGACCGACGGATCGGACCTCGTGAGCCGGACGATCGCGACGATCGCCGACCGCATGCGGCTCGAGCCGCCGTCGCTCGCGGTCCGCGGTCGCAACCGCATCCCCCTCGGTCGCGGTCTCGGTTCGTCGTCGGCCGCGATCGTCGCCGGCGTCGTGATCGCGTCGCGCGCCCTCGACCTCGGCCTCGAGGGAGGGGATGCCTCGTCGGTGTTCGCGCTCGCGGCGGAGCTCGAGGGACATCCCGACAACGTGGCCGCCGCCACGTTCGGCGGTTTCACGGTCGCGCTCCCCGACGGAACGGTGCGCCGGTTCGAGCCACACCCAGATCTGCGGCCGGTCGTCATCGTGCCGCCGTTCGCCCTTCCGACCGACGAAGCCCGGGCCGCGTTGCCGGACCCCGTGCCCCGCGCCGACGCCGTGTACAACGCCGCGCACGCCGCGCTCGTCGTGGAGGCCGTCACGCGCGACCCGTCACTGCTCCGGATCGCGCTCCGCGACCGGCTGCACCAGGAGGCCAGACTGGCGCTCGCGCCGGACGCCGCCGAGGTCTTCGACGACATCGCGCGACGACACGTGCCCGTGTGCGTCTCGGGGGCCGGGCCCTCCCTGCTCGCGTTCCCACCCGACGGAGCAGCGCTCGACCACGAGACGCTCGAGCTCCCGACGACGTGGCGGATCCTCACGCCCGGGACACGCTCGCGCGGGTTCGACGCGTCCGAGCGCTGACCCCTACGGGGCGCAGCTGCCCACGCCGGCCTGCGCCGTGAGCGTCCGTGCGGCGTCGAGGATCGGCAGCACCTCCGACGCCGCGATCGCGTATCCGACGTGGTCGTCGAGGACGGAGTTCGCGAACACGACGCCCGCCACCCGCCCGTCCCGAAGCACGAACGGTCCGCCGCTGTTCCCGCCGCGGACGGTGGCGTCGAGCTCGTACAGACGTCGCTCGACCTCGCCGCGACCGTAGATGTCCCGCCCGGTCGGCTCGAACGCGCGTCGGACCGCCGCGGGCACGACGACGAGCGGCTCGCTCCCCGGGTAGCCCAGCACGGCGCCTCCGGTCCCACGCGGCTGTTCGGCCGTCTCGAGCGGAAGAGGCGGTGCCGTGAGCTCCGGCACCCGGATCACGGCCAGGTCCATCCGAGGGTCGAACGCGACCACCGTCGCCTCGAGCGAGGCTTGCCCGTCCGGTCGCACCGAGACCTCCGCCGTCCCGGCGACCACGTGGGCGTTCGTGACCACGAGTCCCGGCTCGGCGACGAACCCGGAGCCTTCGTTCAGGTAGCCGGCGGCGCACCCGTCCCCGAAGACCTGCACGGTGCTCCGCGAGGCCGCCGCGGCCGCGGCGCGAACCGTGCCGCTCGACGGGAGCTCGGCCGGCTCCCCCGACGACGGGAGGCCGACGAAGACGTCGGGGAACCCCAGCGCGTCGGCGAACCGCTCGAGCTGCGGAACGAGCGGCGGCGGCGCCGGAAGCGCCTGGGCCATCGCGGCCACGAGCCGCGAGTCCCGGATGCTCCGCGCGACCGTCGGCAGCGGTCCGTTCGCGAGGTTCAACGCGAGGAACCAGACCGCGAGCACCATGGCGACGACCGAGATCCCGACGCCGACCACCCGGTCGGCGACGGCCGCCGCGCCCTGGGGCTCGAGCCGTTTCCGGACGCGACCGGCGACCAGGTAGCCCGCGACGTTCCCCGCGCACGCCGCGACGACGACGACGCCGAGCACGATGGCCACGCGTGCGAGGGGATCCGACGCGCTCTCGCCGAGCGACGGACCGAGGAGGAGACCGATGCCGACCCCGGCGGTGACGCCGGCCAGCCCGAAGACCTGCCGGAGGGCGCCGCGTCGATAGCCACCGACGGCCGTGAGGACCAGGAGCGCGAGGAGGAAGACGTCGAGGATCGACACGACGATCCATCGTCCCACGCCGATCGCGATGGCACCCCCAGAGGGAGCGGCCAGAGGAGGCGGCCAGAGGGGGCGGCCAGAGGGGCAGAAGATGGCCGACGACTAGACTCGTGCCGGTGGTCACGATCGCCCACATCTCGGATCCGCACGTCGGATCGCCTTACTTCGTGCCGAACCTCATGAACCGCGTCATCAAGGAGCTGAACGAGCTCGCTCCCGACGTCGTCGTCGTCTCGGGCGATCTCACCGCCGAGGGGTTCCGCCAGGAGTACAAGAACTGGCTGGCCTACGTGGAGCGCCTCGACGCGCCGGTGCATACCGTTCCCGGCAACCACGACTCCCGCAACGTCGGCTACCTCCACTTCGAGGAGCTGATCGGTCCACGAGCGTGGTCGGTCGACGTCGGCGACGTCCGCCTCGTCGGTGTCGATTCGAGCGAGCCCGATCTGAACGAAGGCAAGGTCGGCCGCGCGAACTATCCCTGGATCGCGGAGCAGTTCCGCCATCCGGCCGCCCTCAAGGTGTTCGTCCTGCACCACCACCTCCTCCCGATCCCCGGCACCGGTCGCGAGCGGAGCACGGTGATGGATGCGGGCGACCTGCTGGAGGTCCTGATCCACGCGGGCGTGCAGGTCGTCCTGTCGGGCCACAAGCACGTCCCGTACGTGTGGCGGCTCGAGGACACCTTCATCGCGAACGCCGGGACGGTGTCGTCGCTGCGCCTGCGCGGCTACACGAAGCCTTGCTACAACGTCCTCACGTTCGACGGGGACGCGGTCGAGATCCGTCGCAAGTTCCCGTTCGGCGAGGAGCACGTGATGGCGCGGTTCTCGCTGTTCGAAAGCGGCCAGCGACACCGCGAGCCGCCGGTCCAGGAGCCCTCCGTCGAACCCGGGGGCCCCGTCGACCGCGAACGCGCGCTCGCGGTCGACGAACGGTAGCGGCGCGGATGCGACCGCGCGGCCCCCGGCCGGCGTCGGCGGCTCCCTCGTGCCTCGATCCTCGATGAGGACGCTCGCGATCGTCGACGGCGAGCATTACCCGCCCGTCACGCGGTGGGCGATCGACGTCGCGCGCGCTCGCGGCCACGACGTCGTGCTGGCGCTCCTCGTGGGCGGGACCGAGAAGGTCCAGCCGGGGGAGGTTCCGGAGCTCGGCGTCCCCGTCCGCGTGACGGGGGACGACGCCGGAAGCGCGCTCGACGGCGCGATCCGGGAACTCGGCCCCGACGTGGTCCTCGATCTGTCCGACGAGCCCGTCCTCGGCTACCGCGAACGCTTGGCGCTCGCATCCGTCGCGCTCGCGAACGGCGTCCCCTACGTCGGGGCGGACTTCCGGCTCGAACCTCCGGAACGTCGACCGCCGCCGCCCGGCCTGCCGACGGTCGCCGTGATCGGAACGGGCAAGCGCACCGGGAAGACGGCGATCGCGGGCGAGGTCGCTCGGCTCGCCGACCGCCGCGGTCTCTCACCGGTCGTCGTCGCGATGGGCCGGGGCGGCCCGCCGGAGCCCGAGGTCGCGGAACCCGGTTCCGTCACGCTCGATCGCCTCCTCGCGCTCGTCCGGAGCGGCGAGCACGCCGCCTCGGACTACCTCGAGGACGCCCTGACGACGGGTGTCGCGACGATCGGCGCCAGGCGGGCGGCGGGCGGTCTGGCCGGCGCCACCCACGCGACCAACGTGCCGGATGCCCTGGCGCTCGCGGCGGCGCGCCGGCCGGGCCTGGTGGTGCTCGAGGGCAGTGGCGCCGCGATCCCGCCGATCGATTGGGATGCCGGCGTCCTCGTGGTGCCGGCGACGGCGCCACCCGAGTACGTCCGGGGGTACCTGGGCCCGTACCGGCTCTTGCGGAGCGACCTGGCGGTTGTTACCATGGCCAACAGCGTTCCCGACCCGGAACGCCTCTCCGATCTCACCACCCACCTCCGTAGCGCGCTCGGCGATGCCGGATGCATCGTCACCGATTTCCATCCGGTGCCACTGGGCGACGTGCGGGGGAGGGAAGCGTTCTTCACGACGACGGCGCCCGGCGCCGTGGCAGCCCGACAGGTCGCGCGCCTGCAGGCCGACCACGGATGCCGCGTCGTCGGATGGAGCGCGCGGCTCGCCGACCGAGCGGGCCTGGTGGAGGACCTCGAGGGGGCCGATACGTACGACGTGCTGCTGACCGAGCTGAAGGCGGCCGCCATCGACGTCGCGGCGGAGCACGCGATCGCCCGTGGTGCCGACGTCGTGTTCGTCGACAACCGGGCCGACGCCGTCGCCGGCGACACCGATCTCGACACGGCGCTCGGCGGCGTGCTCGCGCTGGCGCACGATCGAGCGCTCCATCGCTGAGGCGTCGCCGCCCGGAACCCACCGACCAGACCGATGACCGAAACGTCGAAGACCCCGCCGATCGTCATCTCCGACCCCGAGGCCGGCCTGCCCTTCTCGAAGGGGCTCCTCGCGTCGCAGGTGATGGTCACCGGCCTGTCTCCGCTGCGCGCGTACGAGGTCGCCGACGCGGTCGAGGACCGTCTCGTCGAGGCGTCGTGCTTCTCGCTCACGACCGACGAGCTTGCCGCCGTCGTGGTCGACGCGTTGCGCGACACGGCCGGCGAGCGCTACGCGAAGAACTTCCTGCGGTGGCGACAGGTCGAGCGGCTCGACGTTCCGCTCGTGATCCTGATCGGCGGGGCGACCGGCGTCGGCAAGTCGACGATCGCCACGCAGCTCGCCGCGCGCTTCGGGATCGTTCGCGTCGTCGCGACCGATGCGATCCGTGAGGTGATGCGCTCGATGCTGTCTCCCGAGCTGATGCCCACGCTCCACGTCTCGTCGTTCCAGGCCGACGAGGCGCTCCGCGAGGCGCCGGCGCGGGCCGGTGACGCGGTGATCCTCGGGTTCCGCGAGCAGACGGCCGCGGTGTCGGTCGGGGTCGACGCCCTGATCGAGCGCGCCGCCGACGAGGGCACGAGCATCGTGATCGAAGGCGCGCACATCGTTCCGGGGTTCTTCGACGTGGAAACCCACGGACACCGCGTTCTCGCGGTACCCTTCGTCATAGGCGTCGACGACGAGGAGCGACACCGGTCGCACTTCGGCGCACGCGAGGACGCCGTCGCATCCCGCCCCGCCCAGCGCTACGAGCTCGGGTTCGACAACATCCGACGGCTCCAGCGGTGGGTGAAGAGCCAGGCGCTGTCCCACGGGGTGCCGGTGATCCCGAACTACAGCTTCGACCAGGCGATCGCCGCGGTGACCGACCTGGTCATGGAACGTGCCACGTCGCGGGCGGCCGAGCTCCGCGTGCGCGACGAGACGCCGTCGCCAGGCGGCGCGATCGACCTGAACCCGGAGCCTCCGATGGAGCCAGAGACCGAACGAGAGAAGGAGGGGAAGAGCGCATGAAGCTGTTCCTCGATACCGCGAGCATCGATGAGATCCGCGAGATCAACCGCTGGGGCGTCCTCGGCGGCGTGACCACGAACCCCAGCTTGGTCGGCAAGGAGCGCCAGGAGCCCGAGAAGGTCTGGCGGCAGATCCTCGACGAGGTCGACGGCGATGTCTCCCTCGAGACGACCGAAGAGGACGCGGGGCCGATGTACGAGCAGGGCGTCACGCTCGCCCAGCTCGGCACGAACGCGGTCGTGAAGGTGCCGATGACGCCGGCGGGCCTCGAGGCCGGCAAGCGGCTCACGGACGACGGCATCAAGATCAACGTCACGCTGGTGTTCTCGCCGGCGCAGGCGATCCTCGCGGCCGAGGTCGGGGCGTACATCGTGTCGCCGTTCCTCGGACGCATCGACGACGCGGCGAGCGACGGGATGCACGCGCTCCGCCAGATCACCGACATCTACGCGGTCCAGGGGTACGACACGAACGTGCTCGCCGCGTCGCTCCGACACCCGATGCACATCGTCGACGCGGCCCTCGCCGGCGCCGACATCGCGACGATGCCCCACGACGTGTTCGCGCAGCTCGTGAAGCATCCCCTCACCGACCTCGGCTTGGAGCGGTTCCGAGCCGATTGGACGACCTTGCAGGACGAGCTCCTCGGTGGGCTCGAGCACGAGAAAGAGGCATAGGCCAGATGGCAACGGACATCACCACCGACCGAGCGTCCCTCGGCACGAAGCTCCTTCCTGAGCTGCAAGCGATCGCCCAGTCGCTCGGGGTCGAAGGCGCGGCGAAGCTGCGGAAGGCCGGACTGATCGACGCGATCGTCGCCGCGCGCGGCAACGGCTCGTCGTCGGCGCCGGCCGACGCCGACGCGAGCAACGGCGGAACGACCACCGCGACCGAGGCGACGACGCCACCCGACGCGCGACCCGCCGCGAACGGCGAAGGTGCCGCCACGCGAACCGACCGACCCGAGCGCACCGACCGCGGTGACCGTGACGGACGCGATCGCGGCGACCGTGACGGCGGACGTGACCGCGGCGACCGCGGCCCTGACGCCCGCGGTGACCGCGACGGCGAAGGCCGGCGCCGCCGTCCGTCCCGCGAGGAGCGCCGGCGTCAGCGTGACGAGCGGCGGCAGCGCGAGGAGGCGCAGATCGCCGAAGAGCTCGCGAACGCGCCGTCGCAGGAGGGCATCCTCGACATGCTGCCGGAGGGCTACGGGTTCCTCCGCACGAGCGGCTACCTCCCCGGCCCCGACGACATCTACGTCTCGGTCGGTCAGATCCGCAAGCACGCCCTCCGCAAGGGCGACGTCGTGAGCGGCAAGGCGCGGCGCGCACGCGACAACGAGAAGTACCCCGCGCTCCTCGCGGTCGACCGGGTGAACGGCGTCGACCCCGAGCAGGCCCAGAACCGCCCGCAGTTCGACAAGCTGACCCCGTTGTTCCCCGACGAGCGGTTCCGGCTCGAGACGAGCGCGACGGCCGTGAGCGAGCGGATCATCGACATGATCGCCCCGATCGGCAAGGGTCAGCGCGGCATGGTCGTGTCGCCTCCGAAGGCGGGCAAGACCACGATCTTGAAGCAGATCGCGAACGGGATCATCGCGTCGGCTCCCGACACCCACGTCATGGTGCTGCTCGTGGACGAGCGTCCCGAGGAGGTCACCGACTGGCAGCGGACGGTCTCGGCCGCCGAGGTCGTGTACTCGACCTTCGACAAGCCGACCGACCAGCACATCCAGGTCACCGAGCTCGTGCTCGAGCGGGCGAAGCGCCTCGCGGAGCAGGGCCAAGACGTCGCGATCATCCTCGACTCGCTCACGCGGCTCGCGCGGGCGTACAACCTCGGGATGCCGGCGTCGGGCAAGATCCTCACCGGCGGCATCGACGCCTCCGCGCTGTACCCGCCGCGCCGGTTCTTCGGTGCAGCGCGGAACATCGAGGAGGGCGGCTCCGTGACGATCATCGCGAGCGCGCTGGTCGAAACGGGCTCGCGGATGGACGACGGGATCTTCGAGGAGTTCAAGGGCACCGGCAACATGGAGCTCCGGCTCGATCGGCAGCTCTCCGAGAAGCGGTTGTTCCCGGCGATCAACGTCGACGCGTCGGGCACGCGAAAGGAGGAGCTGTTGCTGCCGCCCGAGGAGCTCGCGCTGGTGATCAAGCTGCGTCGCGTGCTCCACGCGCTCGAGCCCGGCGCGGCCCTCGAGCTGTTGATCGACAAGCTGCGGTCGACGAAGTCGAACGAGCAGTTCCTGAAGGAGATCGCGAAGGCGCCGGCCGGGAGCTAAGGACCGGAATACCGCGACGTTGGAAAGGGTGCAGGCCGCTACCCTGGCGGCCACACCCGCCGAGGAGACGACGACCGATGAAGCAAGGCATCCATCCCGAGTACCAGATCGCGAACGTCCACTGTTCCTGCGGCAACACGTTCCAGACACGGTCCACCGTGAGCGAGATCCGCTCAGACATCTGCTCGAACTGCCACCCCTTCTACACCGGCAAGCAGAAGCTCGTGGACACGGGTGGCCGCGTGGAGCGGTTCCAGCGCCGCTACGAGAAGTCGCAGCGCGCTCAGGCTGCCGCGAAGCAGCGGGGCTAGCCGAGCGTGGGCGACACGCCCGCCACGCATCTCTACGGCGGCCAGGCCGTCGTCGAGGGCGTGATGATGCGCGGAGCCGACCACTGGGCCGTCGCCGTCCGCAGGCCCGACGGCGACATCCATCTCGAGTCCCACGAGATCCGGTCGGTCCAGCAGCGTCATCCGATCTGGCGGAAGCCGGGCTTCCGCGGGATCATCGTGCTCGGGCAGTCCCTCGCGATCGGCGTGCGGGCGCTCATGATCGCTGCGAACGCGTCGCTCGACGAGGACGAGCAGCTCTCGAACCGCCAGGTGACCGTCTCGCTCACGATCGCGGCGGTGCTGTTCGTCGGGATCTTCATCCTCGGGCCGACGACGCTGTTCACGTGGTTCGAGGGGGCCGTCGGCGGCGGCATCTGGGTGAACGTCCTCGAAGGCATCTTCCGCGTGATGCTGTTCGTCGGCTACCTGTGGATCATCGGACGGACGAAGGACATCCATCGCGTCTTCGAGTACCACGGCGCCGAGCACAAGACGATCGCCGCCTACGAGCACGACGAGCCGCTCGAGCCGCGCAGCGTCGATCGGTTCCCGAAGGAACACGTCCGGTGCGGCACGAACTTCCTCATCATCGTGATGGTCATCACGATCTTCGTGTTCACCTTGTTCGGGACGCCGGGCCTGCTGTGGCGTCTGGGGTCGAGGATCGTCGCGATCCCGCTCATCGCGGCGATCGCGTACGAGGCGCTCCGCCTCGGCGCCCGGTTCCCGGATTCGCTCGTGATGCGTGCCCTGATGGCCCCCGGCATCTGGCTGCAGAAGATCACGACCCAGCAGCCAGACGACGATCAGATCGAGATCGCGATCGCGTCGTTCGAGGAGGTCCTGCGCCGTGAGGCGGAGGCCGCGACGCCGTCCGTGCCGGGGCCCGATGCCGCCCAGACCGTGGAGGACCGGGGTCCGCCCGTCGGTCCCGTGCTGGACGGGGGTACGCCCGTCGGTCCCGTGCCGGACGGCGGTCCGCCCGCCGGTCCGGTGGAGCCATCGACGGAGCCGTCGGCCGGGGCGCCGGGGCCGCCGACCGGCTGAAGACCGGATCGGTCGTTGCATCCGCGTGGCAGGATGCGGATGATGTCGACCTCAACGTTCCCCAGGGAGGACTCCCCATGACCGACCTCGACCTGCCGCTGTTGCCGAGCGCCGAGCAGATCCGTCGCCGCGAGTTCGCGACGATCCGCCGGGGCTACGACCCCGATCAGGTGCGTGACTACCTGCACCAGGTCGCCACCCAGGTCGAGACGCTCGAGCGCGAGGTTCGAGACGCCAAGCTCGGACGGGCCAAGATCGACGAGGCCGCCGTGGGCGGGGCGTCCACCGCCGACGCCGCCACCGAGACGGCGACGACGCAGCACGGGTCCGACGACGCCTACGACGCGCTCGCGAAGCGCTTCTCCTCGCTGATCGCGACCGCCGACAAGGAGGCCGAGCGGATCCTGTCGGACGCGCGGGCCGAGGCGACGAGGCTCATGGAGCAGGCGCGGTCCGAGGCAGACCGGATCCGCGTCGACGCGCAGGCACGCGCCGAGGAGGCGCGGCAGCAGGGCAGCGAAGCGCTCGTGCGCGCGCGCGAAGAGGCCGACCGGCTCCTGTCGAGCCTGTCACAGCGCCGCGATTCGCTCGTCGACCAGATGCATCAGATGCGCACGCGACTCCTCGCCGTCGCGCACGAGCTCGAGGCCGAGATGGGGGACGCCGACACGACGTCCTCGTCGGGCGCGGCACCGACGTCGGCAGCTGATCCCGCGCCGTCCGCCCCGGCGTTCGCCACGTCCGTGGCGTCGGCGCGAGACGAGGCGCCCGTCGATCCGCGCTACGAAGACCTCTGGGTCTCGCCGTCGCCGAGCGAGCAGGTCGACATCCCGGATCTGGCCTCGATCGACCTCGACGTCGACGACGAGGGTCGCTCGCGGGACTGAACCGGCCCGTCGCGCGGCCCGCCGCGCGATCGTGAGGGATCCGAACGCCGCGACGCGGTCGCGCGCGCTGCCACAATCCACGGATGACCGACGCTTCCGTGCCCGATCTCGATCGCCGTCTCGAGGAGCTCGAGGCTGCGTACGAGGCCGTCGCGGCCGAGATGGCGAGCCCCGACGTCGCCGGCGACCCCGACAGGCTGCGCGATCTCGGCAGGCGGTTCGCCGAGCTCGAGGCGGTGGTCACGCCGTTCCGGGCGTTCCGTGAGGCCACGCGCGCCGCCGCGGAGGCCCGCGAGCTCGCCGGCGTCGAGCCCGACGCGGAGATGTCGGCCTACTTCGGCGACGAGGCCACCCGACAAGGAGAGCGAGCGGCCGCGCTCCGCGCCGAGATCGAGCTCGCGCTCGTGCCGAAGGATCCGAACGAGGGCAAGGACGTGATCGTCGAGATCCGGGCGGGGACCGGTGGCGAGGAAGCCGCCCTCTGGGCCGGCGACCTGTTCGAGATGTACCGACGCCTGGCCGAACGGCATCGATGGAAGACGGAAATCCTCGCCACGTCGCCGTCGGAGCTCGGCGGGTTCAAGGAGATCAGCGTCGAGGTCCGTGGCAGAGATGCGTTCGGACGGCTGAAGCACGAGGCGGGCGTCCACCGCGTACAGCGCGTGCCGACCACCGAGTCGCAGGGGCGGATCCACACGTCGACCGCGACGGTCGCGGTGATGCCCGAGGCGGAGGAGGTCGAGGTCGATCTCCGAGCCGAGGATCTCCAGATCGACGTCTACCGCTCGAGCGGTCCGGGAGGACAATCGGTGAACACGACCGATTCCGCGGTACGGATCGTGCACCGGCCGACCGGGATCAAGGTCGAGGTGCAGGAAGAGCGGTCCCAGCTGCAGAACCGAGAGAAGGCGATGCGGTACCTCCGCGCCCGGCTGTTCCAGATCGCGCAGGACGAGGCGCGCGCCAAGGAGGCCGCCGCGCGGAAGGCCCAGCTCGGAACGGGCGAGCGAGCCGAGAAGATCCGCACGTACAACTTCCCCGAGGGTCGCGTCACGGACCATCGGATCAAGCACACCTCGCACCAGCTCGCCGACGTGCTCGCCGGCGGCGAGGAGCTCGACGGTCTCGTCGACCGGTTGCTCGCCGCCGAACGCACGGCGCAGCTCGGGGCGCAGGAGGGCTGATGCGGCCGGCCGAGGTCGTCCGTCGCGGCGCCGAGTACCTCGCGCGGCACGACGTCGACAGCCCGGTGGTCGCCGCCGAGCAGCTGATGATGTCGGTGCTCGACACCGATCGTGCCGGGATCTACGCCCGCGCGGCCGGCCTCTCGTCGGCCGAGGCGCGGACGTACGGGCGCCTGCTGTGTCGCCGCTGTGCGGGAGCGCCGACCCAGCACCTCACGGGCGAGACGGGGTTCCGGCGGCTCGTGCTCGAGGTGGTGCCGGGTGTGTTCGTGCCGCGTCCCGAGACGGAGTCGCTCGTCGACGTCGCGCTCGCCGTCCTCGACGCCGATCCCTCCGAGGCTCCGATCGTCGTCGACGTCGGCACGGGGACCGGAGCGGTCGCCCTCGCGATCGCCGACGAGCGTCCGGCCGCCCGCGTGATCGCGACCGACGTGTCACGCGAGGCGGTGACGCTCGCTCGCGCGAACGCCGCGCGCCTGGGCCTGTCCGTCGACGTGCGCGAGGGGGACCTCCTGTCGCCGCTGGACACCGACGTCCGCGGCGAGGTGGCCCTCGTCGTCAGCAACCCTCCGTACCTCGATCCGTCGTGGGCCGACCAGCTGTCGAGGGAGGTGCTCGCCGATCCGGCGCTCGCCCTGTTCGGTGACCTCGCGGGGTACGAGCGCCTGTTCGGGGCGGCCGCGGCCTGGCTCCGGGCCGGCGGCGGCGTCGCCGTCGAGGTCGACGTCCGGATCGCCGGCGACGTGGCCGACGCCGCCGCCCGCGCCGGGTTCCGCGACGTGACGATCCAGCGCGACCTCGCGGGACGGGAGCGCGTCGTCGCGGGCCGGTGGCCGTGACGGGTCGCACGCCGGTCGACGACGCGGTCGACGCGCTGGCGCGCGGCGCGCTCGTGGCGTTCCCCACCGACACGGTGTACGGGATCGCGGCGCGCCCGGACCTGCCGGGAGCGACCGACCGGTTGTTCGGCGCGAAGCGGCGCCCGCGTTCGCTGACGCTCCCGATCCTCGTCGCCGACGTGGCGACCGCGCGGCTGGTGGGGGCCCTCGACGCGACCGCCGAGCGCGCCGCCGCGACGTGGTGGCCGGGCCCGGTCACCCTGATCGTGCCGAGGACCGACCGCAGCCGCGGCTGGGACCTCGGCGACCGACGGGACACCGTCGGGATCCGCGTACCGGACGAGCCGCTCGCGTTGGAGCTCCTCCGCCGCACCGGGCCGCTCGCCGTCACGAGCGCGAACCGGACCGGCGAGGACCCCGGCCGCACGTGTGACGAGCTCGTGGCCACGTTCGGCGCCGACGTCGACGTCTACCTGTGTTCCGACGAGGCGCTGATAGGTGTCGCCTCGTCCGTGGTCGATCTGACGACATCGCCGGCCCGTCTCCTGCGCGAGGGGACGGTGTCGGCGGAGGCCGTGCGCCGGTTCATGGACGGAGGAGACCCACTGCTAGACTCCGGCCCTCTCCGATGACCTCGATCCTCGTCGTGTGCACCGGGAACATCTGTCGTTCCCCGATCGCCGAAGGCCTCCTGCGCGCCGCGCTCGCCCGCCGGTTGGGGAGCGATGCCCCCGACGTCAGCTCCGCGGGGACCGCGGGTTGGGAGGGGTCCGCGGCGATGCCCGAGTCGGTCGAGGCGGCGCGCGAGCGCGGCGTCGAGATCGAACGCCACGTGGCTCGACGGCTGGAGGCGAGCCACGTCGACGCCGCGGACCTGATCGTCACGATGGCCTCGGAACACCGCGACGCGATCACGGCCTGGATGCCCGAGGTGGCCGATCGGGTGTTCACGCTCAAGGAGCTCGTCCGGCTCGTGGAGTCGATGGCGCCTCCGACGGCCGCGCCCGACCTCGCGACCCGCGTGGCCGCCGCCGCCGCCCGCCGCCGCGAGGGCTTCACGGGCAACCCGCTCGACGACGACGTCGCGGATCCCCTCGGGATGCCGCTCGACAGCTACCGCGCGATCGCGTGGGAGCTCGACGAGTGGACCGAGCGGCTGGCCGAGGGGCTCGCCGGACCCGTGCCGGTGCCGGCCCAGCGCGAGGAGGCCTGAGTGCGCGTCGCGATCGGTTCGGACCACGCGGGCTTCGCGCTGAAGAAGGAGCTCCGCGCGTTCCTCGAGGACGAGGGCCACGAGGTGCTCGACGTCGGCGCGGATTCGGAGGAACCGGTCGACTACCCGATCTACTGCCTCGCCGTCGCCGACGCGGTCGTCGGAGGCGAGGCCGATCGCGGCATCGTGCTCGGCGGCTCCGGACAGGGCGAGCAGATCGCCGCGAACAAGGTCGACGGGATCCGCGCAGCGCTCTGTCACGACCTGTGGATGGCGCGCATGGCGCGTGCGCACAACGACGCGAACGTCCTGAGCATGGGCGCACGCGTCGTCGCGCCGGCCTACGCCAAGGACATCGTCCGCGAGTGGGTCGCGACGCCCTTCGACGGCGGACGCCACGAGCGACGGATCGAGCAGATCGCCCGCATCGAACGAGGGGAGACGCCATGAGGGAGTACGCAGCCGACTGGGAGGCGCTGAAGGCGACCGACCCCGAGATCGCCGACGCGATCGCGAGCGAGCTCGAACGTGAGCGGACGACGCTCCGCCTGATCGCGTCGGAGAACTACGCCAGCCCGGCCGTCCTCGCGGCGGTCGGGTCGTCGATGAACAACAAGTACGCCGAGGGCTACCCCGGCCGCCGGTACTACGGCGGTTGCGAGTTCGTCGACGTGAGCGAGCAGCTCGCGATCGATCGAGCGAAGGAGCTGTTCGGCGCCGAGCACGCGAACGTGCAGCCGCACGCCGGCGCGCAGGCGAACATGGCCGTCTTCGGGGCGTTCCTCGAGCCGGGCAACGCGAACGACAAGGTCCTGGGGATGGTCCTCGCGCACGGTGGGCACCTCACGCACGGTTCCCCCGTGAACGTGTCGGGCATGTGGTTCAACTTCGTCGGGTACGAGGTCGATCGCGACACCGAGCAGCTCGACATGGACCGCGTCCGTGACCTCGCGAAGGAGCAGCGGCCGAAGATCATCTTGGCCGGCTACACCGCGTATCCCCGCGAGATCGACTTCGGGGCGTTCCGTTCGATCGCCGACGAGGTCGGCGCGCTGCTGTGGGTCGACGCGTCGCACTTCATCGGCCTCGTCGCCGGCGGGGCGTACCCGAGTCCGGTGCCGCACGCCGACGTCGTGACGTTCACCACGCACAAGGCGCTCCGCGGCCCGCGCGGCGCGATGATCCTGTGCAAGGCCGAGCACGCGAAGGCGATCGACAAGGCGGTCTTCCCCATGATGCAAGGAGGGCCGTTGGAGCACTGCATCGCCGGTAAGGCCGTGTGCCTCAAGGAAGCGATGAGCGACGACTTCAAGACCTACGCCGAGCGCACCGTACGCGACGCCCGCGCGATCTCGGCGGCGCTCGCTGACGAGGGCCTGCGGATCGTGTCCGGCGGCACCGACTCGCATCTGCTGCTCGCCGACGTCCGTGACGCCGGCCTCGACGGCAAGCGCGCCGAGACCGTGCTCGACGAGGTCGGCATCGCGCTCAACAAGAACCAAATCCCTTACGACCCGAACCCGCCGTCGGCGCCGAGCGGCGTGCGCATCGGAACCCCCGGCGTGTCGACGCTCGGCATGGACGAAGCGGAGATGCGCGAGATCGCGAGCATCATCGGTGACGTGCTGAAGGACGCCGACGATGCGGGGGTGAAGGACAAGGCGCGGAACCGGGTGCGCGACCTGATGCAGCGCTTCCCGGTGTACGCCTGAGGGCGCACCACGCTCGCACGGGGCCCGGTTGCCGACGGGGCGACCGGGTCCCATGCTTTCCGGCGACGTGTCCGCGTACCTGATCGTCTTCGTCGCCGCCGCCGCGGTCACGGTCGTGGCGACCCCTCTCGTCCGGGTGCTCGCGATCAGGACGGGCGCGATCTATCAGCCCGGTGACCGGACGGTCCACACCCGCCCCCTCCCGACCCTCGGCGGGCTCGCGATGTATCTCGGGCTCCTCGCGGGGCTCGCGGTGTCCTACGCCCTGCCGTTCTTCCGCGAGGTGCACGAGGCGAGGTCCGATCCGCTCGCCACGGTCGTGACGGCGACGTTGATCGTCGCGCTCGGACTCGTCGACGACGCGAAGGGCGTCCTGCCGCTCACGAAGCTGACGGCCCAGATCTTCATCGGAGGCGTGCTCGTGCTGCTCGGCGTCGAGCTCGCGTGGCTGTGGGTCCCGTTCGTGAGCGATCCGGCGGGCGAGACGTGGGGGCAGACCGTCGTCCTCTCCGGCGGTCTCGGGACCCCGCTGACGATCCTGTGGGTCGTCGCGATCGTGAACGCGGTGAACCTGATCGACGGCCTGGACGGCCTCGCAGCGGGCATGGTCGCGATCGCGGCCGGCGCGTTCTTCGCGTACATGGTGAACGGCGACAGCTACTTCGGAACGGCCTCGGAGCCCGCCCTGCTCGCCGCCGTGACCGCCGGGATCTGCGTCGGCTTCCTGCCGTGGAACTTCCACCCCGCCAAGATCTTCATGGGCGACACGGGCTCGATGCTCCTCGGTCTCTTGCTCGCGGTCGCGACGATCTCGGGCGTGGGACGCAATCCCTACCCTCCGTCGTCCGGCGACTTCGCCGCGATCGCGGGCCCCGTCCTGGTGCCCCTGCTCGCCCTGTTCATCCCGTTCCTCGACGTCGTCGCGGCGATCGTGAGGCGGACCCGCCGGCGGCAGTCGATCGGCCACCCCGACAAGGAACACCTCCATCACCGGCTGATGGACGTGGGCCACAGCCACCGGCAGGCCGTCCTGCTGATGTACCTGTGGAGCGTGCTGATCGCGGGCAGCGCCCTGGCCGTCGGGCTGATCGACGGCCGGCTCCAGGTCGGCCTCATCCTGGTGGCGGCCGTGGCGCTCTTCCTGGCGACGGTCCTGCCGCGGCTCGCGGTCCGCCGCAACGGCAACGGCAACGCCGACGTGACGCAGGAGGCGGCGTCGTCGCCCGGCTCAGCCGACCCCGATCCCGCGGACCCGGCGGTCCCGCGCGGCGGGTAGAGCCCGCAGCCTTGGACGTTCCGTACAACCTGAGGGGAGCGGGACCTCGGTCACGGAGGTTCCAGCCGCCCGGAAGCCTGGTGATGATGCGACCCCCTGTGGCATCATGCGCCGCGAACGGGGTCTCACGAGGGGGTTGACGTGCCGGAAGTCGACGTGCGCCTCGAGCGCGTCACCAAGCAGTTCGGTGGCGTGACCGCCGTGGACGACCTGTCGCTCGACATCGCCGAGGGGGAGTTCTTCAGCATGCTCGGCCCCTCGGGCTGCGGGAAGACCACGACGCTCCGGATGATCGGCGGGTTCGAGGATCCGTCGTACGGGACCGTGTACCTCGGTGGGCGCGACGTCACCGACCTTCCGCCCTACAAGCGGGACGTCAACACGGTGTTCCAGTCCTACGCGCTGTTCCCGCACCTGGACGTCCGTGAGAACGTCGCGTTCGGCCTGCGCCGCAAGAAGGTCGACAAGGGTGAGATCGAGTCACGCGTCTCCGACGCCCTCCGCCTCGTCGACCTCGTCGGCTTCGAGGATCGCAAGCCGGGCCAGATGTCGGGTGGGCAGCAGCAGCGCGTCGCGTTGGCGCGAGCGCTCGTGAACCATCCGAAGGTGCTCCTGCTGGACGAGCCGCTCGGCGCCCTGGACCTCAAGCTCCGCAAGCAGATGCAGCTCGAGCTGAAGCGGATCCAGCAGGAGGTCGGCATCACGTTCATCTACGTGACGCACGACCAGGAAGAGGCCATGACGATGTCGAACCGCATCGCCGTCATGCGCCACGGCCGGATCGAACAGCTCGGTGAGCCCGAGGCCGTGTACGAGAACCCCGCCACCGAGTTCGTCGCGGGGTTCCTCGGCGCGTCGAACCTGTTCGAAGGGGAGCTCAAGGACACCGGCAGCACGAACGGTGACGCGTCGGTGCTGCTGGCGGCGGGTGAGACGGTGCGGCTGCCCGCCGCACGGATCCCGACGCATTCGTCGAACCTGCTGAAGGTCGGTGTGCGACCGGAGAAGATCTCGATCGCGCACGACGGGTTCGACGTTCCGGCCGGGCACAACAGCATCACCGGTCGCGTCGTGATGTCGACGTACATCGGCGTGAGCCACCAGTTCAAGGTCGACGCACCGGGAGGAACCGAGCTCACCGTGTACGTCCAGAACCTCGGGGCCGAGCGATCACCCCGGCAGGGCGAACAGGTGGTGCTGTGGTGGAAGCCTGAGCACACGTTCGCCGTCGAACCTCAGGACGATCTCGTGATGGAGGAGGAAGACGCATGACGGACGACCAGCGCCCGCAGCTGCCGGGTGGTTCGGCCGCGTGGATGCGCGGCATGACGTCGCGCCGCATGTCGCGGCGCGACATGATCCGATACGCGGGCATCTCCGTCGGATCGCTGAGCCTCGCCTCGATCCTCGCGGCGTGCGGCGGCGAAGAACCGCCGGGCTCCGGGGGCAACACCGGAACGTCGGCCGCGGGACCGACCGTCGACTTCACCGCAGATCCCGGCGACACGGTCGAGTTCGCGAACTGGCCGCTCTACATCGACAAGGGCAGGTTGCCCACCGGTGAGCGGGGGTATCCGTCGCTGTACCAGTTCGAGCAGGACACCAGCATCAAGGTCAACTACAACGAGGAGATCCAAGACAACGCCGCGTTCTTCGGCGAGCTCCTCCCGCAGCTCCAGGCCGGGCAGGACACCGGGCGCGACATCATCGTCATCACGAACGGGCGACAGCTGAACGCGCTCGTGGTGAACGGTTGGGTCACCGAGCTCGATCCGAGCCGTCGGCCGAACTTCGACGCGAACGCGGCGGCGTGGGCGAGGGACCCGAGCTTCGACCCGGGGAATCGGTTCACGATGGCGTGGCAGTCGGGGCTCACGGGTCTCGCGTGGAACACCGACATGGTCGCGCAGCCGCTCACGAAGATGGACGACCTCATGAACGCCGACCTGGTCGGCACGAACGCGGTCGGGCTGTTCGCGAACGAGGATCTGCCGAACCTCGTGATGATCAACCTCGGGATCGACCCCGAGGTGTCGGGGCCCGAGGAGTGGCAAGAGGCAGCCGACTGGGTCCAGATGCTGAAGGAGTCCGGCACCGTCCGGACGTTCTACGACCAGGGCTACATCGACGACTTCGTCGCCGGCAACACCTCGGCGTGCATGGCGTGGTCGGGCGACGTCTTGTACTACCGGATCTGGGAGGACTATCCGTTCGAGTTCGGCGTGCCCGACAACGGCGCGGTGCTCTGGATCGACAACATGATGATCCCGGCGAACTCGGCGAACCCGCAGGGCGCCTACCAGCTGATGGACTACGTGTATCAGCCCGAGATCGCCCAGATGATCACCGAATGGGTGCTCTACATGTCGCCCGTGCCCGAGGTGCAGCAGCTGATCGCCGATCACGCCGAGGAGGAGAGCGGAGGCTTCGCGGAGGACCTGCGGGCGACGGCCGAGAGCGAGTTCCTGTGGCCGGACGACGAGCTGTTGGGCAAGACGAGCTTCGGCCGGAACCTCACGACCGACGACGAGCAGGAGGAGTGGGACTCGATCTTCAACCCGCTCTTCGAGACGTAGGGCAAGGGCGACATCTTGGCGGACAAGGCACAGGACCTCGCTCTGCTCGGCGGCGCCGCCGCCGTCAGTGGAGCGGGGGCCGAGCCGCCCAAGCGGGCGGACCAGTTCCTCGCGAAGCGCCAGCGGCGCGTTGCGTACGTGCTGCTTGCGCCGGGTGCGGTCTACCTCGCGCTGGCGTTCCTCGTTCCGCTCGGCTTCGTGGTGTACACCTCGCTCGAGAGCGGCGGGCTGCTGTCGGGCGGGTTCAGCTTCTCGTGGGAGTTCGCGAACTACGGCGACGTCCTCGGCGACTACAGCGGGTTCTTCGTGAAGTCAGTGATCTATTCCGGCTTGGCGACGCTGTTCTGCATCCTGCTCGCGTATCCGATGGCGTACTGGATCGCGTTCTATGCGGGGCGCTGGAAGTCGACGCTCTTCTTCATGATCCTCGTGCCGTTCTTCGTCTCGTTCGTGATCCGGACGGTGCAGTGGAAGTTCCTGCTCGCCGACGACGGCGTCCTCTTCGGCCCCCTGAAGTCGATCGGGCTCTTGCCGGACGACTTCCGGGTCCTCGCGGGCCCCGTGGCCGTCGTCGCGGGGATCACGTACAACTTCCTGCCGTTCACGGCGTTGCCGCTGTACGTCGCGCTCGAGCGCATCGATCGCCGGCTCATCGAGGCGGCGAAAGATCTGTACGCGACGAAGTTCGAAGCGTTCTATCGGGTCGTGTGGCCCCTCTCGTTCCCGGGCCTGTTCGCGGCGTTGATCCTCACCTTCGTTCCCGCGACGGGCGACTACGTGAACTCGACCGTGCTCGGCTCGAGTCGCACGACCATGGTCGGACAGGTGATCCAACGGAAGTTCTTGACGGAGGTCGCCTATCCGGAGGCCGCTGCCCTTTCCGTGATCCTGATGCTCGGCATGTTGGTGATCGCGGTGATGTACGCGCGGGCGCTCGGGACCGAGGACGACACCTTGGCCGCATCGGCGATCTGATATGAGCGCGACGACGACCGAGGGTCCTGCGACGACATCCGCGGCAGAGCGTCCACCCGCGCGCAGCGCCCGGCGGCGATGGACGTATTACATCCTTCCTGTATTCACGGTCGCGATGATCCTGTACCTCGCGAGCCCGATCGTCGTGATGTTCGTGTTCTCGTTCAACGTGCTGCAGGGGCAGGAGCGTCAGGTCGCCCAGTTCACGTGCTGCACGTTCGACTGGTGGCGGGATCTGTTCGGGGTCACAGGACTGAACGACGCGCTCGTGATGTCGGTCCGAGTGGCGTTCCCGGCGGCCATCGTCGCGACCGCGCTCGGGGCGCTGATCGGCCTCGTGCTCGGGCGCTACCGGTTCCACGGCCGCGCGGCGATCAACTTCGTGATCTTCCTCGCGATCGCGATCCCCGAGATCGTGCTGGCGTCGGCGCTGCTGTCGATGTTCGTTCAATCCGGCACCCCGCTCGGGTACGGCTCGATCCTCTTCAGTCACATCGGGTTCTCGATCGCGTTCGTCGCGATCACGGTGCGTGCACGGGTCCAGGGCCTCGATCGGTCGCTGGAGAACGCCGCGCAGGACCTGTTCGCGACGCCGTGGCAGGCGTTCTACCGGGTGACGTTGCCGTTGATCCTTCCCGGCGTCATGGCCGGATTCCTGCTCGCCTTCGTGCTGTCCCTCGACGACTTCGTGATCACGCAGTTCGTCGGCGCGTCCCAGAACACCTTCCCGACGTGGGTGTTCGGAGCGTCGAAGGTCGGCGTTCCGCCCCAGGTGAACGTCTGGGGCACGATCCTGTTCGCGGCGGGGGTCGTGACCGCCGGCCTGAACCTCGTGACGGCGTTCCGAGGGTCGCGCCGAGCGGGGACGTAGAAGGTCGCCCCGAGGTCCCGATCCGGACCCCGGTCCGTCGTCGGGACGGCGTTCCGCGCCGGCCGACTTCGTGAAAACTTTCACGAAGTCGGCGTTCAAGGCTCTGACCTGCGGAAACAGCTTTGACGGGCGCAGACCGCGCCTCCTATACTGCCCGCGCCCATGCAGGGACACGACCGAGGGGAAGCTTGGAGGTCGGCGAACCAGGCGTGGGGCGTGATCAGCACCCTCCTGTCGGGGATCCTCGTCTGGGGAGGGGTCGGCTACGCCCTCGACCGGTGGTTCGGCTTCGAGGCGTACCTGTTCCTCCCGATCGGGATGCTCCTCGGCGTGAGCGTGTCCTTGTACGTCATCTACAGGCGGTACGGCACTGAAGAGCGCTGAGCGACCCGAGGGCGAGATGGTGAGGCGGGCGGTGGTCCCCGCGGTCGCGGGCATGGCGCTCGCCGCGGCCCTCGGATGGCTCGTCGACGGCGCCGACGCCGCGTGGTCGGCCGCCGTCGGCGTGGCGATCGTCGCCGCGAACTTCGCGGCGCACGGGCTCTCGCTCGCGTGGGCGTCGACGATCTCGGTCTCGGCGGTGTTCGCCGTCGCGCTCGGCGGGTTCGTGGTGCGGCTCGGGGTCGTCGTCGCGGCGATGTTCGCCCTGAACACCCTCGATCCGTTCTCGCCGGTGGCGTTCGCCCTCGCGGTCGTGCCGGCCACGATCCTGCTCCTCGCGTTCGAAGCGCGACTCGTGACCCGCGGCGTGGGCGCGACGCTCGAGATCCCCGCCGACCCGGCGGCGGCTCGGGCCGGTTCGGCGCTCGCCGCACGGGAGGCTCGGTAGATGCTCGCTCAGATCGTCGGCATGCTCGCGGCGCTCACCACCCCGCCTGACGGTTTCCACGCCCCCGGGACCGAGATCTTCCAGTACGCGGGCAACGAGGAGCTCTGCCTGATCGGCTCGGGCCCCTACTGCGTGCAGAAGGTGTCGCTGCTGATGCTGGTCTCGGCCGTCATCGTCGGCCTGTTCTTCGTGGCGGCGTTCCGGAACGCGAAGCTCGTGCCCGCCGGCATCCAGCGCGTCGGCGAAGGGTTCGTCGACCTCGTCCGCAACGGGGTCGTGCTCGAGGTGATGGGCCCCGACGGCCTGCCGTTCCTGCCGTTCCTCACGTCGCTGTTCGCGTTCATCTGGGTGAACAACACGTTCGGGATCATCCCGCTGATCCAGTTCCCGACGACGGCCCGCATGGCGATCCCGGCCTTCCTCGCGATCCTGGTCTGGTTCGTCTTCAACGTCGTCGGGATCGTGAAGCAGGGCGGGCTGACGTACCTGAAGAACACGCTGTTCCCACCGGGCGTGCCGAAGCCGATCTACATCCTGTACACGCCGATCGAGTTCGTGTCGGTGTTCCTCGTGCGGCCGCTCACCCTGGCCGTCCGACTCGCCGCCAACATGATCGCGGGCCACCTGATCCTCGCGACGTTCGCGATCGGCTCGTACTACCTGTTCTCGCACCTGTGGACCGAGGGTGCCGACTGGGTGGCGTCGTTCGGCATCTTCTCGTTCGCGCTGCTGGTGTTCATGACGGGCTTCGAGGTGCTCGTCGGGTTCCTGCAGGCGTACATCTTCACGATCCTGGCCGCCGTCTACATCTCCGGGGCGATGCACCCCGAGCACTGATAGGAGGAACACGAACATGGCAGATCTCGCGCTGCTCGCCCAGGCTGAGGAGGCCGTCAACATCGGCGTGCCGATCGGGAAGGGCCTCGTCTACGGCTTGGCCGCGATCGGGCCCGGCATCGGCATCGGCTTCCTCGTCGGCAAGGCCGTCGAGGCGATGGCCCGCCAGCCCGAGGCGGCCGGGATGGTGCGCACGACGATGTTCCTCGGGATCGCGTTCGTCGAGGCGCTCGCGCTGTTCGGCTTCGTCCTGAGCTTCATCGTCAGCTGAGGAGGCGTCGATGCTGAGCACGATCGCATCGCTCGCGCTCCTCGCGGCGACCGAGGCCGAGGAGGTGGCGGGACCGGAGAACCCGATCCTGCCCGACATCGCCGAGATCATCTTCGGCGGTGTGGCGTTCCTGATCGTCTTCGGCGTCCTCGCGAAGTTCGCGTTCCCGGCGCTCAACACGATGCTCGCCGAGCGTACGGCGAGGATCCAGGGCGAGATGGAGCGCGCGGAGCAGACGCGTTCCGAAGCCGACACGGTCCTCTCGGAGTACCGCGAGCAGCTGGCCGGCGCCCGCGACGAGGCCAACCGCATCATCGAGGAGGCCCGGAAGACGGCGGAACAGCTCCGCCGTGACGTCCAGGCCAAGGCCGAGGAAGAGGCGCAGGCGACCGTGGCGAGAGCGCAGGACGAGATCCGCGCCGAACGCGATCGCGTCTTCCAGGAACTGCGCGCGCAGGTGGGCGACATCGCGGTGGAGCTCGCCGGGCGCGTCGTCGGGCAGTCCCTCGACCGCACGACGCACGAGCGCCTGATCGACGACTACATCGACGAGGTCGCGTCGACCGGCACGAACGGACGGGGCTGACCCGGTGGGCGTGCTCGACCGTCTCTTCGGAAGCGACGATCGCGTCGGCGGGTACGCCGCGGCCGCCGTCGCGGTCGCGCAGGCCGAAGGCGCCCTCGGCACGATCGAGGACGAGCTGTTCGCCTTCGCGAAGGCGGTCGACGCGAACGCGCAGCTCCGGGAGGCGATCGGCAACCGGGCTCTTCCGGTCGAGAACCGGGTCGAGCTCGTCCGCGACGTGCTCGGCGAGCGGGCGCACCCGACGACGGTGGCTCTCGTGTCGTTCCTGATCCAGGCCGATCGCGCCCGGGACCTGACGAAGATCGCCGAGCGGGTGACGCAGATCGCGGCCGAGCAGCGCCAGCGCGAGGTCGCCGAGGTGCGGAGCGCGGTTCCGCTGTCGGACGCGCAGCGTGCGCGGTTGACCGAGGCGCTGTCGCGCGCGACGGGCAAGCAGGTCGAGGTGAAGATCGTGGTGGACCCGACGGTGGTGGGCGGCGTCGTCGCCCGTGTCGGTGACGAAGTCTTCGACGGCTCGGTCGCGAGCCGGCTCGAGGACGCGACGCAGGTACTCGGGAGCTGAGGCAGACGATGGCATTGGACCTGGACCCGCAGAAGATCGCCGATGCGCTCCGTCGGAACGTCGAGAGCTACACGCCGTCGGTCGACCGTGAAGAGGTCGGTCGGGTCGTCGAGACCGGTGACGGGATCGCCCGCGTCCAGGGGCTCCCGCGCGCCATGGCGAACGAGCTCCTCGAGTTCCCCGGCGGGATCCTCGGCGTCGCGCTGAACCTCGAGGAGGACCAGATCGGCTGCATCATCCTCGGTGAGGCGTCCCACATCGAGGAGGGCGACCCGGTCAAGCAGACCGGGACGATCCTGTCGGTGCCGGTCGGCGACGGCTTCCTCGGCCGCGTCGTCGACGCCCTCGGTCGTCCGCTCGACGGCAGAGGCTCGATCGCGTCGACCGAGACACGGAACCTGGAGGTGCAGGCGCCGAACGTGGTGTCGCGGCAGCCCGTGAAGGAACCGCTCTACACGGGCATCACCGCGATCGACGCGATGACCGCGATCGGGCGAGGCCAGCGCCAGCTCATCATCGGCGACCGTCAGACCGGCAAGACGGCCGTCGCGATCGACGCGATCATCGCCCAGCGCGAGAACTGGGGGACCGACCGCGCGGTGAAGTGCATCTACGTCGCGGTCGGACAGAAGGCCTCGACCGTCGCGGAGGTCGTCGAGACCCTCCGTGAGAACGGCGCGCTCGACTACACCGTGATCGTGAACGCCGCCGCGTCGGATCCCGCGCCGTTCCAGTACCTCGCGCCCTACGCGGGCGCGGCGCTCGGCGCGCACTGGATGTACAACGGCGAGGCTGCGCTGGTGGTCTACGACGACCTGTCGAAGCAGGCGACGGCGTACCGCACGCTGTCGCTGCTGCTGCGGCGTCCTCCCGGCCGCGAGGCGTACCCCGGCGACGTGTTCTACCTCCACTCACGGCTGCTCGAGCGCGCCGCGAAACTGTCCGACGAGCTCGGCGGCGGATCGCTCACCGCCCTTCCGATCATCGAGACGAAGGGCGGCGACGTCTCCGCGTACATCCCGACGAACGTGATCTCGATCACCGACGGGCAGATCTACCTCGAGCCGGAGCTCTTCTTCTCGGGTGTGCGGCCGGTGATCAACGTCGGCATCTCGGTGTCACGCGTCGGTGGCGCCGCTCAGATCAAGGCGATGAAGAAGGTCGCAGGGCGGCTGCGGATCGACCTCGCGCAGTACCGTGCGCTCGAGGCGTTCGCGCAGCTCGGTTCCGAGCTCGACAAGGCGTCCCAGCAGCAGCTCGCCCGAGGCGCTCGCGTCGTCGAGATCCTCAAGCAGCGGCAGTACGAACCGCAACCCGTCGAGCGGCAGGTCGTCGCCGTCTACACGGTGACGGGCGGCCACCTCGACGAGTATCCGGTCGACGACGCGAAGCGCTTCATGGACGGCTTCCTCTCGTTCGTCGAGACGCGCGCCTCCGAGGTCCTCACGACGATCAAGGAGACCGGCGACCTGTCGGACGAGACCGAGGAGAAGCTGAAGTCCGCGATCGCGGAGTACAAGACCACGTTCGTCCCGTCGGACGCCGACGCGGGCTCGGCCGCGGCGCTCGGCGGAGGCACCGGTCCCGACGAGGTCCGTGCTGACGTCGGCTGGGATCGCATGTCGTCCGTCGACGACGACGCCGACGACACCGTGCCGCAGAGCGACGGCGGAGGCGCCGCGACCGTGGTCGCCGGATCCCAGACCGAGGCGCAGAGGCAGACGCGGGAGACGGCGGGCCCGGCCGGCGACACCGACGCGCCGCCGCCGGGCTAGCCGATGGGCGCGAAGCTCCGTGTCGTCCGTCGACGGATCCGATCGGTCCAGTCGACGAAGAAGATCACCCGAGCGATGGAGCTGATCGCGTCGTCGCGGATCCTCAAGGCGCAGCAGCGGGTCGAGGCGTCGCGCCCGTACGCGATCCAGCTGACGCGGGCGATGGAGGACCTCGCCGCGCAGGCCGGCGGCGCGGTCCAGCACCCGTTGCTCGAGGAGCGCGACGAGCCGCAGCGGGTCGGCGTCCTGGTGATCACGAGCGACCGTGGGCTCGCCGGGGCGTACAACACGAACGTCCTCAAGATCGCCGAGGGCATCCTGGGTGACACGCGGCGGCGCGACCTCGACCCGGTCGTCTACGTGGTCGGGAAGAAGGGCGTGGGGTACTTCCGGTTCCGCGGGCAGGCGATCGCGGCCGACTGGCAGGGGATCAGCGAGGTGCCGACGTACGAGCCGGCCGAGGAGATCGGCCGCCGGCTGATCCACGACTTCGCCGAGCGGAACATCGACGAGCTCCACGCCGCGTACACCGACTTCCGGTCGGCGTTCACCCTTCGCGCGACGTCCCAGCGCTTCCTGCCGATCGCGCATCACGAGGTCGCCGGCGAGCGCGGACGGCCGCACGCCGAGTACCTCTTCGAGCCGTCGCCCGCGCAGATCCTGGACCACCTGCTCCCGCAGTACCTCATCACGAAGGTGTACGCGGCGCTCCTCGAGTCGGCGGCGTCGGAGAACGCGTCACGGCGGCGCGCGATGAAGGCGGCGACCGACAACGCGGAAGAGATCATCAAGGTGCTCACCCGGCAGGCGAACCGAGCCCGCCAGGACGAGATCACGACGGAGATCAGCGAGATCGTCGGCGGGTCCGAGGCCCTGTCGGCAGCATCGGGAGAGTGACGGAGATGGAAGACGTACGAGGCAACGGCCACGTCGATGGACGCGTGGTCCGGGTGATCGGGCCGGTGGTGGACGTCGAGTTCCCGCCCGCGCAGCTCCCGGAGATCAACACGGCGCTCGAGGTCGACGTGACGCTCGGTGGCGAGACGACGACGATCACGTGCGAGGTCGCCCAACACATCGGTGAGTCGCAGGTCCGTGCGGTGGCGTTGCGTCCGACCGACGGCCTCGTTCGCGGGACGCCGGTCGTGAACACGGGCGCGCCGATCAGCGTGCCGGTGGGCGAGGGGGTCCTCGGTCACGTGTACAACGTGCTCGGCGACCCGCTCGACACGACGGCCGACCAGATCCACGCGGCCGACCGCTGGCCGATCCATCGGGACAGCCCTCCGTTCGAGGAGCTCGAGTCGAGGTCGGTGATGCTCGAGACCGGCATCAAGGTGATCGACCTGCTCGAGCCGTACGTGCAGGGCGGCAAGATCGGCATGTTCGGCGGCGCCGGCGTCGGCAAGACCGTGATCATCCAGGAGATGATCCGCCGCCAGGCCGAGCAGCACGGCGGCGTGTCGGTGTTCGCCGGCGTCGGCGAGCGCACCCGTGAGGGCAACGACCTGTTCCTCGAGATGACCGAGTCGGGCGTCATCGACAAGACCGCGTTGGTGTTCGGTCAGATGGACGAACCGCCGGGCGTGCGTCTGCGCGTGGCGCTGTCGGCGCTCACGATGGCGGAGTACTTCCGCGACGTGGAGCGCAAGGACGTGCTGCTCTTCATCGACAACATCTTCCGCTTCACGCAGGCGGGTTCGGAGGTCTCGACGCTGCTCGGACGGATGCCGAGCGCCGTCGGGTACCAGCCGACCCTCGCCGACGAGATGGGCGAGCTCCAGGAGCGCATCACCTCGACGAAAGGCCGGTCGATCACGTCGCTGCAGGCGATCTACGTGCCGGCCGACGACATCACCGACCCGGCGCCGCACACGGCGTTCGCCCACCTCGACGCGACGACGGTGCTGTCGCGCGACATCGCCTCGCTCGGCATCTATCCGGCCGTCGACCCGCTCGACTCGACGAGCCGGATCCTCGACGCCCGCTACATCGGCGACGAGCACTACACGGTCGCTCGGCGCGTCCAAGAGATCCTGCAGCGGAACAAGGACCTCCAGGACATCATCGCGATCCTCGGCGTCGAGGAGCTGTCCGAGGAGGACAAGGTGATCGTGGCCCGGGCGCGCCGGATCCAGCGGTTCCTGTCGCAGCCGTTCTTCGTCGCGGAACAGTTCACCGGCATCCCCGGCAAGTACGTCCCGATCGACGAGACGATCGCCTCGTTCAAGGGCCTGTGCGACGGCGAGTACGACCATCTGCCGGAGCAGGCGTTCCTGCTCGTGGGCGGGATCGAGGAAGCCGTCGAGAACGCGAAGCGGATGGAGGCCGCGTAGCCCGTGGCGCTCGAGGTCCACGTCGTCACGCCGGAGCGCGAGCTGTGGTCGGGTGAGGCGCGCCTGCTCGTCGCCCGCGGCACCGACGGCGAGGTCGGCATCATGAACGGGCACGCGCCGCTGCTCGTGCGTCTCGACGTCGGAGCGCTGCGCGTCCACACCGAGCGCGGCGAGGAGGTCGTCGTGATCGACGGCGGGTTCCTGCACGTCTCGACCGAGGAAGGGACGACCCGCGCCGACGTCCTGGCCGACGGGGCCGAGCTCGCGTCGGAGGTCGACGTGGCAGCGGCACGTCAGCGCGCGAGCGAGGCGAGCGATCGCCTCGACGCGCGCGACGGGCTCGAGCCGGACGAGCGCGAGCGGCTCCAACGCGAGCTCGACAAGGCGAACGCGCGCCTCGCGATCGCCGGGTGACGGCCGGCGCGACCGTGAACGCCGTCCATACGCACGCTCCCTGCGCGACCGGGGCGACGCAACGGCCTACGATGGGGCCCTGATGGACCGCCTGCTCGTGACCGGGGGCGCGAGGCTCGACGGCGCCGTTCGCATCGCGGGCGCCAAGAACGCCGCGCTGAAGCTGATGGCGGGGTCCGTGCTGGCGCCCGGCCGGACGGAGCTTCGCAACGTGCCTCGGATCATCGACTGCTCGCTCATGGGCAACGTCCTCGAGGAGCTCGGCGTCGGGGTGTCGTGGGACGGCGCAGGAGGCGTCACGATCGACGCGACGGACGTCGGGGCGATCGAGGCGCCGTACGAACTGGTCCGTCGGATGCGCGCCTCGATCGTCGTCCTCGGTCCGCTCCTCGCTCGATGCGGTCGCGCTCGTGTCGCGATGCCCGGCGGCGACGAGATCGGCAGCCGTCCGATCGACCTGCACCTCGCGGGTCTCGAACGGATGGGCGCGACCGTGACGCTCGAGCATGGGTTCGTCGAGGCGACGGCGCCGCACGGCCTGCGCGGCGCCGCGCTCACCCTCGACTATCCGAGCGTCGGCGCGACGGAGAACCTCATGATGGCGGCCGTGGCCGCGCGCGGCACGACGGTGATCGACAACGCCGCGCGCGAGCCCGAGATCGCCGACATCGCGGCATTCCTCATCCAGCTCGGCGCCCGCATCGGAGGCGCCGGCACGAGCACGATCGAGGTCGAGGGCGTCGATTCGTTCGCGCCGACGTCGTTCCGTGCGATGCCCGACCGGATCGAGGCAGGGACCTGGGCGACCGCGGCGGTCGCCACCCTGGGCGACGTCACGCTCGCGGAAGCCCGCCCCGAGCACCTCGAGCTGTTGCTCTCGAAGCTGGCCGACGCCGGCGCCGACATCTCCGTGACCTTCGACGGCCTCCGCGTGCGACAGGACGTCCGTCCGCGCGCCGTCGACTTCGTCACGCTGCCGTATCCGGGGCTCGCGACGGACTTCCAGCCGATCCTGCTCGCGATGCTGTCGGTCGCCGAAGGCACCGCGATCGCGACCGAGAACGTGTTCGAGGGACGCTTCCTGTACGTCGACGAGCTCCGGCGCATGGGGGCCGACATCCGGACCGAGGGCCACCACGCGGTCGTGCGCGGCGTTCCCCGCCTGTCGGCCGCGCCGGTCCGAGCGCTCGACATCCGCGCCGGCGCCGCGATGGTGATCGCGGCCCTGTGTGCCGACGGCGTCACCGAGATCGCCGATCTCTACCACGTCGATCGCGGCTACGAGGACCTCGAAGAGAAGCTCACGTGCCTCGGGGCCGAGGTCCGCCGCGAAGGCGGCGCGCTGCTCGTGCCCGATCCCGCGGAGACCTGGTGAGCCTGCCGGTCCCGCCGCGTCCGGACGTGGACGCGGCGCCGCGTGGCGACGTTCGGGACGGGCGCCCGAAGGCCACCTGGAGCGGTCTCGAGGGTCTCGGCATCTGGCTCCTCGCGAACGTCGTCGTGGGCGGCGTCGTCGTGTACCCGCTGCTCTCGGCGCTCCTCGATCCCGGCGACATGTCCGGTGGCGCCGACGCCGACGTCCTCCTGATCTCCGGCGTGGTCGCCCTCGTCACCGTCGGGCTCCTGTGGCTCTGGCTGCGGATCCGTCACCCCGCCTGGCAGGCCGCCATGGGGATCCGGGCCGGCCGCGTGGGCTGGCGCGACGCCGCGTGGGGAGCCGTCGCAGGGCTGATCCTCTATCCGATCGTGGCGCTCGGCGTCGCCCTCGTCGTCGTCGTGCTGCTCGAGACGGTCGCGGGCGGGCCGGTCGACACGCCCGACCAGCTCGCGCCCGACCTGACGGGTGCCGGCCGCGTGCTCGCGGTGGTCTACGGCTTCGCGATCGCCCCGATCGCCGAGGAGTTCTTCTTCCGAGGCGTGCTGTTCCGAGGGTTGGCCGACCGGCGCGGCTTCTGGCCGGCTGCGGTCATCAGCGGCGTGGTGTTCGGTCTCGTGCATCTGCCGGTCGACGAGGCGCTCGCCGACGCGCTCGTCCTGCCGATCGTGATGACCGCCACCGGCATCGGGCTCGCGTGGATCTACGAGCGGCGTCAGAGCCTGCTCGCACCGATCGCCGCGCACATGGTCTTCAACGCGATCGGGCTCGTGTTGATCCTGTCGGGGGTGGGTGGCTGAGCCGCCCGGGTCGTTGATGGCGGCGTTCCTCAGCCAGGAGTGGTTCGATGCGTTCGCCGGCCTGATCAACGGTTCCTCGGAGTATCGGGAGGCCGCGAAGGACTGGGAGGGGGACATCGCCTTCCTCGTCGAGGCCGAGCCCGACCGGAACGTTCCCGACGACGTGTGGGCGCGGCTCGACCTGTGGCACGGCGCCTGCCGTGCCGGCGGCCCGATCGCCGCCGAGGACGGCCCCGCGTGCGCGTACGTGCTCGCGGCGCCCTACAGCCGATGGAAGGACGTGGTGCTCGGCGACCTGGACCCGATCCGCGCGATGATGCAGGGCAAGCTGCGGGTGCGGGGCGACCTTCCGACGATCGTCCGGCAGGTCCGCGCCGCGAACGAGCTCGTCCGGCTGACCGGCGAGGTGCCGACCGAGTTCCCGGACGAGGACTGACGAGGAGGGGACCGTGCGCGCGGTCGTGTATGCCGACGTCGGGCAGGTCCGCGTCGACGACGTTCCCGATCCGACGCTCGAACGCGACGACGACGCCCTGATCGGCGTGACCCGCGCCGCGATCTGCGGCTCCGACATGCACTTCTTCCACGGCAAGGCGCCCTTGTATCCGGGGGAGCCGATGGGCCACGAGGCCGTCGGCGTCGTCGAGGACGTCGGTCCGCGGGTGACGCGGTTCCGTCCGGGCGACCGGGTGGTCGCCTCGTTCACCGTCGCGTGCGGCGCGTGCTGGTTCTGCCGCAACGGGCGGTCGGCGCTCTGCGACGAGGCGGCGATCTTCGGGACGGGGCTGTTCGGCGGCGAGCTCCCCGGCACGCAGGCGGAACGCCTCCGCGTGCCCCACGCCGACGTCAACCTGCTCGCCATCCCCGACGAGGTCGACGACGAGCGTGCCGTGTTCGTCGCGGACATCGCGACGACCGCGCGCTACGTCGCGGGTCTCGCCGCCCCAACGGCCGACGAGACGGTTGCCGTCGTCGGGGCAGGGCCGGTGGGGCTTCTCGTCGCCCAAGCGCTCGTCCGGACGGGCGCCGCGGTCGTGGCGCTGGACCGTGAGGACGCTCGTCTCGCAGCAGCGGAGGGCTGGGGCGCCGCACCGGTCCACGTCGACCGGCGCAACCCGCAGATGGCGCTGGCGTCCGTGACGGGTGACCGCGGCGCCGATGTGGCGATCGACGCCGTCGGGTCTCCGTCGGCGTTCGCCACCGCCGTCGACGTCACGAGGCGCGGCGGCAGGGTCGTGGTGGCGGGGATGTACGCGGGGGAGACGATCGACCTGCAACTGGGGACGTACTGGATCCGCGGCCTCGACCTCCGGTTCGCCGGTGTCTGCCCGATCCACGCGCATTGGGATGCGACGATGGACGACGTCGCGACCGGGCGCCTCGATCCGACGGTGCTCGTCTCGCATCGACTGGCGCTCGACGAGGCGCAGCGCGGCTACGAACTGTTCGATCGTCGCGAGGCGACGAAGGTGATCCTGACGCCGTGACCGGCGCCCACGGTGACGCGGGCCTGGCGGCGATGCTCGACGACCTGATCGCGCAGAACCTCGCGCGCGATCCCGCACGCAGGCAGCTGCTCCGCCGACCCCTCCGCGCGGTGATCGAGGTGCCGGATGCGGCCGTCCTCGCGTCGCTCCGGATCGGACGGGGCGACGTCGTGGTGTGCGACGGCGACGATCCGCGCGCGCCGGTTCGGGTACGCGCCGACGGGATGCGCGTGCTCGCGCTCGCGTCGGTCCCGCTCCGCTCCGGTCTCCCAGACGTGGTGTCGCGCGAAGGACGGGCCGTCGTCCTCGATCTGCTCACCGGCCGCATCAGGGTGCGCGGCATCGTGCGACACCTCGGCGACGTGCGCCGGCTGACGTCGTTGCTCTCGGCGCGATGACCGACGTCGATCGTGCGTTCCGACCGCACGGATGGGGACCGGCGGTGGCCGTCACACTGACGATCGTGGCGCTGACCGTCGGCGGCCGTGTCGTCGCGGCCGCCGTGCAGGATGCCGCCGGCGCACCGGTCGGGATCCCGTCGGTCGCGACGGTCCACCCTCCTCGCGGCTGGACGGTGGACGCCGACGATCGGCGGCCCGACGACGACACGTCGCGCTCGGTCCTCACGAAGGGGAGCGCGGTCGTCGTCGTCACCGCGTTCGCCGACGCTGGGGTCGACCTCCCGACGCTGATGGCGGTGTACGAGGACGGCGTGCTCGCGCCGCGTCTCCTCCACCTCGCCACGACCGATGTCACGTCGTTCGCCGTGGGCGGGCTCCCGGGTCTCCGCCTGGTCTACGTCGGCCGGTCCGCGGCTCGCGCACCGGTCGAAGGCGTCGTGCTCGCGACCGTCGGCCCGAGCGGCGCGGGCCTCGTCATCGAAGCCACCGCGCCCGAGAGCGTGCTCGCCTCGGTGGCCGCCGACATCGCCGCGATGGCGGCCGGAGCGCGCGTGGCGTGATCGCGCCCGCCGCCGTCCGGTTCGGCCATCGATCGGTGTTCCAGCCGAGCGAACCCGCCTTCTGGGTGTTCGGCGCGTTCATCGCCTACGGGATCGTCCGCGTCGCGGCCGCGCTGCTCGACCTCGCCGGGATCGCGTCATCGGCGTGGGCGCTCGCCGGTCTGCTCGTCGTCGTCTACGCGCTGCCGGCGTTCGTGCTCGTGTACGAGCTGGACCTCTACGAGCGCGAGCCGGTGTCCATGATGCTGGGTGCGTTCGCGTGGGGCGCGTTCGCGGCGACGGCCCTGTCGCTCGACGCGTCGGCGTGGACCGAGGTGTTCACGACGGTCGTCGGCGCCGACGCGGGCGCACGGTGGTCGCCGGTGGTGGTCGCACCCGTGCTCGAGGAGGTCCTGAAGGGCGCGGGACTCGTCCTCCTCGCCGCGATCGCGCGGGACGAGATCGACGACGTGATGGACGGGTTCGTCTACGGCGCCGTCTGCGGGCTCGGGTTCGCCGTGGTGGAGGACGTCGTCTACTTCGTCGCCACGTTCGGCGGGTCCGTCGGCGCGATCGCCGAAGGGTTCGCCGCGCGCGTGCTCGCGAGCGGTCTGTACGGGCACGTCCTGTACACGGGGCTGATCGGCATGGCGCTCGGGTTCGTCGTCTCCCGGCGTGAGGGCGTCCCGACGCGACGCCGCGTCCCGATCGCGATCGCGCTCTGCGTGCTCGGCATCGCCGGGCACGCGCTGTGGAACTCGCCCTTCCTGGCGTCGCTCTATCCCGCGGCGCCGGTCGAGGGCGTGGAGTGGGTCGCCGTCGCCACCGCCGCCGTCGTCCGCGCCGCGCCGCTCGCGCTCGTCGTCGTGGTCGCCGTCGCGCTCGCGCACCGCCGCGAACGGCGGTGGCTCGCGAACGCCTTGACGGTCGCGGCGCGAGGCGACGCGCTGACACCCGAGGACGCCGCGGTCCTCGCGGTCCCGGGAGGACGGCGCCGAGCCGTGCGCGCGATGCGCCGTCGGGCGGGCCCGACGGCCGCCCGGCTCCTCGCGCGGCTGCATCGCGAGGAGATCACGCTGGCGATGCTGGTGAGCCACGCCGGCGGCGACGCCCGGCCCCTCGGAGGCCGGGCCGTCGAAGGCCGGGCCGTCCAGGCGCAGCGCTCGCGGTGCCGGTCGCTGCGGCTGGCGCTCGACGCGATCCCGGGCGCCGGAACCGCCGTCGCTCACGACCTCGCGTCGTCGGACCGCCCGGGTGCCGGCGCGTGGGACCCGAGCCGGCCGGGCCGGCCCGCAGGGCACGGCCGATAGGCTGCCGTGGTGGACGTGGACGCCCTGATCGCCGGCGTGCTCGCGGGCGAGCGCCGCGCCGTGGCGCGGGCGATCTCGCTCGTCGAGGACGGAGGCGACGAGTTGCCCGCGCTCTCGGCCGGCATCTTCTCGCGCACGGGCGACGCCGCGACGATCGGGTTGACCGGCCCGCCGGGCGTCGGCAAGTCGACGATCGCTGCGGCGCTCGTCCGGCGCGCGCGCGCCGACGGCATCCGGGCCGCCGTGCTCGCGGTGGATCCGACGTCGCCGTACACGGGCGGGGCGCTCCTCGGCGACCGCGTCCGGATGCAGGAGCACGCGACGGACCCGGAGGTCTTCATCCGCTCGATGGCGACGCGCGGGCACCTCGGCGGCATGGCGCTGGCGGCGCCCGAAGCGGTTCGGATCCTCGACGCCGCGGGCTACGAGCTGATCGTGGTCGAGACCGTCGGGGTCGGACAGGCGGAGGTCGACGTCGCCGCGGCGACCGACACGACGGTCGTCGCCCTGGCGCCCGGCTTCGGCGATGCCGTCCAGATCGCGAAGGCGGGGATCCTGGAGGTGGCCGACGTCTTCGTCGTCAACAAGGCCGACCGGGACGGCGTCGCCCAGGTCGTGCGCGACCTCGAGCAGATGCTCCATCTCGGCGCCGCGCGCGACTGGACCCCGCCGGTCGTGACGACGACCGCCACGCTCGGGGAGGGCCTCGACGGCCTCTGGGAGGCCGTCGAGGCGCACCGGAGGTGGCTCCGCGGGTCCGGCGGGCTCGACGCGAAGCGTCGCGCCCGCCTCCGCCGCGAGGTGGAGGGTCTCGCCGGCGCGCGGCTCCGGGGGCGCGTCGGCGCCTCGTTGGACGCCGACGGCGCGCTGCTCGCCGACCTGGAACACCGCCGGGTGGATCCCTACCGCGCTGCCTCTATCCTGGAGGGACGGCTCGCCGAGCGCTGACGATCGCGCTCGGCCGAAGACGAGGAGGCGCCACGGGCCAGGACGAGCCCACGCGGAACGCGACGCGATCCGGTGAACCGCTCGACGCCGTCTACCGCGACGTCCCGGACGGGTTCGACGCGGAACGCGACCTCGGGGTCCCCGGATCGTTCCCGTACACGCGCGGCGTCTACGGCTCGATGTACCGCGGCCGGCTGTGGACGATGCGGCAGTTCGCCGGCTACGGCACGCCTGCGGAGACGAACGCCCGGTACCGCCTGCTGCTCGACCGCGGGCAGACCGGCCTGTCGGTGGCCTTCGACATGCCGACGTTGATGGGGCTCGATTCCGACGATCCGCGCGCCGAGGGCGAGGTCGGACGGTGCGGCGTCGCGACCGACTCGCTCGACGACGTGATCGTGCTGTTCGACGGCATCCCGCTCGACGACGTCTCCGTCTCGATGACGATCAACGGACCCGCGCCGATCCTGTTCGCCGCGTACCTGGCGGCCGCCGAGGCCCAGGGGGTGCCCTGGGAGCGCCTCGACGGCACGCTCCAGACCGACATCTTCAAGGAGTACACGGCGCAGAAGGAATGGCTGTTCCCGCCCCGGCCGCACCTCCGGCTGATCGCCGACCTCATGGCTTTCTGCGTCGAGCGCGTTCCGAGGTTCCATCCCGTGAGCGTCTCGGGGTACCACATCCGCGAGGCGGGCTCGACGGCGGCGCAGGAGCTCGCCTTCACGCTGGCTGACGGGTTCGCGTACGTCGAGCTCGGCATCGGTCGCGGACTCGATCCGAACCGGTTCGCGCCGGGCCTCTCGTTCTTCTTCGACGCCCACATCGACCTGTTCGAAGAGGTGGCGAAGTTCCGAGCGGCGCGACGGATCTGGGCGCGGTGGCTCCGCGACCGGTACGGCGTCACCGATCCGAACGCCCAGCGCCTGCGGTTCCACACGCAGACCGCGGGGGTCTCGCTCACGGCCCAACAGGCGTCGAACAACGTCGTCCGCACCGCGATCGAGGCGCTCGCCGCCGTCCTCGGAGGGACGCAGTCGCTCCACACGAACGCCCTCGACGAGGTCCTGGCGCTTCCGACCGAAGAGGCGGCGACGCTCGCGCTGCGGACCCAACAGGTGATCGCGTACGAGACCGGCGTCGCCGACGTGGCCGACCCCCTGGGTGGCTCGTTCCTCGTCGAGTCGCTGACGGATCGGATCGAGGAGCGTGCCGAGGAGATCTTCGCGCAGCTCGAACGGATGGGGGAGGGGTCCATGCTCGAAGGCGTGCTGCGCGGCGTCGAGACGGGGTGGATCGTGAAGGAGATCGCTGAGGCGTCGTTCGAGGAACAGCGGCGGTTCGAAGCGGGCGAGCTCGTGCAGGTGGGCGTGAACCGCTTCGTCGAGGATGCCGACGAGGTCGTGCCGGTGCTCGAGATCCCCTTCTCCACCGAGGTCGCGCAGCGCGAGGCCGTCGCCCGCACGCGGTCCGAACGCGACGAGGCCGCGGCGGAGCGTGCGCTCGCGGAGCTCGTGGCGGCGGCCCGCGACGACGACGCGGACCTGATCCGACCGCTGATCGCGTGTGCGCGGGCGCGGTGCACCGAAGGCGAGACCGTTGCCGCCCTCCAGGCCGTCTTCGGGACCTGGCGAGAAGCTGCCTCGTTCTGAGCTCGCCTGCGGGCCGCCGCTTGACGCATCTCGCGGACGCTCGTAGATTCGCCATGCGGGCTTGATGCAGCGACTTGCAACTGCAACCTGACGCTTCACCGCGACGGAGGGCGACATGCACATCCCTGACGGATTCATCAACGCTCCCGTCTCCGTCGCGGCCGGCGCCGCGACGCTCACAGGCATCGCGGTCGCCGTCCGGAAGGCCGCGAACGAGCTCGAGGACCGCGCGGCGCCGCTCGCGGGCCTCGTCGCGGCGTACGTCTTCGCCCTGCAGATGCTGAACTTCCCGGTCGCCGCGGGCACGAGCGGGCACCTCCTCGGCGGCGTGCTTGCGGCCGTCCTGGTCGGACCCTGGACGGGAGCGGTGTGCGTCGCCCTCGTCCTGTTGATCCAGGCGCTCGTGTTCGCCGACGGCGGCCTGTCGGCGCTCGGTCTGAACGTGCTGAACATGTCGTTCGTCGGCGGGATCGGTGGCTACGCGGTCTTCGCCGCCCTCCGCGCCGTGCTCCCTCGCACGCGTCCGAGCGTCGTGCTCGCGTCGGGGATCGCCGCCGGCATCTCGGTGGTGCTCGCCTCGATCGCCTTCTGGGCCGAGTACTCGATCGGCGGCACGACGGGCGTGGATCTGTCGACGGTGTTCGCGGCGATGGTGGGCGTCCACGCGTTGATCGGCGTCGGCGAGGGGCTGCTCACCGCGTTGACCGTCGCCGCGGTGCTCGCCGCCCGGTCCGATCTCGTCTACGGCGCCCGCGATCTGCGGCCGACGCCCACGGTGCTGCCACCATCGACCGTCGCGACGGGAGGCCGGTGATGGCCCGCACGACGTCGAGGACGACGATCGGCCTGTTCATCGCCGGCGGGCTCCTCGTGTCGCTCGGGTTGGCGTTCTTCGTCGGTCCGCTCGCGAGCAGCTCGCCCGACGGTCTCGAGAAGGTCTCGATCGACCAGGGCTTCGATGGGTCCGCGCGGGATCACGCCCTGGGCGACTCCACCTTCGCCGAGTACGGCGTCGAGGGTGTCGACGACGAGGGTCTCGCGACCGGGCTCGCGGGGATCGTCGGCGTCGTGCTCACCTTCGGCGTCGGCGCGCTGCTGTTCGCCACGATCCGGACGATCCGCGGGCGTCGCGCGAACGCGAGCGGAGCCGCGGCCCCTCCCGCATGAGCGGCGCACACGCGCACGCGCTCTACTACCACGGACACAGCCGTCTCCACGCGCTCCCCGCGGAATGCAAGATCGCGGCGCAGCTCCTGTTCGTCTTCGTCGTCGTGGCGACGCCGCGCGAGGCGATCTGGGCGTTCGGTGCCTACGCCGCGATCGTCGCGTTCCTCGCTGCCGCGTCGGACCTTCCGTTCGGGTTCGTCGTCCGGCGGCTCGCGATCGAGGTTCCGTTCGTGGCGTTCGCGGTGCTGCTGCCGTTCCTCGCCGCCGGCGAGCGGATCGACGTGCTCGGCGTCGCGGTGTCGCGCGAGGGCGTCTGGGGGGCTTGGAACATCCTCGCGAAGGCGACCCTCGGCGTCGCGGCGAGCGTGATCGTGGCGTCGACGACCACGATGCCGGAGCTCCTCCAGGGTCTCGAGCGGCTGCGCGTGCCGCGCGTCATCACGTCGATCGCCTCGTTCATGATCCGCTACCTCGACGTGATCGCGGATGAGATGCGGCGGATGCGGGTGGCCCGGCTCTCCCGTGGCCACGATCCCCGTTGGCTGTGGCAGGCCCGCGCGGTCGCGGCGTCGGCCGGTGCGCTGTTCATCCGCTCGTACGAGCGCGGCGAGCGCGTCTACCTCGCCATGACGGCACGGGGGTACGACGGACGGATGCCCGACGTGACCGGCGCGGCGGCGTCGACCGACGCCTGGATCGTGGCGCTCGCCGTTCCGGCGGTGGCGCTGCTGGTCTGCGTCGTGGCGTGGGGGACGGTGGCGTGACGCCCGCCCTCGAGGTCCGCCGGCTGGCGTTCAGCTACCCCGACGGCACCCCCGCGCTCGTCGGCGTCGATCTCGCGATCGAGCGGGGCGAGCGCGTGGCGCTCCTCGGCCCGAACGGCGCGGGGAAGACGACCTTCGTCCTCCACCTGAACGCGATCCATCCGGCGCAGCACGGCGAGGTTCGGATCGGCGGTCTTCCCGCGACGAGCGACCACGTGAAGGAGATCCGTCGTCGGGTCGGCGTCGTGTTCCAGGACCCCGACGATCAGCTGTTCATGCCGACGGTCCGCGACGATGTCGCGTTCGGGCCGGCGAACCTCGGCGTGAGCGGCGGCGAGCTCGATCGCCGTGTGATGGAGGCGCTCGAGGCGGTCGGGATGGCGGCGCACGCCGACCGGCCGCCGCATCACCTGTCGTTCGGCCAGCGGCGACGCGTCGCCGTCGCGACGGTGCTCGCGATGGAGCCCGAGATCCTCGTCCTCGACGAGCCGTCGTCGAACCTCGACCCGGCGGGACGGCGCGAGCTCGCCGACATCCTCCGGTCGCTCGACATCACGATGCTGATGGTGACGCACGACCTCCCGTACGCGCTCGAGCTGTGTCCACGGGCCGTCGTGATGAACGACGGCCGGATCGTGGCAGACGGGTCCACGGCCGACCTGCTGGCGGACGAGTCGCTGATGGCGGCGAACCGGCTCGAGCTGCCGTTCGGGTTCTATCCGGCGCTCGCCGTCGGCCGGGGCGCCTGAGTCAGCTCGCGAGCGCGGCGCACTCGGCACAGAGCCCCGTGATCGCGAAGTGCGTCAGATCGGCCTCGAAGCCGTGGTGCCGGTGGATCAGCTGGGAGAGCTTCCGCGCTTCGTCGAGCGACAGCGCGTCGTCGCGCCCGCAGCGATGGCACGTGAGGTGGACGTGCTGCGCGTCCTCTGCCCGGTGGTACTCCGCTCCGGTTTCGAGGTGCGAGTGCTGGAGCACGCCGACCTCCTCGAGGAGGGCGAGCGTCCGGTACACCGTGGAGGCGTTCACGCCCGGCATGTCGCCCTGGACGCGCCGCGCGATGTGGGTGGGGGAGATGTGGCCCTGCGTCCGCATCACCTCGGACACGATCGCTCGACGCTGCGGCGTCATCCGCAGGCCGCGCTCGCGCAGCAGGTCGATCACGTCGGCGAAGTCGTGCGTTCCCCGTTCCATCGGTCGGCGAGTGTAGCAGCGAGTTGCAGGTGCAACGCGAGGATGCAGATGCGAGGCGTCGCGCAGGTGTGCCCGCGCCGCCCGGTCCGCTGGGAGACGCCCGCCGATAGCCTGACGCGATGACCGTGATGGTGACCGGCGCGAGCGGCGTCGTGGGGGACGCGGTCGTCCGCGCCCTCGTGGAACGTGACGAGGTCCGCGCGACCGTCCGCCGGCCCGAGACGGCCGAAGCCCTGCGCGCGATCGGCGCGAAGGTCGCCGTGCGTCCGATCGAGCGCGCCGACGATCTCGCCGAGATCCTGCCCCGCGTCCACACGATCGTGCATCTGATCGGCGGTCCGAACCAGCTCGACGACGACGCCGTCCTCGCCGCGAACCATGACTCGGCCGTCGCCGCCGTCGCGGCCGCGAGCGAGGCCGGGGTGCGGCGTTTCGTCCTCGTGTCGGTCCCGGGCGCTGACGTCGCGTCCGATGATCCGTTCCTGCGGGGCAAGGGACTCGCCGAAGAGGTCGTCGCATCGAGCGGGCTCGAGCACGCGATCGTGCGGCTGGCTCCGGTCTACGGGGTCGGTGGCCTCTGGTTCACGGCCGTCGTCCAGGGCGCGCTCGCCGATCCGCCGCTCGTCGCCGGCGACCCGGAGCGTCTCGTCGCTCCCGTGTTCGCCGACGACGTCGGCGCGCTCGTCGCCGTGCTCGACGACCACACGAGCGCGCTCGCGGGCACGTGGGCTCTCGAGGGTCCGGAGATGGTGCCGTTGCGCGAGCTCGTGCACGTGCTGCGCGACGACGAGCGGTCACCGACGGCGATCGACGATCCGGCCGACGCGGCGCGACGGTTGACCGCGCTGCTCGAGGTTCCGATCTCGACGGTCGCCGCCGCCTGGATCGGATCGGCCGGACGCGCCGACGGCGACCCCGATGCCGCGGAGGCGTTCGGCGTCGCTCGGACGGGCCTCCTCGAGGGCCTCCGCGCGACCCTCGCTCGCGCAGGTGAGGGGTAAGCTCCGCGCGCGATGGGCGACGGAGCGGCGACGGCCCCGGCAAGGCTCGAGATCGACGACGGCGTCGGGGTGATCCGGCTCGACCGGCCACCCGCGAACGCGATCGACCTCGAGATGGGGCTCGCGCTGCAGGACGCGATCCGCGAGGCCGCCGAGCGGGATGACGTCGGAGCCATCGTCGTGTGGGGGGGCCGGACGATCTTCGCGGCCGGCGCCGACATCAAGGCGATGGCCACGTGGGGACCCGACGAGGTCCGGCCGTCGGTCGACGCTCTCGGTACGGCGTGCGACCTGCTCGAACGCATCCCGAAGGTGGCGATCGCGGCGGTGAACGGCTACGCGCTCGGCGGCGGCCTCGAGCTCGCCCTCGCCTGCGACCTGCGGTACCTGGGCGACGACGCGAAGGTCGGGCAGCCCGAGGTCACCATCGGCGTGATCCCCGGGGCCGGCGGCACGCAACGGCTCGTGCCGCTGGTCGGGGTCGGACGCGCGCGCGAGCTCGTCTACTCGGGCCGCATCGTCGCCGCGAGCGAGGCGTCCGCCATCGGGCTCGCCGAGAAGGTGCTCTCCGCCGACGAGGTCATCGGAACGGCGATCGACGACGCCAGGCGGTTCGCGGAGGGGCCTCGGCAAGCGTTGGCGGCCGCCAAGGAGGCGTTCCGCGCCGCGATCGCGACGCCCGGCGAGCCCGGGATCAGCGCCGAACGCGACGCGTTCCTGGCGTTGTTCGGTACGTCCGATCAGCGCGAGGGGATGGCCGCGTTCCTCGAGAAACGTCCGCCACGGTTCGGTTCTCCGGCGTAGACGGGCGGGCTTCCCGCGCACCGACGGTCCTTCGCATCTCCCGAACCTCTGCACCCGTGCCGATGCGTCATGGAGGAATGAACCGGTCCAGGGGAGCGTTCGAACACCACACGAGGGTCCGAACCTGCCCGCCGTCGCGGACCCTCGTGAAAGGATGTGAGCGAGGTGTCAGAGGAGAGGTTCCGGGGTGCGTCGGTCCGGTCGCTCCCGAGGCCCAACCGGCAGTACTCGGAGGGTCGCGTGTGCGCCGATCCGGACTGCCAGACGAAGCTGTCCCGCTACAACAAATGGCAGTACTGCTGGCAACACGAACCCGTCCACACGTACATCCCGCGCGGCAAGCGGAGGAGCAAGAAGGCCGCCGCCTGATCGCCGCGAACCGCACGACCGATCCGAGGCTCCCCGCTCCCGGGGGGCCTCGTCGCGTTCCGCGCACACGCAACGAACGGGGGACCCGTTCAAGAGGGATGGGGGACCGACCGATGGTTCTCCAGGACCGCTCCCCCCGGACGCGGAACGCTCACATGACGAACGAGACACGTGAACCTGCGCTTCCGATGCGCATGGGGGAGTGCCCCTATTGCGAGCGAACCGTGCTCGTGTACGAGGAGCCGCCGCGGTGCCCGATCTGCGCCTGCCCCCTCGACGAGGCGACGATGCAGCCGTTCGTCTTCCCCGGCGACCACGCGATCGACGACTGATGCTCAGTCCGGGCTGAGGGTCGCGCGGCGACGGCCGCGGACGGAGTTGTAGGCCTCGATCGCGTCGGCGTTCCGAAGCTCCTCGATCGTGATGGAGCGCTCCTTCAGCTCGCCGGCGTCGAGGAGCGCCGCGCGCTCGGTCCCCGGGAGCAGACCGTCGTCGAGCGGCGGGGTCCACCAGATCCCGTCGATCGACACGGCGATGTTCGCGACGGTCGTCTCCGTGACGCACCCCAGCGTGTTGACGAGCACCACGTCGTCGGCGGCCGGATGCCGGGCCTTCGCCTGCTCGTACCGATCGCGGAGCGTCGTCTTGTGGAAGAGCAGGACGTCGGTGGGATCGACCGGTTCGGCCTGGTCGATCGCCAGTCGCAGGGGTCCGTCGTCGGTCACGAGCGGTGCAGCGCCGGTCGACACGCGTCCACGCCGGTCGAGGAGGAGACGCACCTTCGACGGCCGATCCGGAACGCTCGCGGCCGCGCGATCGAGCGACCGGCGGATCTCGTCGCCGTCGTGAGCGAACCCGAAGTACGCGGCGGAGTCACGGAGCCTCCTCAGGTGCTCGTCCAGTCGCCGGTACCCCGAGCCGGGGTCGTGACACAGGCTCTCGAGGAGCTCGAACCGCGGTCGTCGCGCCGTCAGGACGCGCGCCTTCGCGACCGTCTCGTCGTACTCGCTCTCGGCCCGTGAGTCCCAGGTGATCCCGCCGCCGACGCCGTACTCGGCGGCGCCGGTCTCGGCGTCGACCACCACCGTGCGGATCGCGACGTTGAACCGCGCCCGCGGGCCGTCGGCGCCCGGCGGCGCCAGGAAGCCGACCGTGCCGCAGTAGACGCCGCGGGGGGAGTCTTCGAGCTCGGCGATGATCCCCATCGTGGAGACCTTCGGTGCGCCGGTCACGGACCCGCAGGGGAACAGCGCCCGGAACACCGCGACGAGGTCCGCCGCCGGCTCGAGCTCGCACGAAACGGTCGACGTGAGCTGCCACACCGTCTCGTACCGCTCGGCGTCGAACACGTCGCTCCACCGCACCGAACCCGAACGGGCGACCCGTCCGAGGTCGTTGCGGAGCAGGTCGACGATCATCGCGTTCTCGGCGCGGTCCTTGACGGAACCTCGCAGGCTCTCCCGCACCGCCTCGTCTTCGGCCAGCCATCGGCCGCGGGGCGCCGTCCCCTTCATCGGCTTCGTCATCAGGCGGTCGCCGTCGATCCGGAAGAACAGCTCCGGCGATGCCGACGCGACGCGGATGCGCCCGGTGTCGACGTACGCGGCGTACGCGCCGCGCTGCGCGAAGCAGAGGTCGCGGTAGAGCCCGCGCACATCGCCGCGCACCGTGGAGCGCAGCCGCAGCGTGTGGTTCACCTGGTACGTGTCGCCGGCCGCGATCCGCTCGTGGATCGCGGCGATCGCGGCGTCGTAGCGGTTCCGGTCGACCGACGGACGCCACGCGGAACCATCCGCCGCCGGCGTCGCGTCGGGCGGTTCCGGCAGCTGGGTCTCCTCCCGGCGGTCGAACATCGCGAACCAGGCGAGCGGCAGCGGGTCGTCGTCACGACGAGGACGGACGCGGAGGGCGGGATCGAGCCCCGGGGCGGCCTCGTACGCGACGAAGCCCGCGACCCACAGGCCCCGGGCGGCCGCGGCCTCCGCGGCGGCGATCGTCGGCGCGACCTCCGCGAGGCGGGTGGCCTCGAGCACGCCGACCGGATCGACGAGACGGAACCCCGCCGTCCCACGCGTCAGATCGTCGAACCGCGCCTCGAGCATCGGAACCACGATACGGTCGCGCGGCGGACCGCCGGCGTCCTGACCTGCCGGTAGCCTGGAGGGATGCCGAAGGGTTCCGTGCTCGTGGCGATGTCCGGCGGGGTCGACTCGTCGGTCGCGGCGTGCCTGCTCGCGCGCGATGGCTACGACGTCGTGGGCGTCCACCTGCGCCTCGTGCAGCTCGCCGACGGGGTCGACCACGGCTGCTGCGGCCCCACGGCGCGGGCCGATGCCGAGGCGTCCGCGGCGGTCGCCGGCGTGCCCTTCGAGGTGGTCGATCTCTCCGATCCGTTCCAGGGGGCGGTGATCGACGATTTCGCCGCCGAGCACCGGGCCGGCCGCACCCCCAACCCGTGCGCGCGCTGCAACGGCGAGATCAAGTTCGGCGCGTTCCTGCGGCTCGCGGACGAGCGCGGCGTCGATGCCGTCGCGACCGGACACTACGTCCGGACCGAGCGACGGTCCGACGGCCGGTGGCGGCTGCTGCGCGGCCTCGACCGCGCGAAGGACCAGTCCTACATGCTCCACATGCTCGGGCAGCGGGAGCTCGCGCGGTCGCTGTTCCCGGTGGGCGCGCAGCCGAAGGCCGAGACGCGGCGGCTCGCCGAGGCGTTCGGGCTTCCGACGGCGGCGAAGCCGGACTCCCAGGAGCTGTGCTTCGCCCCCGCCGGAGACGCGGGAGGGTTCGTGCGTGAGCAGATGCCTGCGCTCGTCCGCCCGGGCGGCGAGGTCGTGCACGCCGACGGGCGCGTGCTGGGCGAGCACGATGGGACGTTCGCCTTCACCGTCGGCCAGCGCCGCGGGCTCGGCGTCGCGACTGGTGAGCCGGTGTACGTCGTCGACCTCGACGCGGAGCGCAACCGGGTCGTCGTCGGGCCGGGCGAACTCCTCGCTCGTGCCGGCGCCGAGATCGACCGCGTGTCGTGGGTCGGCGGGGACCCGCCGTCCGATGGTCCGTTCGAGGCGCAGGTCCGGGTCCGGTACCGAGGCGACGACGTCGCCGCCGTGATCGAGCCCGGCGCGTCGTGCGCCCGCGTCACGTTCTCGGTCCCGCAGCGCGGCGTCGCACCGGGACAGAGCCTGGTGATCTACCGGGGCGAGGATCTGCTCGGCGGTGGGCGGATCGTGCGGGCGTTCCGTGAGCGGGACGTCGAGCGTGCGGAGGCATCGGCGTGAGGCTCCTCAGGAAGCGGCCGAGGAGCTTCGACATCCAGGTGCAGGACCTCGTCCTGCGGATCACCGCGCCCGACGACGTCGCCGAGGAATCGCGCGCCGCCGCGCTCTCGTTCTGGGAGCAGCTCCAGTCGTACGCGCTGCGGTACCCGGAATTCCGGCAGAGCAAGCGGCCGATCGAGGGTCCGGCGAACGACGCGCCGGAGGTCGTCCGGGAGATGATCGTCGCGGCCACGTCGGCGGCCGTCGGCCCGATGTTCACGTTCCGGGGGGCGGTCGTCGACCAGGTCGGCCGGGTCCTCGGCTCGTCGCTCTCCGAGGTCACGGTCGCGTGCGACGGCGACTACTTCCTGAAGGCGCGGAAACGCCAGAAGCTCGCGGTGAAACGCCACGGAGGCGCGCCCATCACCGTGGCCCTCGAGCCCGACGCTCGCGGCGTCGGCGTCTCGACGACGCTCGGCCGCGGACGTCACGGTGGTGGTCCCGACGGTCTGGCCGTGATCGCGTCGTCGTGCATGCTGGCCGACGCCGCGGCGGCCGGCGTGCAGGCCGTGCTTCCGAAGCCCGACGGGTTCGGGATGGCCTTGCACTACCTCCAGCGCGTCCCCGGCGTGATCGGCGGTGTCGTCGTCGTGGGGGACCGCATCGGCGTCGCGGGTGGCGTGGAGATCGCGGGATGACCCCGCGAGCCCGGGCTCGGGCCGCCGCCGGTCCCGACGGCGACGTCACGGCGACCGCGTCGCCCGAAGAACGCCGCCGGGCCGACGCGAAGGTCCACGTCGAGGAGCTCCGCGCGTCGATCGAGCACCATCGGTACCGGTACCACGTCCTCGACGATCCCGAGGTCGCCGACGTCGAGTACGACGCGCTGATGCGCGAGCTCGAGAAGCTCGAAGCCGAGTTCCCGGAGCTGCAGACCCCCGATTCCCCGACGCAGACCGTCGGCGGCGCGCCAGCGGCGCTGTTCGCGCCGGTCCGGCACCTCGCGCCGATGCGCTCGCTCGACAACGCGTTCTCGTTCGAGGAGCTCGAGGCGTGGTACCAGCGCGTCGTCCGAGGCGTGGGCGACGCGGCGACGTTCGCGTGCGAGCTCAAGATCGACGGCGTCGCCTGCGCGCTCACGTACGAGCGCGGTGTGCTCGTGCGGGCCGCCACGCGCGGCGACGGCGTCACGGGAGAGGACATCACCGCGAACGTCCGCACGGTGCGGAACGTCCCCCGAACGCTCACGCTCGCCGACCCACCCGACCTGATCGAGGTCCGCGGCGAGATGTACCTCCCGGTCGAGGCCTTCGAGGAGCTGAACGGGCAGCTCACCGAGCGGGAGCAGCGCCCGTTCGCGAACCCGCGGAACGCCGCCGCCGGGTCCCTCCGCCAGAAGGACGCGCGCGTCACCGCCTCGCGACCGCTGCACCTGTGGGTGCACTCCTTCGGGGCCGCCGAGGGCGTGCGCTTCGAGTCGCACCTCGGGTTCCTCGCGTGGGCCGCCGACGCCGGCCTCCCGGTGGCGCCCACGACCGAGGCGCGCGACGACCTCGACGGCGTGAAGGGGTACCTCGACCACTGGCACCAGCACCGCCACAGCGTCGACTGGGAGATCGACGGCACGGTGATCAAGGTCGACCGGATCGCGCTCCAGGACGAGCTCGGCTCGACGTCGAAGGCGCCGCGGTGGGCGATCGCGTACAAGTTCCCTCCCGAGGAGCGCACGACGCTGCTGCGCGCGATCGAGGTCCACACGGGCCGGACCGGCAAGGTGACGCCGTTCGCCCGGCTCGAGCCGGTGTTCGTCGGCGGCGTGACGGTGACGACCGCGACGCTCCACAACCAGGACGAGGTCGCGCGCAAGGACGTCCGACCGGGCGACACGGTGATCGTCCGGCGCGCCGGCGACGTGATCCCCGAGGTGGTGGGTCCGGTCGTGTCGCAGCGCAAGCGAGGCGCCCGCCGGTGGAGGTTCCCGACGACGTG
>DATHTO010000019.1:0-7669 GCA_035463115.1 Actinomycetota bacterium | reverse complement strand
TCCTCACGACCGACGAGGTCCAGGTCGTCTTCACGGACACGCCGGGCTTCCACAAACCGCGGACGGCGCTCGGCGCGCGGCTCAACGACCTCGTGGGCGACGCCGTGGTCGGCGTCGACCTGGTCCTGCACGTCGTCGACGCGGCCGCGGGCGTCGGACGCGGCGACGCCTTCGTGTACGAGCGGCAGGTCGCGACGTCAGGCGCGCCGGCGTTCGCCGTCGTGAACAAGATCGACGCCACGCGGAACCGGAGCGAGGTCGAGCAGCTCGCGGCGGCCTCGGACCTGGGCGACTACGCAGAGGTCGTTCCGGTGTCGGCCACGACAGGCCGGGGCGTCGACCACCTCCGCGATCTCGTCGTCGCGAGGATGCCGGACGGTCCCCGGTACTTCCCGTCCGAGGAGGTCACCGACCAGGCGCTCGACGTCCGGCTCGCCGAGCTCGTGCGCGAGCAGGCGCTCGCCGTCACGCGCGAGGAGGTGCCGCACTCGATCGCGGTGGTCGTCGAGGAGATCGAGACCGAAGGCGACCTCACGTCCGTGCACGCGAACCTCGTGGTGGAACGCGACTCCCAGAAGGGCATCGTGATCGGCAAGGGCGGCGCGACCCTCCGCGACATCGGAACCCGCGCCCGCCGGGAGATGGAGCTCCTCCTCGGCGGACGGGTCTACCTCGACCTCCGCGTCAAGGTCGTGAAGGAGTGGCAGCGCGACCCGAAGGCGATCGACCGGCTCGGTCTGTGACCGATCCGGCCGGGCGATACCCTCTCGCGCCGTGACCGCCCGCATCCTGTCGACCGCCCACGGCACGAACCGCGAGGCGTTCTCGGTCCTCGACTGGGCGCTGTTCCTCGGCGTCGGAACGATCTGGGGCTCGTCGTTCGTCTTCATCGCCGTCGGGCTCGAGGCGTTCGAGCCGGGGCTGATCACGTGGCTCCGCGTCGCGTTCGGCGCGGCGGTCCTGTGGCTCGTGCCCGCCGCGCGGCGCGGGCGCGTGGCCACCGAGGATCGCGCCCGGCTCGTCGCTCTGTCGTTCCTGTGGGTCGCGATCCCGTTCACGCTGTTCCCGATCGCGCAGCAGTGGGTCGAGTCGGCCGTCGTCGGGATGCTGAACGGCGCCGTGCCGGTGCTGACCGCGGTCGCCACGAGCCTGCTGCTCCGTCGGCTCCCCGGCCGCGTGCAGCTGCTCGGACTCGGCCTCGGCTTCGCCGGCATCGCCTCGATCGCGCTTCCGACCGCGGGCGAGGGTTCGAGCGAGCTCGTCGGCGTCGTCCTCGTGCTGCTTGCCACGGTGTGCTACGGGATCGCGATCACGATCGCGGCACCGATCCAGCAGCGCTACGGGTCGCTCGCCGTCATGGCGCGGGTCCTGTCGCTCGCCGCCCTCTGGACGGCGCCGCTCGGCGCGCTGAGCGTGCCGTCGTCCGACTTCGCCTGGGCATCCCTCGGGTCGGTCGCGGCGCTCGGCGTGTTCGGATCGGGCATCGCGTTCGCCCTCATGGGCACCCTCGTGGGTCGCGTCGGGTCGACGCGCGCGTCGTTCGCGACGTACCTCATCCCGGTCGTCGCGATGGCGCTCGGCGTCTGGCTGCGCGGCGACGACGTGGGTCCGCTCGGGGTCGTCGGCGTCGCGCTCGTGATCGCCGGGGCGGTCCTCGCCTCGCGCCGAGAGGGGCGCCGCGTCGCCGTGCCGGTCGCCGACGCGCCGACGGCCCTCTGATCAGGCGACCTGCAACGCGCCTTCCATCTGGGGATGCAGCGTGCAGACGACCTCGTACGTGCCCGCGGCGATCCCGGTGAGTTCGACCGTGGCGGTGCCGCCGGCGTCCACGTTCACGTCGATCCCGGTGTCGTTCACCGTGAACGTGTGGGGGGCGTCGCCGACGTTCCGTAGCTCGAGCGACGACCCGGCGTCGACGGCCGCGCACCCGGGCGCGTACGAGAAGTCGGCGAGCTCGATGGTCGTCGCCTCGCTCGGGTTCGGGCAGAGGTCTTCGGGAGCGGCGGGCTCGGAGCTGCACGCGGCGAGCGCGAGGGACGCCGCCACGGCGACGAGGATCGGAACGGCGCGACGCATCGTGGTTCGGTTCCTTCCGGTCGAGGGCTTCCAGGGTAGCGGGGTCTGCCCGGCAGCCGTCATCGCAGGCTGGGCTACGATGCCTCTCCCATGACGCAGTCGGCCCCGATCACCCCGTACGCGACGATCCAGCCGGGCGACGCCACGCGTCTCGTCCGTCGGACGCCCGCGGTCGACGCGGTGGGTCTCGAGGAGCGAGCCGCGTCGCTCGCGAAGCGGTCGATCAAGAAGGACGCGAAGCGCTGGGCCCTCGACCTGGCGATCCGGTGCATGGACCTCACGACGCTCGAGGGAGTCGACACCGTGGGCAAGGTGGTCGCCCTCTGCGCGAAGGCCGTCCGCCCGAACCCGTTGGATCCGTCGGTCCCGTCGGTCGCCGCGGTGTGCCTGTATCCGAACCTGATCCCGACGGCCGTGGAACAGCTCCGGGGGACCGGGGTGAAGGTCGCGAGCGTCGCCGGGTCGTTCCCGGGCGGTCTCGGCCCCCTCGAGGTCCGGCTGCGGGAGATCCGCGACGTCGTCGCGAGCGGCGCCGACGAGGTCGACATCGTCTTGAACCGGTCGCTCTTCCTCGGCGGGCGGTACGGCGAGGCGTTCGAGGAGCTCCTCGCGGCGCGCGAAGCGGCGGGCCCGGCGCACCTCAAGGTGATCCTCGAGACGGGCGAGCTGGGGTCGTACGACCGGATCCGCCAGGCGTCGATGCTCGCGATGGCGGCCGGCGCCGACTTCATCAAGACCTCGACCGGCAAGATCGGCGTCAACGCCACGCTCCCGAACGGGCTCGCGATGATGGAGGCCGCACGCGACGTGCACCGCGACACCGGACGGATGGTCGGCATCAAGGTCGCCGGCGGTGTGCGCGCCTCGAAGCAGGCGGTGCAGTACCTCGTCGTTCTGCACGAGACGCTCGGGCCCGAGTGGCTGACACCCGATCTCTTCCGGATCGGCGCGTCGAGCCTGCTGAACGACGTGCTGATGCAGCTCGAGAAGGAACGGACGGGCAGGTACCAGGGCGCCGACTACTTCACGATCGATTAGGGACGAGATGAGCGACACGAAGGACATGCGACCCGCGCCCGCGGCGACGCCGGTGGCGCCGCCGGCCGATTGGACGTACGCGCCGGCCCCCGAGTCGACCGACATCGTCCGGATCGAGGATCGGTACGGGCTCTTCATCGGCGGGGAGTTCGTCGAGCCGAAGAGCGCGAAGTGGTTCCCGACGATCAACCCGGCGACCGAGGACCACCTCGCCGACGTCGCCGAGGCCGGACCGGAGGACGTCGATCTCGCCGTGGCGGCGGCGCGTGACGCCTACGACTCGACCTGGCGCGACCTGCCGGGCAGCGAGCGCGCGAAGTACCTGTTCCGCATCGCGCGGCAGCTCGCGGAGCGGTCCCGCGAGTTCGCCGTGCTCGAGTCGATGAACGGGGGCAAGCCGATCAAGGAATCGCGCGACGTGGATCTCCCGCTCGCGGCGGCGCACTTCTTCTACTACGCGGGCTGGGCCGACAAGCTCGAGTACGCGTTCCCGCACGTGGTTCCGACGCCGATCGGCGTCGCGGGCCAGGTGATCCCGTGGAACTTCCCGCTGCTGATGGCGGCGTGGAAGCTCGCGCCCGCGCTCGCGGCCGGCAACACCGTCGTGCTGAAGCCCGCCGAGACCACGCCGCTCACCGCGCTCCTGCTCGGACAGGTGATCCACGAAGCGGACCTTCCTCCCGGTGTCGTGAACATCGTGACGGGGGCCGGCGCGACCGGCGCCGCGCTCACCGGCCACGACGGCATCGACAAGGTCGCGTTCACCGGCTCGACCGACGTCGGCAAGACGATCCAGCGGCAGCTCGCGGGCTCGGGCAAGCGCCTGACGCTCGAGCTCGGCGGCAAGGCGGCGAACATCGTGTTCGAGGACGCGCCGATCGACCAGGCGGTCGAGGGCGTCGTGAACGGCATCTTCTTCAACCAGGGCCACGTCTGCTGCGCGGGTTCGCGGCTGCTCGTCGAGGAGCCGGTGTTCGAGGAGCTGCTCGACAAGCTGAAGGACCGCCTGCAGACCCTGCGCGTCGGCGATCCCCTCGACAAGAACACCGACGTCGGCGCGATCAACTCGAAGCAGCAGCTGACGAAGATCCGCGAGCTCGTCGACAGCGGCGTCGAGGAGGGCGCCGAGATCTACCAGCCCGAGTGCGTACTGCCGGAGCGCGGGTTCTGGTTCGCGCCGACGCTGTTCACGAACGTGTCGCAGTCGCACCGCATCGCCCGCGAGGAGATCTTCGGTCCCGTCCTGTCGATCCTGACGTTCCGCACGCCCGAGGAAGCGATCGAGAAGGCGAACAACACGCCGTACGGCCTGTCCGCCGGGATCTGGACCGAGAAGGGCTCGCGGATCCTCTGGATGGCGGAGCGGATGCGAGCCGGCGTCGTCTGGGCGAACACGTTCAACCGGTTCGATCCCGCATCGCCGTTCGGCGGCTACAAGGAATCGGGCTTCGGTCGCGAGGGTGGCCTCCACGGCCTCGAGCCGTACCTGCAGCTGGAGGGTCGGCCATGAGCGACCGTCTCGAGGTCCGCCGGACCGCGAAGCTCTTCATCGGAGGGGAGTTCCCGCGGAGCGAGTCGGGCCGCACGTTCGAGGTCCGGGGCGCCGACGGGGAACTGCTGGCGCACGCCGCCCGCGCCTCTCGGAAGGACCTCCGCGACGCCGTGAAGGCCGCGCGCAGCGCGCAGGCCACGTGGGCCGCCAAGACGGCGTACAACCGCGGTCAGATCCTCTACCGCGTCGCCGAGATGATGGAGGGCCGTCGCGGCCAGTTCGGGTCGGAGCTCCGCGAGGCGGGCGTCGACGACCCGGAGCGCGAGGTGAGCGCCGCGATCGATCGGTGGGTCTGGTACGCGGGATGGGCCGACAAGCTCGCCCAGGTCGTCGGCGGAACGAACCCCGTCGCCGGCTCGTACTTCAACTTCACGCTTCCGGAGCCGACGGGCGTCGTCGGCGTCGTCGCGCCGGACGAGCCGCCGCTGCTCGGGCTGGCCTCCCGGCTCGCGCCGGCGATCGTCGCGGGCAACACGGCAGTCGTCCTGGCAGGGGAGCGCGCTCCGCTCGTGGCGGTCTCGTTCGGTGAAGTGCTCGCGACGAGCGACGTGCCCGGCGGCGTGGTGAACCTCCTGACCGGTTCCAAGACCGAGCTGTTGCCATGGCTCGCCGGCCACATGGACGTGAATGCCCTCGACCTCACCGGCTGCCCATCGGAGCTCGCCGCCGACGTCGAGGTCACCGCGGCCGAGAACGTGAAGCGCGTCCACCGAGCCGCGCCCGTCGATCCGTACGACCCCAGGGCGCAGAGCCCGTACGAGATCACGGCGCTCCTCGAGATGAAGACCGTCTGGCACCCGATCGGCGCCTGAGGAGAGCCAGGCGGAGAGGCCTGCCGAGCGTGTCGGGGGAGGCTGGTGCGGTTCGTACCATCACTTCCTCGAGGTGATGTAACGTGGACGGCGTGAAGCGGCTCCAGATCATGATCGATGAGGACCTCGACCGGACCCTCGGTCGCCTCGCGCTCGAAGAGGGCACGTCGAAGGCAGCGCTGATCCGGCGGTTCGTGCGGGAGCGCGTCGGCGCCACGCCACCGATCGCGCGGGACGCCCTCGCCCGGATGGCAGGGGAGGACGACTTCCCCGCCGAGCGGGTCGACGACGTCGTCTACCGATGATCTTCGTCGACTCGTCGTTCTGGATCGCGCTGCGGAACCGTCGGGACCCGCACCACGACGAGGCTGCGGCGCTGCTGAGCGACGTCGGTGACACGCAGCTCGTCACGTCGAACCACGTCCGCGGCGAGACCTGGACGTACCTCCGGCGCAAGGCCGGGCACCGCTCCGCCGTGGCGTTCCTCGACGCCGTCTCGCGGTCGCGCCGGCTCCGCACGATCCACATCGCCGAGGACCTCGAGCGACGAGCGGTCGCGTGGCTCCGCCAGCACGACGAACGCGAGTACTCGTTCGTCGACGCCACGAGCTTCGTGCTGATGCGATCGATGAAGATCCGCGACGCGTTCACGTTCGACGGCGACTTCGCTGCCGCGGGGTTCCGCGAGCTGAGAGGCGACTGAAGGCGAGCTCGGCGCCGGCCCCGCCGGGCGGACCGGTCGCTTCCTCCGTGACGGAATCGCAACACCCTTGCAAGGGTGTAGCGGCAGGTCACCGGGGTAGCATCCGACGCATGCCGCCGTACAAGGAGCAGGGCGTCGTCCTGCGGTCGATCAAGCTCGGCGAAGCCGACAAGATCGTGACCGTGATGACCCAGGGCTCCGGCAAGGTCCGGGCGGTGGCGAAGGGCATCCGCAAGACCACCAGCCGCTTCGGGGCCCGGCTCGAGCCGTTCACGCACGTGAACCTGATGCTCTACCGGGGCCGCGGCTCCCTCGACACCGTCACCCAGGCCGAGATCCTCGCGCCGCACCTCGCGATCCGCGGCGACCTGGGGCTGTTCGCGGCCGGCGAGACGATGCTCGAGGCCGTCGACAAGGTCGCGGAAGACCACGAGAAGAACCTCCGTCTCGTCCTGCTGCTCCTGAGCGGCCTGCGCGCGCTCGAGGCGCGACCGGCCGACCCGACCGCGGTCGCCGAGTCGTTCCTGTTGAAGCTGCTGTCGCTCTCCGGGTTCCATCCCAGCCTGACCGCGTGCGCGGTCTGCGGCGGCCCGCAGGCGACCCTGTGGTCGGCCGGGACCGGAGGAGCGGTGTGCGTCGCCGACGCCGACCCGGGCGCGGCGCCCGTCACGCCGGAGGTCCTCACCGTGCTCGCCGACCTCGCCCAGGCGGACCTGAACGACGCGGGGTCGCTCCCGCCGCCCGACGATCGCGTCCGGCGCGAAGCCCGAGCGAAGCTGTTCGGCTTCACCGAGTACCACCTCGAGCGGCGGATGCGGTCCGCGCCGATGCTCGCGAGGGTCGCGCCGTGAGCAGCTACCTGGGCGACATCGATCGCACGAAGGTGCCAGGCCACGTCGCGATCGTGATGGACGGCAACGGTCGGTGGGCCCAGCAGCGGGGGCTGCCGAGGACCGAGGGCCATGGCGCCGGTGAGGAAGCGCTGTGGGATACGGTGAAGGGCGCCGTCGAGGTCGGCGTCGACTGGCTCACGGTCTTCGCCTTCTCCACCGAGAACTGGGCGAGGCCGCAACCCGAGGTGCTCTACCTCAGGAACTTCAACCGGAACCTCCTGCGCCGCCGTCGCGACGAGCTCCACCGGATGAACGTGCGGATCCGCTTCATGGGACGCCGCTACTGGCGCGTCCCACGGAGCGTCCTGAAGGAGATCCGTCAGGCCGAGGAGCTCACGAAGGACAACACCGGAACCACCTTCACGATCGCGTTCAACTACGGCGGTCGCGCCGAGATCGTCGACGCCGTGAAGGACATCGCGCGTGACGTCCAGGACGGCCGCTTGAGACCGTCGCGCATCGATGACGACGAGATCGCGCGCCGCCTGTACTACCCGGACATGCCGCCTCCGGATCTGTGGATCCGCACGAGCGGCGAGGAGCGGATCTCGAACTTCCTCCTGTGGCAGGCCGCGTACTCGGAGCTCTGGTTCAC
>DATHTO010000018.1:0-2655 GCA_035463115.1 Actinomycetota bacterium | reverse complement strand
AACGATGCGATCGCGCGATCGATGGCGTCGGGCCATCCTTCGCAGACCCAGTGCAGCGAGGCGGCGTACCCGGACGTCCGGTCGAGGGCGTCACCGGACGCGGCGGCGCGGGCGGCCGAGGCGTCGACGGGTGCGACGGGCTCGACCGTGGATCGTCCATCGGAACCGTCGACGATCCGCCAGCCCGCCGCGGCGAGCTCGTCACGGATCTCGTCGGCTCGTGCGAAGTCCTTCGCGGCGCGCGCCGCGGCGCGCGCGTCGACCAGACGGTGGATCTCGGACGGGACCTCAGCCATCGGGGGCTCGGCACCCCATGGCGGGCCGGATCAGGCCGTCGCGGCCTTCGTGATGCTCCGCAGCCTGCCGGCCATCCCTTCGAGGGTCTTGATCGCGATCGACGGATGCTCGTGCATCAACCCGCGGAACACCCACTCCGTGAGGCCGAGGAGCTCGATGTCGGAGGTGGCGGTGACGGTCGCGGTCCGCGGCCCTCCGTCGAGGAGCGCGATCTCGCCGAAGAACTCGCCAGGCCCGAGCGACGCCTTCTTCTTGCCGCCGATCGTGACGTCGGCGGTGCCGGACTGGATCACGAACAGGCCGATGCCCGGCTCGCCCTCCCGAGCGATGACGGTCCCGTCGGGATGGTCGACGTGCTTGACGGCGCGCGCGATCGTCTGGAGTTCCCGGTTCGAGCAGCTCGAGAACAGCGGGACCCTGCTGAGGTTCTCCACCACTTCCTTCGTCGTCGCCACCGGCTCCTCCTTCGCGACCCAGCCTCGGCCGGCCAATCCTAGTCCCTCGGAGGGTGGTCGCGCGGCCGCGGCGTCAGGGGTGCACGCGCCAGCGGGTCCAGAAGTTCGCGGGGAACGCCGGCCAGTGCCGGTCGGCGGCTCGCTCGACGATGCGCTGGAGGTCCTCCGTGCGGATCACGCCGTACCGGAACCGCGTCGCGAGGCGCGCGAGGATCCGCTGGAAGCGACGCAGACCGAACCCGTCGGCGAGCTGCGCCATCATGCATCCGCCGCCCTGGTAGACGACGGTCCCGTACTCGGCGGGGTGGGCGCGCCAGTAGCGCATGTCGTTCGTCATCTCCGCGCCGGCGGACGGCCATCGGATGCTTCCGCAGGAGCGCCGGGGGTGCCATGGCAGGGTCTCCGACCACGAGGCCAGCCCTTCGTCCAGCCATGGTTCGGAGAACTGGTCGTTGCCGACGAGGCCGTACCACCATTGATGGGCGAGCTCGTGGGCGACCGTTCGCTTGCTGACGTTCGAGAACACGAGCGTCGGATACTCCATGCCGCCGAACGACGTGAATCCCGTGACGACGACGTCCACCTCGGGATAGGGGTAGGGGCCGAAGGCGCGGGCGAACGCTCGCATCGACCGCACGGCGTACGCGAGGACCCGTCCGGCGTCGGCACGCCCGACGACCGCCGGCGCGTACGAGACGACGACGCGCGTCGGTCCGGCGCGTTCCGCCATCGTGCGCAGCGGGCCGGCCGCCCACTCGAAGTCGCGGACGTTCCGGGCCACGAACGTCGACGTCGAGCGGCCGTCCGCGACCCGGTGCGAGACGCGCACGCCGGTCGTCGACGCCACGACCGCCTCGGGGGTGTCCAAGGTGACCCGATACGTTCCCGCGACGGAATAGAAGCTCTCGCCGAGATCGACGAACGGCGGCAGGTTCCAGCCGGCGTCGTCACGGACGGCGAGGATCGGGAGCGCCGATCCGAGCAACGAGACGCCGCGGACGTGACCGAACCGGTCGTTCCGTGACGGGACCCGGATCGTGAGGTCGAACGCGACCGATCCACGCTCGCCCTGCGCGAGAGCGCCGTCGAGCGCGATCCGCATCGCCGTGCATCGCCGGATCGGCGGATCGGCGGTCCCGCCCGAGACGTTCCGCACCCTGATCGCCAGTGGATCGCATCCCTGGACGCCGTTCGACCACAGCCGGAGGTACACCTCGTCGAGGGGGGACGTGTCGGCGTTCGTGAACGCGATCGACATCGTGCCGCGCCAGGTGCGGGCGTCGGCGCTGGTCCGCAGCTCCACGACGGAACGCGGGTCCACGGGCGTCCGAACGACGGGGGCGGCCGACGCCGCGACCGGCTGGAGGACGGCGACCGTCGAGACGGCGAGCGCGACGACGACGCGCGCGGGACCCGGGAAGGAGCGCACGGTCGGAGTGTAGGCCGACGCGGTGGCGCGCGCGGCGGCCGCACAGGCAGCGAGGGCGCCCGATCGGGCGCCCTCGGATCGTCGCGGGGGTAGGATTTGAACCTACGACCTCTGGGTTATGAGCCCAGCGAGCTACCGGACTGCTCCACCCCGCATCCTGAGGCTAGCAAAGGTCGAGCGCCCTCGACGAACGCATCCCGAACGAACGCTGCGTGATCGAACGCTGCGCATCGCCGACGTTGGAACGACGTGGATCGCTCGGAGGACATCGGGGGTCCGAACCTTGCACGGTGAGCAGCCCGACGTCGGAGGAGGATCCGAGAGCACCTCTCGTCCCGCTCCCGGATCCTCCCTCGGGACGCGTCTCAGGCGAGCGAGCTCGCCACCTGCTCGAGCGCGTCCATCGCCTCCTGCATCCCGCCCTCCATGCCCGACTCGATGAGCGCGTCGCGCACCTCACGGGTTCCCGGGTCC
>DATHTO010000017.1:0-34316 GCA_035463115.1 Actinomycetota bacterium | reverse complement strand
CCGAGGCCTCGACGATCCGCCGGGCCGCCCGCACCACCTCCGGACCGATGCCGTCGCCGGGGATCAGCGTGACGGGGATCGGCGCTACGTCGGAGCTCATCGGGCGTCCTCCTCGGTCCGGCGCGCTCGGGCGCCGACGCGCGATGCTACCGACGGCATCCGGATGCGGTCCGGTCGCCGTTCGACGTCGAACCATCCGGCCCGTCGACAGCGAACGCCGGTCGCCGCCACACTCGTGCGGATGGGTCGGGCGATGCACCCCTTCCGCACCGTGGCGGGGGCGGCCGACGGGCCGACGTTGGTGCTGGTGAACGCGCTCGCGACGACGATCGCGATGTGGGATGCCGTCGTGCCCCTCGTGGTCGATCGCTTCCGGGTCGTGCGGATCGATCTGCCCGGACACGGCCGCTCGATCGGGATGGCGGCGCCGGCGTCGATCGACGACCTGGGGGCACTCGTCCTCCGATCGCTCGACGCCGTGGGAGCCGAGCGCGCCCACGTCTGGGGCGCGTCGATCGGCGGCATGGCGGCCATGTGGGCCGCGGCCGAGGCGCCGTCGAGGATCGACGGCCTCGTCCTGTGCAGCACGGCGGCCTCGATCGGCACGACCTCGTTCTGGGAGGCACGAGCCGAGCTCGTGCGCGAGCGGGGCATGTCGGCGATCGACGACCTCATGCTCGAGCGGTGGTTGACGGCGGGCACGCGCGCCGACGGCGGCGCCACCGCCGCGGTGCTCGACATGATCCACGCGACCGACCCGCAGGCCTACGCGTCCTACTGCGAGGTGCTCGGCGGCACGGACCTCACCGGGCGTCTCGATCGGATCACGGCACCGACGGTCGTCGTCACCGGTGCGGACGATCCGACGATCACGCCGTCGCAGGCCGCCACGCTCTGCGACGCCGTCGCGCCCGCCCGCGCGGTCTCGATCGATGCGGCGTCGCACCTCGTTCCGCTCGAGCGGCCCGACGCGTTCGTGTCGGCCGCCCTCGCGGGATCGCGGACCGCGAGCTGATGGACCCGGCCCTGCCACCGATCCGGTGAGCGCCGACATGCGGGCCCTCGTGCTTCGGGAGTGGGGCGGTCCCCTCGAGCCGTCGGTGGTGCCGGTTCCCGAGCCCGCGCGCGGCGAGGTGCTCGTGCGGGTCGAGGCGTGCGGCGTCGGCGACACGCTGAACAACATGCGCAGCGGGCGCAACGCGACGATGCCCGGCGCCGCGGTTCCGAGGATCCTCGGCCACGAGATCGCGGGGTCCGTCGTCGCGGTCGGCGACGGTGTCGAGCACGTCGAGGTCGGCCGGCGGGTGTGGGTCTACATGTACCTCACCTGCGGGCGGTGCGAGGCGTGTCGCTTCGGCCACGATCCGATGTGCCGCGACCTCCGCGGCATGGTCGGCCTCTCGATCGACGGTGGCTTCGCCGAGTACGTCGTGGTTCCGGCCGACAACGTCGAGCCGCTTCCCGACGAGGTCTCGAGCGTCGACGCGTGCGCCACCGTGGACGCGATCGCGACGCCGTGGCACGCCCTGCGTGCGGTCGCGCCCGTAGGCCCGACCGACGCCCTCGTGGTCGTCGGAGCCGGAGGCGGCGTCGGGATCCATGCCGTCGCGGTCGGGCGGCTGCTGGGCGCTCGGGTGATCGGCGTCGACGTCTCCGAGGACAAGCTCGGGTTCGTGCGCGAGCACGGCGCGCACGACGTCGTGGACGGGCGCGTGGACGACGTCGCCGGCGCCGTCGTCCGGGCGACGGGCGGCCGAGGGGCGAACGTGATCCTCGACTACGTCGCGTCGTCGACCACGCTCGGCTGGGGGTTCCGCGCGCTCGCGCACGAAGGCACCCTCGTCGTGCAGGGCGTGAACCCGCTCGGGGACGAGTTCCGCGTCGAGCCGCGCGCGTTCGTCCACCGGCAGCTCGGCGTTCGCGGCTCGCGGTACGCGAGCCGCCGCGAGGTCGCCGAGGCGATCGAGCTCGTCCGGCGGGGCGCGATCCGCCCCGTCGTTCCGACGACGGTTGCGCTCGACGACGTGGAGACCGTCTTCGAGCTGCTCGCACGTCGAGCGCTGCTCGGGCGCGCGGCCGTCGTGGCATGACCGCGGCGCGTGCGTCGCTTCGTCATCGAAACATCGGCGCGCGATCGATGCAGCCTGGTCCCTCTACGCTCGAGCCACCTCGAGGGGAGCGCGGCGAAGGAGGCATGGCACCGTGACGCAAGGAGCGCCCGATCGCGACGCCGGCATGGCGATCGACTGGGACGTGCCGATCGAGATGGACGACGGCCTGGTCCTGCGTGCCGACGTGTTCCGTCCCGACGACGACGGCGCGTATCCCGCGATCCTCGCGTACGGTCCGTACGCGAAGGGCCTCGGGTTCGAGCAGGGATATCCCGACGCGTGGCGCGCGATGGTCGAGTCGCACCCCGAGATCCTCGAGGGCTCCTCGAACCGGTTCCAGGCCTGGGAGGTCGTCGACCCCGAGCGCTGGGTTCCCCACGGCTACGTGTGCGTGCGCATCGACGCGCGCGGCTGGGGGCGGTCGCCCGGCCGCATCGACCCGTGGAGCCCGCGGGAGGCGCGCGACCTCTACGGCTGCATCGAGTGGGCCGGTACGAGACCGTGGAGCACGGGCAAGGTCGGGCTGCTCGGCATCTCGTACTACGCGATCAACCAGTGGCAGGTCGCGGCCCTCCGCCCGCCGCACCTCGCGGCGATGATCCCCTGGGAGGGGTTCGCGGATTTCTACCGCGACATGAACTACCACGGGGGGATCGGCTCGGACATGAAGCTCGTCTGGTACCGCCGGACGATCGGGTCGGTGCAGCACGGGCTCGGTGAGCGGGCCGCGCGGAGCTCCGTGACCGGAGAGCTCGTCGCGGGCCCCGAGACGCTCTCGGACGAGGAGCTCGAAGCGAACCGGATCGACTTCATCGGTGAGATCCGCGCGCATCCGCTCGACGACGCGTTCCATCGAGCGCGCTCGGCGCACCTCGAGGACATCGTCACGCCGTTCCTGTCGGCCGGGAACTGGGGAGGCTCGTCCCTGCATCTGCGCGGGAACGTCGAGGGGTTCGTGCGCGCCGCCTCCACCGAGAAGTGGCTCGAGATCCACGGCCTCGAGCACTGGACCGAGTTCTACACCGACTACGGGATCGCGCTGCAGCGACGCTTCTTCGATCGCTTCCTCAAGGACATGGACAACGGCTGGGACGAACAGCCGCGGGTGTTGCTGCGCGTACGCCACGTCGACGGCACCTTCGTGGACCGGGGCGAAGACGCGTGGCCGATCGAGCGCACGAGCTGGACGCCTCGGTACCTCGACGCGGAGCACGGTCGCCTGACCGACGCGCCCGTGACGGCGGCGGGATCGGCGTCGTTCGCCGCGCTGGACAGCGACGGCGTGACGTTCTCGACGCCGCCGTTCGAGCGCGAGACCGAGATCACCGGGCCCGTCGCCGCCAAGCTCTTCGTGTCGTCGTCGACATCCGACGCCGACCTGTTCCTCGTGCTGCGCGTCTTCGACGCCGAGGATCGGGAGGTCGTGTTCCAAGGCGCCGTCGACCCGCACACCCCGATCGGTCACGGCTGGCTCCGGTTGTCGCACCGGAAGCTCGACCCCGCGCGGTCGCTGCCCTACCGACCGTGGCACCCACACGACGAGGAGCAGCCGCTCGAGCCCGGCGAGATCGTGGAGGCCGACGTCGAGATCTGGCCGACGTGCATCGTCGTTCCGCCGGGGTACCGCGTCGCGCTCACCGTCCGCGGCAGGGACTACGAGTACGACGGCGACGAGGGTCCCCAACTCAGTCACTTCCGGAACAGCCGGATGCGCGGGGTCGGGATCTACACGCACGACGATCCGCTCCACCGTCCGCCCGACGTCTTCGGAGGCACGACGACGATCTTCACGGGCGGCGACCATCCGTCGTCGGTGGTGCTCCCGGTCGTGCCGCCACGAGCGGCGACCGACGACGGGACGTCGTCGTGAACGAGCCGCCCCGCAGCGAGGTGCGCGACGGCATGCGGATCGACTGGGACGTGCCGATCGCGATGGACGACGGCGTCGTGCTGCGCGCGGACGTGTTCCGGCCTCCCGACGACGAGCCGGCGCCCGTGCTGATCAGCTATGGCCCGTACGGCAAGGGGCTGCACTTCGCCGAGGGGTATCCCGACGCGTGGAACACGATGGTCTCGAAGCATCCCGACGTCGCAGCGGGCTCGTCGAACCGGTACCAGGCGTGGGAGGTGTGCGACCCCGAGAAGTGGGTGCCGCACGGATACGCGTGCGTCCGTGTCGACGCGCGGGGATGGGGTCGCTCGCCCGGCTACATCGAGCCGTACTCGCCGCGCGGATCGCGCGACTTCCACGACTGCATCGAGTGGGCGGGCACGCAGCCGTGGAGCAGCGGCAAGGTCGGGTTGCTCGGGATCTCGTACTACGCGATCACGCAATGGCTCGTCGCGGGACTGCAGCCGCCGCACCTCACCGCGATGATCCCGTGGGAGGGCGTGAGCGACTTCTACCGCGACATGTTCTACCACGGAGGGATGCTGTGCCAGGCCGTCGACGTCTGGTACCGACGCACGACGACCACCGTGCAGCACGGCCTCGGCGAGCGTGGCGCGAGGAGCGCCGTCACGGGCGAGCTCGTCACCGGTCCCGAGACGCTCAGCGACGAGGAGCTCGCGGCGAACCGGTCGGACTACCCGGCCGACGTACGTGCGCATCCGCTCGTCGACGCGTGGCATCGGGAACGCTCGGCGCGGTGGGACGACGTCGTGGTGCCGTTCCTGTCCGCAGGGAACTGGGGCGGCGGTGGTCGGCATCTGCGTGGGAACGTCGAAGGATTCGTCCGCGCAGCGTCGGAACGGAAGTGGCTCGAGATCCACGGGCTCGAGCACTGGACGGAGTTCTACACCGACCACGGCGTCTCGTTGCAGCGTCGGTTCTTCGACCACTTCCTGAAGGGCGTCGACAACGGGTGGGACGAGCAGCCGAAGGTGATGCTGCGCGTGCGCACGATCGACGGCGGGTTCATCGACCGAACCGAGGACGACTGGCCGATCCCGCGAACGCGGTGGACGACGAAGTACCTCGACGCGCGAACGATGGCGCTGCGCGACGACGCGCCGGAGGGCGATGCGACGGTGTCGTTCGAAGCGCTCGACGGTCCGGGCGTGACGTTCACGACCGACCCGTTCGCCGAGGAGACCGAGATCACCGGCCCGTCGTCGCTTCGGGTGGCGATCTCGTCGACCACCACCGACGCCGATCTCTTCGTCGTCCTCCGCCTGTACGACCCCGACGGCGACGAGGTCGTCTTCCAAGGAGCGGTCGATCCGCACACCCCCTTCGCGCAAGGGTGGCTCCGCGCATCGCACCGCCGGACCGATCCGTCGCTCGGAACCGAAGCCCGCCCGTACCACACGCATGACGTCGTCGAGCCGTTGACGCCGGGCGAGGTGTACGACCTCGAGATCGAGATCTGGCCGACGAGCGCGGTGGTGCCTGCCGGCTATCGCCTGGGGGTCACGATCCGCGGGACCGACTACGAGTACGGAGGCACGTCGGAGGCTGCCCAGCTCAGCCACTTCAAGGGGAGCAAGATGCGCGGCGTCGGCATCTACACGCACGCCGATCCCGTCGACCGACCCTCCGACGTCTTCGGAGGGACGACGACGATCCACGTGTCCGACGGTCGACGCGCATCGCTGGTGCTGCCGGTGATCCCGCCTCGCGTCGACGGTCGTCACCGGTAGACGTTTCGACGTCGAATCGAACGGACGCTGCCTTGCGCCGTCCGAGGAACGTGCCCTAGCGTCCGGCGAACGCGTCGGTCGGTCACGTTCGGACCGCGGTGGAGAAGGGGGCTTCGAGAGATGGGACGCACCCGGTCGTCGGAGACAGCACGGACGGGAGGTGCGCCCGGCCGCCTCGCTCGCCGGACGGCGTGGCGACGCCCGAGCGTCCGCTCGAGCCTCGTCGCGCTCACCGCCTTCGCGCTTCTCGCCGCCGCGTGCACGGGCGCGGCGACGCCCGAGAACGAAGGTGGAGACACCGCCGCGCCCGGCGGCTCGGCGGACGTGAAGAACCCGGGTGTGTTCGTCCACGCGCTCGGCGGCGAGCCCGAGACGCTCGACCCGGCGCAGAGCTCCGACGGTGGATACGGGAACCGCGCGATCATCCAGGTCTACGACTTCCTCGTCGACCTTCCGATCGACAGCGCGGAGCCCGAGCCGATGCTGGCGACGGAGGTTCCGACGCAGGAGAACGGCCTCGTCTCCGAAGACGGGCTCGTCTACACCTTCCCGATCCGGGAGGGCGTCACGTTCCACGACGGAACCGACCTGACGGCCGACGACGTGAAGTACTCCTGGGACCGCGTCATGACGATGAACCTGCCCGAAGGGCAGGCGCCGATCCTGTCGGACATCATCGAGGAGACGCGCGTCGTCGACGACTTCACGTTCGAGGTCACGCTGCAGCAACCCGCCGCGTACTTCCTGACGACGGTGGCCTACTCACCGCCGGCGGCGATCGTGAGCCAGGACGCCGTCGAGGCCAACGGCGGCGTGGCGGAGGGTGAGCCGAACGAGTACATGACGACGAACATGGTCGGCACGGGCCCGTACCGGTTCGTGTCGTGGGAACGCAACGAGCGGCTCACCTTCGAGCGGTTCGAGGACTACTGGGGGGAGCCGGCGTTCCTCGACGCGCGGTGGGAGGTCGTGCCAGACAACAGCGCGATCGTCCTCGGCATGCGGGCCGGCGACTACGATCTCGTCGAGCCGACGCCGCAGTACGTCGCCGAGCTCGAGAGCGACGAAGGCGTGTGCTTCGACGACACGGGGTTCCTGCTCGAGCCGCTGCACCTGTCGTTCAACCTGAACATCGATCCGGCCGCGCTCCCGAACAGCGACACGATCCCGCCCGACTTCTTCTGGGACAAGCGCGTCCGTCAGGCGTTCAACCTCGCGTTCGACTACGACGCGATGGTGAACGCGGGTCTCGCCGGGTTCGGCGCGAAGGCGACGTACCTGCCGCCCGACGTGCTCGGCTACGACCCGGACGCGCCGAAGTACGAGCAGGACCTCGCCGAGGCCGAGCGCCTGTTCCGCGAGTCGGGGTGGTGGGATCGTGGGTTCGAGGTGTCGATCCTCGTCGAGGAGAACAACCCGACGTTCAGCCCCGTCGGTCTGATCCTGAAGGACTCGCTCGAGGCCCTGAACGACAGGTTCCGCGTGAACGTCGTCGAGGTCGCCGAGACGCAGTTCGACGAGGCGCACGCGCAGACGCCGATGCCGTACGCGATGTGGATCAAGAACGCCGACCCGTTCCTCGATCCGCACTACTTCATGGAGACGTACTTCCATCCCGATGGCGAATGGGGGTCCCGCCAGGGGTACCGCGACGGCTACGAGAATCCCGACCAGATCGCCGACCTGATCGATCGCGCGGCGGTCTCGACCGACATCGAGGAGCGCGAACGTCTGTACCAGGAGGTCCTGCCGCTGCTCTACGAGGACCCGATGTGGATCTGGGCGGCGGACGAGGTGAACCTGCAGATCTTCCAGTGCTGGGTCGAGGACTTCAGCTACAACCCGCTCTGGGTGATGCCGCGCTGGAAGTTCTACACGAAGGGCTAGCACCGGCGGACGAACCGTGACGTCCGGGTCGGGCCTCGGCCCGGTCCGGACGCGCGGGCGACGAAGGAGGATCGCGACTGCAGGTCCGTGAGTACGTCGTCCGGAGGCTGCTGAAGCTGCCGCTGGTCCTCATCGCGCTCACGGGCCTCGTCTTCGCGTTGTCCCGCGTCGGGGGGTCGCCGATCGCGATCTACCTCGAGCACGAGATGACCCCCGACGAGATGGCCGCCCTGGCCGAGCGCTTCGGGCTCGATCGGTCGCTCCCCGAGCAGTACGTCGCGTGGCTCGCGGGCGTCGTCCGCGGCGACCTCGGATGGTCCGGCGTCTCGGTGGCGCCGGTGGCCCAGGTCCTGCCGGCGAAGTTCGTCGCGACCATGGAGCTCGCGCTGTTCGCCGGACTGATCGCCATCGTGCTCGGGATCGGCCTCGGAACCTTCGCGGGAGCCCGTCGGAACCGTATCGCCGACCACGTGACCCGGATCTTCACGATCAGCGGCGCGAGCCTGCCGCTGTTCTGGTTCGCCCTCATGATGGTGATCGTCTTCTACCTCGTGTGGCCGATCTTCCCGCTCGGGCGGTTCGACCCGAACGTCTACGCGTCGATCGCGCATCCGACGGGCTTCTACACGGTCGACGCGTTGCTGAGCGGGAACCTGCGGGCGTTCGGCGACGCGATCTGGCATCTCGCGCTCCCGGCGCTGGTCATGGGGATCGAAGGCACCGCCGTGATCGCGCGCATGATGCGGTCGTCGCTCGTCGAGGAGATGGGCGAGGACTACGTCGATGCGGCGCGCGCGAAGGGCCTGCCGGAACGGCTCGTGATCAAGCGGCACGCTCGGCGGAACGCGCTGATCCCGACCGTCACGGTGGTCGGCCTGAGCTGGGGGCTGCTCCTGCAGGGGACGGTCGTGATCGAGACGATCTTCCGCTGGCCGGGGATCGGACGGTGGGCCACCGACGGCGTGATCCGCGGCGACCGCGCGACGATCATGGCGTTCATCCTCGTCGCCGGCGTCATCTTCCTCATCGTGAACCTGATCGTCGACGTCGTGTACGCGTACCTGGACCGCCGGGTGGTGCTCGGCGAATGACGAGGAGCGCACGGTGGTAGAGGTCGCACCGCGGCTCCCGCAGGCGGCGGGCGACGACCGTTTCGCGGGACTCGTGACGCGGGTGCGCCGGATCCGCGGCCTCGTCGCCGAGGCGATGAAGAGCCCGACGACGGTCGCCGGCGCGACGATCGTCGTCGCGCTGATCGCCATGGCGCTGTTCGCGCCGCTGCTGATGGAGCCGAACCGGCCCGATCCGTACCAGATGCCGCGCGACTGGTCCGCGGTCAACCAGCCTCCGGGGTCGCCCGGCCACGTCCTCGGAACGACGCCCGAGGGCGGCGACGTCCTCTACGGCATCGTCTGGGGCGCCCGCACGTCGCTCCGCCTCGCGCTGATCGTCGTCACCGTGACGGTCGTGGTGGGCGTGATCGTCGGGAGCCTCGCGGGGTACCTCGGCGGCCGGTGGGACGAGTGGCTGATGCGGTTCGTCGACATCTTCCTCGCGGTGCCCGAGATGGTGCTGGCGCTCGCGATCGCGGCGATCCTCGGGCCGTCGTTCCGGAACATCATCTTCGCGATCGCGCTGCTGGGCTGGCCGAAGTACGCGCGGATCGTTCGCGGCCAGATCATCCATCTGAAGAAGAACGAGTACGTCGACGCGGCGACGGTGATGGGGGACTCGCGCCTCCGGATCTACCTCAAGGACATCCTTCCGAACGCGATGACCCCGGTCGTCGTGCAGGCGACGCTGTCGGCGGGACAGGTCGTCCTGTTCGGCGCGACGCTGAGCTTCATCGGCCTCGCGGAGGCGGGGCTCGCGGAGTGGGGCAACCTCGTGAGCGAGGGCCAGTCGGGGATCGTCGCCGGTCGGTGGTGGGTGGCCACGTTCGGCGGCGCCATGGTGTTCCTGTGGTCGCTCGGCTTCAACCTGTTGGGCGACGGCCTCCGCGACGTCCTCGATCCACGCACCGAAGGGCGATGAGCGCGTCCGTGGAGACGCCGACGGGCGCGCCGGTCCGCACACGGGTGCCGTCGCTCGACGCCCCGCTGCTGTCCGTGCGCGACCTGCGGCTGCACTTCCGGACGAAGCGCGGCATCGCGCGCTCCGTCGACGGCGTGTCGTTCGACATCGCCGAAGGCGAGACCCTGGGGCTCGTCGGCGAGACGGGGTCCGGCAAGACCGTGACGGCTCGGTCGCTGATCCGGCTCGTTCCGAGCCCTCCGGGCATCTACGCCGGCGGGCTCGCGATGTTCCGGCCGAAGCGCGTGTGTACCGGATGCGACGGCGCCGGACGGGTGCGCGGCGTCGCGTGTGCCGTCTGTGGGGGCGAAGGGCGCACCGCTCGGACGTGCTCGACGTGCGACGCGGCGGGGTGTCCGATCTGCGGTGGCACCGGGCGGGAGACGGTCGAGCTGCTCTCGATGGACGAGCGCGAGATGCGGCGGGTGCGGGGCGACCAGATCGCGATGATCTTCCAGGACCCCGGCAAAGCGCTCAACCCGTCGCTGCCGATCCGCGAGCAGATGGCCGAGGCGTTCGCGGAGCATCGTTCCGGCGAGCTGCTGCGCGATGCCGGTCTCGACGATCCGAGCGTGCTCGTGCGGCGTGACGCCCGCCGCCGCGCGACGTTCTGGGAGCGCCGGCTGCTCCGGATCCCTCCGCTGCGCGACGAACATCGCAGGGTGGAGTCCGAGCTCGACGATCGCATCGCCCAGGCGCTCGCCGACACCCGGATCCCGAACCCGCGGAAGATCATGCACAGCTATCCGCACGAGCTGTCGGGCGGGATGAAGCAGCGCGTCATGATCGCGCAGGCGCTCGCCTGCGACCCCGATCTGCTGATCGCGGACGAGCCGACCACCGCCCTCGACGTCACGATCCAGGCGCGGATCCTCGACCTGCTCGCCGAGCTCCAGGAGCGCCACGGCACCGCCGTCCTGTACATCAGCCACGACCTGTCGCTCGTCCGGTCGATCTCGGATCGCGTCGCCGTGATGTACGCGGGTCAGCTCGCGGAGGTCGGCACGACGGAGCGGATCTTCGCGGAGCCGATGCATCCGTACACGCGCGGCCTGCTCGGAGCGATCCCCGGACGGCAGCACCGTCGTGGCACGCTCGTGGCGATCGACGGGTCGGTTCCGGAACTGATCGACCCGCCGCCGATGTGCCGGTTCCATACGCGCTGTCCCTTCGCCGCGCCAGCATGCTCGTCGTTCGTTCCGCCGTTGCGGCGGCGCGGGGCCGACGGAGCTCGATCCGGCGGATCGGGACCCGACGGTCAGGACGTCGCGTGCCTCATCTACGACGACGCGGCGGAGCTCGGCGTCGACGCGAGCGAGATGCCATCGGGCATCCGACGCGACCCCGAGGCGGTCCCCTGATGGTGGGGACGGCGTCTCCGCCGGTCGGCTCGCTGACCGACGCCGAGTTCGTGATCAGCGTGCGCGACGTCCGCCGGTACTTCCCGATCCGCGAGGGCGTGCTGCAGCGCGTGACGGGGCACGTGAAAGCCGTCGACGGCGTGAGCTTCGACATCCGGCGCGGCGAGACGGTGGGGCTCGTCGGCGAGAGCGGATGCGGCAAGACGACGCTGGGCCGCGTGATCAGCGGGCTGCTACCGGCGACCGCGGGCGGCGTGTACTTCGGCCTCGACCGCGCCGAGCGCGATCGGCTCGACGCGTTGCTCGCGATCCCCGAGCCCTCCCGCTCGCTCGAGGACCGGACGGCGCTCGACGACCTGACCGCCCGTCATCGGATCGACGCGATGCCGTCGCAGGCGCGACGGGTCTATCGGCGGAACTGCCAGGTCGTGTTCCAGGATGCCTTCGCGTCGCTGAACCCGCGGCATCTCGTCAAGGACATCGTGGGCCGGCCGCTCAAGGTGCACCAGGAGGCGAGCGGGGACGAGCTGATCGAGCGCGTCGTGGGTCTGCTCGAGAGCGTCGGGCTCGGCAGGCAGCACCTCTATCGGTATCCGCATCAGTTCTCCGGGGGTCAGCGGCAGAGGATCTCGATCGCGCGGGCCCTGGCGCTCGAGCCGGAGTTCATCGTCCTCGACGAACCCACGAGCGCGCTCGACGTGTCGGTCCAGGCGCAGATCCTCAACCTCCTCGCCGAGCTCCAACGCGAGCGTGGCCTCACGTTCCTGTTCGTGAGCCACGACCTGAACGTCGTCCGCCACATGAGCGACCGGATGCTCGTGATGTACCTCGGCGTCCTGTCGGAGCTCGGGACCGCGGAGGACCTCTTCGACGATCCGCGGCATCCGTACACCGAGGCGCTGATCGCCGCGAACCCGAACCTGGAGGGTGAGCGGGCGACGACGCGGTTGGTCGGCATCGTGCCCGATCCGGCGAACCCGCCGCGCGGCTGTCGCTTCCATACGCGATGTCCGGTCGTGACCCCGGTCTGCGGATGGGAGGTCGACGACGTGATCCGCGAGCTCGAGCTCCGGACGCGGGCGCTCGACGGGCTCACGGGCGTCGAGCGTCGCGACGATCTCGAGGCGACCTTCGCGTTCGGCACGTCCCAGGAGGCGGCGACCTTCGTGGAGACGCTCCAGGGCGACGCGGTTCCGGCGCCGATGCGGGCGGCGATGCGATCCGTCACCGTCGACGGTGCGGCGGTCGACCTGCGGTTCATGCCCGTCGACGAGGTTCCGCTCGTCGACCTCGGCGACGGGCGCGCGAGCGCCTGCGTGTTGGTGCAGCCCGACGGCGGCTCCCGCCTCGCCGGCTGAGGCCGCCGATCGTCGTCATCGGGCGCTCCTCAGGAACGACGGCCGAGCGTCCGCGCGTACGTCGCGTACCAGTCCAGGACGTCGGCGTCGCTCACGGCGTCGGGGCTCGCCACACGGTCGAGCGGCTCGCCGTGGAGGAGCCGCTTCACGGGAACCTCCATGCGCTTGCCGTTCAGCGTGGTCGGCACGCCGGGTGCGGGGACGATCGCGTCCGGGACGTGTCGCGGCGACAGTTCCTCGCGCAGGCGATCGGCGATGCGCCGCTGCAGCTCCGTATCCAGCTCCACGCCGTCGTCCAGCACGACGAACAGGACGAGCCGCCCGTCGCGATCGGCATCGCCCGTGTCGACCACGAGCGCGTCCCGGATCCCGTCGAGCGCCTCGACGACACGGTAGAACTCGGCCGTCCCGATCCGGACGCCCCCGCGGTTCAACGTCGCGTCGGAACGTCCGTGGATCCGGCACGTGCCCCTCGACGTGACCTCGATCCAGTCGCCGTGGCGCCACACGCCCGGATAGACGTCGAAGTAGCTCTCGCGGTAGCGGTGGCCGTCGGGATCGTTCCAGAACGAGACCGGCATCGACGGCATCGGCGCCTCGATCACGAGCTCGCCGACGCGATCGGTCACCGGTCGGCCGGTCTCGTCGTACGCGGCGACCTTCGCACCGAGCGAACGGCACTGGATCTCGCCCTCGTACACCGGCAGGAGCGGGCACGATCCGACGAAGGCGGTGCACAGGTCCGTTCCGCCGCTGATCGAGCCGAGCCACATCTCCGGCCCGAACCGGTCGTACACCCATCGGAACCCCTCCGGCGAGAGCGGCGCGCCGGTGGAGCCGATCGCCCGGAGCGCCGAGAGATCGGCGACGTCGCGCGGCCGCACCCGCCGACGCATCGACATGTGCAGGAACGGGGCGCTGGTGCCGAAGTACGTGATCCCCGCACGTTCGGCGAGCCGCCAGAGGGCGCTCAGGTCCGGCGTCGCGGGGCTGCCGTCGTACAGCACGAGCGACGTGCCGAGCGCGAGCCCGCTGACGATGAAGTTCCACATCATCCATCCCGTGGTGGTGAACCAGAAGAGGCGGTCGTCCGGCCCGAGATCGAGATGCAGGCCCAACGACTTCAGGTGCTCGAGCAGGATGCCGCCGTGGCCCTGGACCATCGCCTTCGGCAAGCCCGTCGTTCCGGAGGAGTACAGGATCCAGAGCGGATGCGAGAAGGGAACGGGCGTGAAGACGGGTTCCTGCGGATCGTCCAGCAGCTCGTCCCACGGCGTGGCGCCGGCGATCGGGACCGGGCCCTCGCCCAGGTTCGGCACGACCACGACGGAACGCAGCGATGGCAGCTCGTCGACGATCGACGCCACGACGTCGCGCCGGTCGTGCTCGCGTCCGCCGTAACGGTAGCCGTCGGCGGCGATCAGCACGGTGGGTTCGATCTGCCGGAACCGGTCGATCACCGCACCCGGACCGAAGTCGGGCGAGCACGCCGACCAGATCGCGCCGATGCTCGCGGTGGCGAGCAGGGCGACGACGGCCTCGATCCCGTTCGGCAGGAACGCGGCGACTCGGTCGCCGCGCGACACGCCGAGTCCCCGCAGGGCCGCCGCGACGCTGCCCACGGCGCGGGCGAGCTCGTCGCGCGTCAGCTCGCGCGGCGCCGTCCCTTCGGCGAACGCGCGGATCGCGACCCGGTCGCCTCGGTGGCGCAGGAGATGCTCCGCGTGGTTCAGCGTCGCGCCCTCGAACCACGACGCGCCGGGCATCGAGGGGTCGGGCAGCACCGCCGTCGCCGGCGTCGTCGCGCGCACGTCGAACTCGTCCCAGATCGAGCGCCAGAAGCCCTCCAGGTCCTCCGTCGACCAGCGCCAGAGCTCGTCGTAGGTCGCCGGATCGGGACCGGCGCCGCGTCCGAGCCGGCGCATGAACGCCGTCATGCGCGCGTCCGCGACCGTCCGTGGTGAGGGCTGCCAGAGCACGGGCGGTGCGCTCACGACGCCTGCCGGTCGCGGTCGTTCCCGCGGTCCGCCTGCCGCCGCAGGACGTTCCAGACCCGCTCGGGCGTGAGCGGCATGCCCAGGTCGCGCGTGTCGAGGTCCCGGAGGGCGTCGGCCACGGCGTTCACGATCGCGGGTGGAGCGCCGATGCTGCCCGCTTCGCCGGTGCCCTTCGCGCCGAGCCCGGAGCCGCTCGGCACCTGGGTCGACGCGGTCACGAGGCGAGGAACCTCGGCCGCCGACGGCATGCCGTAGTCGATCAGCGACGTCGTGAGGGGCTCCGCGCCGGCGTCGTACGCCAGCTCCTCGTAGAGGGCCTGCCCGATGCCCTGGACGAGCGAGCCGTGGACCTGGCCCTCGACGATCATCGGATTCACGATCGTGCCGCAATCGTCGACCGAGACGATGCGGCGGAGCGACACGCGGCCGGTCACCGGATCGACCTCGACCACCGCGACGCACGTTCCGTAGGGGAACGCCTGCGGCGTCTCGGACGTCCCGCCGGCCTCGAGCCGGCCGCGAGCCGTCGCGACCGCCTCGAGCGTCACCGCCGCCGCCGGCGCACCGGCGACCGAGAACGTCCCGCCGGCGTACCGCAGGTCGTCGGGTTCGACCTCGAGCAGCTCGGCCGCGGCGACGCGAGCGTCGGCGAGGACCTCTGAAGCGGCGCGCTGCACCGCGGCGCCGCCGACCTGGATCGACCGGCTCGCGAACGTGCCCGAACCGCTCGGCACCTCGTCGGTGTCGCCCTGCGCGACGTCGATGCGGTGGAGGGGCAGGTCGAGGGCCGACGCCACGACCTGCGCGAACGCGGTGGCATGCCCTTGTCCCTGCGACGTGGATCCCGTCGTGACCGTGATGCGCCCGTCCGGGCCGACGGCGACGCCGCCGAACTCGGCGCTCAGCGCCGCTTCGCCGGAGCGCTCGAGGTAGCACCCGATCCCGATGCCGACGAGCGTCGACCCGGCCGGCGCGCTCGGAGAGCGTTGCGCCGCCCGGACGTCGTCGTAGCCCGCGAGCTCGCACGCGAGATCGAGCGCCGCTCGGTAGTCGCCGCTGTCGTACGTCGCGCCGGTCGGCGACCGGTACGGGAACGCGTCGGGAGGGATGAGGTTCCGGCGCCGGACGTCGACCGGATCAACGCCGATCTCCTTGGCGAGCTCGTCGACCGCTCGCTCGAGCGAGAACGCCGCCTCCGGACGGCCGGCGCCACGGACCGCCGCGATCGGCGTCGTGTTCGTGACGATGCCACGCACGCCGACGGACACGGCGGGGATCCGGTACGGACCGGACAGCACCCACGCCGTGTTCGACGCGATCGGCGCGCCCGTGTGCGGGTACGCGCCGAGGTCGGCGTCGATCCGGACGTCCAACGCGCGGAACGTGCCGTCTCGGTCGGCGGCGAGACGCACGCGGTGCCGTTGCGCGCGGCCGTGGGACGAGCCGGTGAACGACTCCGACCGTCCTTCGATCCACCGAACACGCCGGCCGAGCGTCCGAGCGAGGTGCGCGACGACGACGTACTCGGGCCAGGTCTGGCTCTTGCCCCCGAACGCCCCGCCGACGTTCGGGGCGATCACGCGCACGTCGGCCGGGTCGAGGCCGAAGACGGTCGCGAGGTTGTTCCGGAGGCGGTGGGGCGACTGGTGCGAGCACCAGACCGTCAGGCGGCCGTCGCCGGGGTCGACCAGGAGGCGCCGCGTCTCGATCGGCGCGGGGGTGAGGCGCCGGTGGACGACGTCGAGCTCCACCGTGACGGGCGCCGCGCGGAACGCCTCGGTCACGTCGGTGCCGAACGTCACCTCGTCGAGGACGTTCGGATGGCCCGGGAACAGCGCGGGCGCGCCGGCCTCGGCCGCCGCCGCCGCGTCGGCGACCGCGGGGATCGGGTCGACCTCGACCGCCACGAGCTCGGCGGCGTCGAGCGCATGGGCCAGGGTGTCCGCCGCGATCGCCGCGACCGCCTCGCCGGCGAACCGGACGCGGCCGTCCGCGAGGAGCGGCCGGACCACGCCGTCGGGGATCCGGAACCGCGGCGGCAGCGGGATCGGCGGAAGGCCCCGCACCTCGTCGGCCGTCATCACGCGTGCGACGCCCGGCATCGCGGCCGCCTCGCGCACGTCGACGGCGTGCAGCCGGCCGTGCGGGACGAACGATCGGACGAACACCACCTCGAGGGCGTCGGACGCGGGGAGGTCGGCGACGAACCGAGCGCCGCCCGTCACGAGCGGGCGGTCCTCGGTCCGCAGGACCGGCGCGCCGATCCCGTCAGCGGGCAACGGGGCGCTCGTCCTTCGGGGCGTCGTCCTTCGCCGGCAGCGTCACCTCGGCGCGGCGCTCCTTGCGCTCGGGGACCCACGGCTCCGGGCCGGGTTCGCCGACGACGTTGCGGAGCGTTCCGATCGCGTCGATCTCGAGCTCGACGACGTCGCCGGGACGGAGCTTCTTGAACAGCTCGAGGCCGCAGCCCAGACCGACGGTCCCCGTGCCGATCACCTCACCGGGGACGACCGCCTCGCCCTTCGACGCGTACGCGACGATCTCGTCGAGGCTCCAGGTCAGCGTCTCGGTCGATCCACGCGACCACTCCTCGCCGTTCACCCGCGCGAGCATCGTCAGCGGACCGGCCGGGATCTCGTCGGCCGTCGTGATCCACGGACCGAGCGACGTCGCGAAGTCCTTGCCCTTCGCGGGGCCGAACCCCGAGCGCATCTCGGCCGCCTGGACGTCCCGCGCGCTGAAGTCGTTCATCACCGTCAGACCGAAGACGTGGCTCCATGCCTGCTCCGGGAGGAGGTCGGAACCGCCGGGCCCGATCACGATCGCGAGCTCGAGCTCGTAGTCCATGAAGCCGACGCCCCCGGGCCACGGAACGGTGGCGTCGTGGCCGTACACGGTCAGCGGATTCATCTTGTAGTAGACCGGCACCTCGTAGAAGGTGTCGGGCACCTCACGCTTGCCGCGCGCATGGGCGTTGACGAGGTGCTGCTCGAACGCCGAGCCGTCGAGCATCGTCGGCGGGTCGATCGGCGACGTCCACTCGACGCCGTCGATCGCGAAGGTCGCCTCGTCGTCGGCCTGGGTCGCGGCGCGCGCGGCGGCGTCGGTGAACGCTGGGCCCGCCCCGATCGCGGCCGCCATGCTCGAGGGGAACACCGCGCGCGCGAGCCGCAGGGCGGCCTCGCGGCTCGCGCCGGACCGCTCGAGCCGCGCGCGTTCGGCCGTCACCAGGTCGACGACGACGCCGGCGCCGGGATCGACGTGGACGAGGCGTGGCTCGGGCCCGTCGGGCCCCTCTCGCAGGATCCGTGAGAGCTTCATCGTCGATCGCCTCCTCCGCCGCCGGCGGTCACCGCGGGCCGCCGTCGGGGTCGTCGCCAGCGGCGAGCGGCACGAGGATCTCCCGCTCGCGAGCCTCGAGCAGCGGGACGATCGTTCCCTCGATCAGCGACCGGAAGTGCGGTGTCTCGCGGTGCGCCTCGAGGGCCGCCTGGTCGACGTACTCCTCGTACAGCAGGAACATGTCCGGATCGTCGGTCGAGCGCGCCGCCCGGTAGAGGAGGCACCCCGCCTCGCTCGCCCGGACGGCCTCCGCCATCCGTCGGAGCGCCCGCTCGATCTCGTCGCCGCTGCCCTGCTTCCCTCGGTACCGAGCCAACAGTGCTCGCATCGCTCGCTCCTCCCGTCCAGTCATGACGCCCGCCGTCCCGCCGTCCGGTCCACGGAGGCGCGGCCGGCATCGTCGCGCATGCGGAGCTGCCGCGCCGTCGGCTCCCGCAGGATGAACCGTCGGAGCACGAAGATCATCGTCGCCGCGAGGGCCGAGGCGATCGCGGCGGTGGTCCAGGCGACGGTGAAGGAGAACCGCTCCGCGAGGAAGCCGAGGCTCGCCGGACCGATGATCGCGCCGACGAACGCGCCGGTCTGCGTGATGCCGACGGCGGAACCCGGCGCGATCGGATTGAGCCGCACCATCGCGAGGTTGTACGACCCGAGCCACGCCCATCCGGTGGCGAACGCGACCGGCACGGCGAGCCACATCGCGGCGCCCTGGGCGGTCCCGAGCAGCATGAAGCCGACGCCGCCGAACGCGAGCATCCACGTGACGAGATCGAGCTGGCTGCCGTACCGCTGATCGCTCCAGTGGCCGATCGCGAGCCGGCTCGTCAGGCCGACGACGCTCCCGACCGCCACGAGCAGCCCGGCCGAGCCCTCGGACAGACCGGCGGCCACCGCCGTGCTCACGGTGTACGCGCCGAGCGAGGCCGCGGCCGAGCTTCCGAGCGCGAAGCTGCCCGCGGCGAGGATCAGCGTTCCGAGCGACATGTCGGTGCCGCGTGAGGCCGGCGCCGCGTCCGGCTCGGCGTCGGTCCGTGGGATCGCGACGAACACCGCCGCGCTGAGCGCGGCAGCCGTCGCGTACGCCCAGCGCCAGCCCACGGTCAGGGCGATCGCGGGGACCGACAGCCCGGCGATGATCGACCCGACCGGGATCGACGAGTGCTTGAGCCCGAACGCGAAGCCCTGGCGGCCCGGGTCGACGTTCCGAGCGACGAGCACGCTCGATGCGGTCCTCGTCAGGGCGGTCCCGAACCCCGAGAGCGCGATGAACGCCGACAGCAGCAACGGGCGATCGACGAGCGTCGAGATCCCGATGAACGCGACGACGTACACCGCCACGCCGGCGCGGAGCGTTCGCTCGGGCCCGACGCGCTCGGAGAGATGGCCGAGCGGTGCGGAGAACAGCGCGGCCGAGGCGAAGTACGACGCGTAGACGAGTCCGAGCGAGTCGAGCGACAGCCCGATCTCCTGACGCAGCTGCACGGCGAGCGCTCCGGTCATGAAGACCGGCAGCACGCCGACCGTGTCGACCGCCATCGCCACGATCGACGCGCGGAGCCAGCCGACCCGCCGGCTCACGATCGACATCCCTCGTGCTCGCGCATCACGATCCGACGACGCTGCTCCCGGGAGGGACGACGCGGAGGCCGGCGCGCCGTCCCTCCCGTCAGTCGTCGACCTCCCTGAGCTCCGCCGACGCCTGGCCACGGAGCTCTCCCCAGATACGGTTCCGCAGCTCGCCGAACCGCGGGTCCTGGAAGATGTCGGCGATCTTCCGAGGATGCCCGAACGGGATGTCGATGATCTCGCGGACGCGGCCCGGTCGCGCGGACAGCACCGCGACCCGATCGCCCATCAGGATGGCCTCTTCGATGCTGTGCGTGATGAAGAGCATCGTCCTGCGGTTCGTCTCCCAGATCGAGAGCAGCTGCTCCTGGAGCAGCTCGCGCGTCTGGGCGTCGACCGAGGCGAACGGCTCATCCATGAGCAACACCTCGGGCTCCATCGTGAGCGCCCGCGCGAGACCCACCCGCTGCTGCATGCCGCCCGACAACTGGTAGGGGAACCGGTCCTCGAACCCGTCGAGCCCCACCATGTCGACGTACCGCTTCGCCCGCTGCAGGCGCTCCGCCTTGCCGACGCCCGCGACCTTCAGGCCGTACGCGACGTTGTCCTGCACCGTCATCCACGGGAACAGACCGAAGTGCTGGAACACGATCGCGACGTTGTCGAGCGGCCGTGTCACGACCTGGTCGCGGATCCGGATCGCGCCTCGCGTGAGCGGGATCAGGCCGTCGATGCAGCGGAGCAGCGTGGTCTTGCCGCATCCGGACGGCCCGACGATGCACAGCGCCTCTTCTTCCCGAACCTCGAGGTCGAAGTTCTCGAAGGCGATCACCTCGCCTTCGCCGAAGACCTTCGTGGCGCCGTCGATCGAGATCATCACGCCGCTGTCGGTCACGGGACGCACCTCCGGGGCCGCCGTGCTCATGCGAGTCCGAGGAGCCGTTCCGCCGTGCCGCCGAGGATCTTGTCGACGACCGCGGGGTCGTCGACCGCCTCCTTCACCTTGCCGACGGGATCCTTCTCTCCCATGTCGAACGGGTGGTCGCTCCCGAGGACCACCTGATCGGGACCGAGGCGCTCGACGAGGTACCGGACGGCCGCCGGGTCGTGGGTCAGCGAGTCGGCGTAGACGTCGACGAGGTACTCGCTCGGGAGCTTGATCGTGGTGTCGGCCTCCTTGCTCAGACGGTCGCGGTAGCCGTGGTCCCAGCGACCGACGAGGCACGGGAACGCGCCACCGCCGTGCGAGAAGACGATCTTCAGCCCGGGGAGGCGCTCGTAGACCCCTGCGAACACGAGCGACGCCACCGAGACGGCCGTGTCGATCGGAAGCCCGACGAAGTTCTTGAGCTCGTGCTCGGTCATGCGCTCGGCGCCGAGCGGCGACAGCCCGTGCGAGAACACCATCAGGTCGTGCTCGCGCACCTTCTCCCAGAAGCGGAAGTGCGACTCGTCGCCGAGGTTCTTGCCCGCGATGTTGCTCCCGACCTGGATCCCCTTGAACCCGTAGTCGCGGACGACCCGTTCGAGCTCCTGGATCGCGAGGTCCACGTCCTGGAGCGGAACGTTGGCGAGCGGCAGGATCCGGCCGTCGTGCTGCTCGGCGACCTCGGCGTACGCGTCGTTGATCGCGCGGCTCACGCCGAGCCCGATCTGCGGATCGCAGTCGAGGTGGGACAGGGGAGGGGCGATCGACGCGCACGCGACGTCGACGCCGGCCGCGTCGAGGTCCGCGACGATCGTCGCCGGGTCCGTCAGGAACGGCGGCAGCGGCTGCTTGAACCCGTTGTCGAGCTTCACGATCGTCTTGCCTTCGTCGTTCGTCACGACCTGGCCGGCGACCGGGATGCTGCCGTCCTTGATGCCGTCGGCAACCTTCTTCGGCACGTGGTGCCAGTGGACATCGATGGTCCTCGTCATGGCGTCACTTCCCCTTCCACTCGGGCGCGCGATGCTCCTCGAAGGCCCTGGCGCCTTCCTTCAGGTCCTCCGAGTCCCACACCTCCTTGAGGATGTAGGCGGAGAGCTCCAGCGCGTCGCGAAGTCCCAGGTTCAGACCCTCCATGATCGCCTGCTTCGAATAGCGGACGGCGAGCGGCGCGTTCTTCAAGACGTCGTGCGCGATCTCTTCGGCTCGGGCGAGCAGCCGATCGGGCGGCACGACTTCGGTGATGATGCCGATCCGATGTGCCTCCTCGGCATCGATGCGATAGTTCTTGCCCTGCAGCGTCATGCGCAAGACGTAGTTCAGCGGGATCCGGCGAGACAGACCGATCGGCTCCCATCCCGAGATCAGCCCGACGTTCACGTGCGGATCGAAGAACTGCGCGTTCGTCGAGCCGATGATGATGTCGGTGTCGCACAGGAAGTGCAGCCCGCCGCCGCAGCACATGCCGTTCACCGCGCAGATGATGGGCTTGTGCAGCTGCTCCATCAGACGCGCGATCGGGAGCCAGACGTGCCCCATCGGCCGCGTCCGTGACTCCTTCACGTCGACGCCGGTGCAGAAGAACTTCTCACCTGCCGACGTGAGGATCGCGACCCACACGTCGTCGTCGTCGCGGAAGTCGGTCCAGATCGCCGCCATCTCGTCGCACATCTGCACGTTGAACGAGTTCCCGGCATGCTCCCGGTTCAGGGTGACGTACGCGATGCGGTCGCGCTTCTCGTAGATCGTCTCGATCAGGTCGAGCCCACCGAGGTTCTCGATCCTCGTCATGGTCCTCCTTCGGTCGTCGTGAACGCCCGGCCGATCAGATCGGCGAGAAGCCGCCGTCGACGTTGATCGCCTGCATCGTGATCGCACCGGCGCCGTCGGAGCACAGGAAGACCACGAGCGGGACGACCTCTTCGGGGTCGATGAACCGGCCCATCGGGATCTTCGAGATCCAGAACGCCCGCGTCTCTTCCGGCGTCTTGCCCGAGTCACGCGCGAACTTCCGCATGCTGTCCTCGACCATGTCGGTCAGCACGAACCCGGGGCAGATCGCGTTCACCGTCACGCCGTGGGGCGCCGCCTCGAACGCGATCTCCTTCGTGAGGCCGAGCACCGCGTGCTTCGACGACACGTACGCGGCACGGTTCGGCCCGATCGGCACCTTGCTCGACGTCGACGCGATGTTGATGACCCGGCCGGACTTCCGGTCGAACATCTCGCCGATGATCTCGCGGATCGTGAAGAAGTACGAGTTCACGTTGACGCCGTAGTGGTACTCCCACACGTCGTCGCTGTGGCCGGCGATGGGCTCGTTGTCGAGCACGCCGGCGCTGTTGATCAGCACGTGGATCTCGCCGAGCTCCTCACGCGCCTTCGCGACGGCATCCTTCACCTGCTGCCGATCGCTCACGTCGGCCGGGATCGCGACGCCTTTGCCGCCGAGACCGTTCAGCTCCTCGGCGAGCTCCTGCAGCGCCGATTCGGTCCGCGCGACGAGCGCGAGCGACGCGCCCTCCTTCGCGAGACCGCGCGCGATCTCGCGGCCCATGCCCTTGCTGGCACCCGTCAAGAAGACGTTCTTGCCTTCCATCTGTCCCATCTCTGCTCCTCCCTCGTGGTTCGGTGCGTCCGCCGCGCCCGTCAGGACCGGCGCTGCTCCTCGTCGACGATCCGGGCGAACACGTGGTCGCTCGGCTCGCGACGGCGTTGCCGCACCTCCGTGCGCACCCGCTCCAGCACGCGTCCCGCGACGTCGTCGTCGATCGGGTCCCAGCCGTGGTCGATCACCTTCTTCTGGATGGCCTTCGGGCCCGAGTAGTGGCACAGCGGCACGTACGCGTCGTTGCCGATCACCCGTGGCGCCCACGCGTTGAACGACCACTCGTCGCCTTCCGGCAGCGCGTAGTGGACCTCGGCCGCGTGGCTGAACGCGGTCTTGCCCGTGCCGGACATGTGCGGCGGGATCGGCTGGTTCCAGACGTCGGCGACCCACTCCGACAGGTCCTGGAGCTTGTCGAGCTTCAGCCCGGTCTCGTAGCCGTACATGATCTCCAGGACCGACGCGAGCACCGCGAGGTTCGGAACGCCGGCCCGCTCGCCGAGCCCATTGATGCAGCCCTCGAGGATCTCCGCGCCGCCTTCGAGCGCCGCGAGCTGTCCCGCCGTTCCGAGCTCGAAGTCGTTGTGGCTGTGGATCGCGAGCGGGATGTCGGGACCGAGGATCTGCTTCACCTCCCAGGCGTGATGCTTGTAGACGGCCGGGATGCAGGCGCCGCAGATGTCGTCGATCCTGAGCGCGTCGATGCCCGCTTCCTTCAGGCGCCGGACGATCTCCTTCAGCCACTCGAGGTCGAGGCGCGAGAAGTCCATCAGGTTCGGGTTCATGTACGCGCCCTGTTCCTTGCCGTACTGGATCGCTTCACAGGCGCGGTCCAGGGCCTCCTCGCGCGTGATCGTGAGCCCGCCCATCGACTCGACGAGCTTGTAGTTGTAGTCGCTGATCGCGAAGGCGGGACAGAGGATGTCGGCGCCCGCCTCGAGGCAGAGATCGATCTCTTCGCGGCACATCTCGGGGTTCAGCGCCGCGGTCGGGTGCACGAGCGCCTGGATGCGGAACTTCACGCCCATGGCTTTCGTGCGCTTGATCTCCTCGATGAAGTCGTGGTGCATCTCGACGATGTGGACGCCGACGTCGTCGATCCGGCGCACGAACTCGAGCACCTCGTCGAGACCCACCGAGACGCCTGCGACCTGGCGACCCTCGCGGAGCGTCATGTCCATCAGCTGCACCTCGGCCGGCAGGTGCATCCCTTCACGTACACGCTCGTCGAAGTTGTACGGGCTGACGGCCCACTTGCCCTCGCGGAACCCCTTGTCCGGATCGCGCGGCAGGCTCTTGCCGTCCGTGTCGGTCGCCGTGCTCGTTCCCGCGCGCACGTCGAGCGTGGAACGCAGCATGCCCATGTCGATCGTCACCTGTTCCCCCTTCTCCGTTCCGTCCGTTCGAACCTTGCCCCGGAGGCAGCGTGGCTCCTCACGCCGTCCGCCAGGCCGCGATCTCGCCGACCCCGTACGCGGTCGCGACGATCAGCAGCATCGTGCCGACGGCGAGCTGCAGCCGTCGGTCGCTCGCGCGGAGCGAGAGCGATGCGCCGATCCGGGCGCCCGGGACGGCTCCGACGATCAGCAGGACCGCGAACCGCCAATGGATCGTGCCGAGCGCCGCGTGCGTGAGCGTCGCGGGAACCGCGAAGATGCCCGCGCACACGAGCGCGGTCGCGATCGCCCGCCGGAGCGACATGCCGGCGCGATGGAACCCCGGGACCATGAGGACGCCGCCGCCGACGCCGAGGACGCCCGACAACGCCCCCGACAGCGCCCCGACCACGACCGCGGCGAGGCGCGAGATCCTCCCCTGGGCGGCGTCCGACGCCGCGGCGGGCGGATCGGGCTCCGTCCGCGGCCCTGCCGTCGTGAGCATCCGCACGGCGGTCGTCAGCATCAGGAGCGCCGTGGCGACCTGCAGCAGGTGACCCCGTCCCGGGATCCGCGGCGCGGCGAACGACCCCGCGATCGAGCCCACCGCGCCGATCGGGCCCGCGACCCGCACCGATCCCCAGTCGACGAGACCTTCGCGCGCGTACCGGACCGTCGCCGACGCGACGGTGGGCAGGATCATCGGCACGGTCGTTCCGACGGCGTCGAGCGCGCTCGCGCCCAGGACGCGGATCCCGGGCTTCATCAGGACCTGACCGCCCATGCTGAACGCTCCCGACAGGACGCCGGCGACGAACGCGAGCGCCAGCGTCGCCGCATCGCGCCACCACTCCCACGCCTCGATCACCGCCTCCCATCGGACGTCGTCACGCTCCGACCGCCCGCCAGCGTTCGAACCGGCGTTCCGCGGCACGGAGCGCGATCGCGAGCACGATCCCGGTGAGGGCGAACAACAGCGCCGGGACCAGAGCGTTCGACAGCTGGAGCCGCCCGGCATAGCCGAAGATCAACGCACCGAGCCCGGAGAGGGCGGTGTCGAACTCGGCGACGACGACGCCGACGAGCGCGCGTCCGATCGCGAGCCGGATCCCGGCGATGATGAATGCGAGCGAAGCCGGCAGCTGAACGTCGATCAGCATCCGGGCTCGGGACGTGCCGAGCGAGCGAGCCGCTTCGATGAACCGGGCGTCCACGGTCTTCACCCCCGCGACGGTCTGCAGCAGCACCGTCGTGACGACGAGCGTGAACACGATCATCCCCTTGCCGACGATCCCGAGGCCGAACAGCAGGATGAAGATCGGGATCAGCGCGGGGAACGGCGTCGCGTAGAACGCGAACAGGTAGGGCGACAGGCTCGTGTCCAGGGGACGGACGGCGCCGATCAGCAACCCGAACGCGATGCCGAGGATCACGCCTGGGATCGTTCCCGCGAGCAGCACCTGCAGCGATTCCAGCGCCGCCGCCTGCAGATCGCCGTCCTCCGTGAGCTCGCGGAAGGCCTCGACCGTCGATCCGGCGGTCGGGAGCGGGATGACGCCTCCGTAGATCGTCGTGGCGAAGATCTCCCATCCGACGAGCACGATCACGAACGTCGTGCCGACGACGATGCCGCGCCACACGCGGGGGTACCGAGCTGGCAGACGCGTCCACCTCGCGCCGATCACTGCGACTTCACCCGCCAGCGCTCGAAGTGGTGCTCGAGCGCACCGAGCGACAGCGAGAAGACGAGGCTGATCGCGGTGAACGTGAGGACGACGACGAGCATGCCGTCCATCTCGAACCGGTAGCCGTACCGGTGGATCAGGTACCCGAGCCCGTCCGGCGACGTGTACAGCTCGGCGACGGCGGTTCCGATCATGCCCCGAGCCGCGCCGAGCCGGAGCCCCACCAGCAGGTACGGCAGGCTCGACGGGACGATGACGTCCCGCCACAGGCGCGCCTCACGAACGCGGAACGACCTCGCCACTTCGATGATCGTCGGATCCACCGACTTCGCGCCCTGGTTCGCGTTGATCAGGATCGGGAAGACGGCCAGGAGCACGACCACGACGACCTTCGCGGTGAGCTGGAACCCGAGGATCGCGGTGAGGATCGGGATGATGGCCGGAACGGGCGAAGCGTAGATCGCGTTGAGGTAGGGCGTGATCGCGGTGTCGAGCAACCGTGACCTCGCGATACCGAGACCGAGGGGCACGCCGATCACGATCGCGATCCCGTACCCGAGGCCGAACAGCCGGATGGTGGACGCGAGCGCCGGGAGGTACTCCTCCGACGTGATGACCTTGGGCACCTTCGCGGCCACCTTCGACGGCGGCGCCGAGAAGATCGGGTTGATGTTGGAGAACCAGAGCTCCCAGACGGCGAGCACCGCCACGAGACCGACCGCGCGCAAGACCCACTTGTTGCCGAGGAACCGCACGAGCGGATGCGGTGCGCCGACGGTTGACACCGTCGCGGGCGGCTCCTGCGTCGTCTCGATCATGACCGTGCGCACGCGATGCGCCGACGGACCGCCGGACGAGGGCGCTGCGCCCGATCCGGCGGTCCGTCCGACGGCGTCGTTACGCTGACTCCTCCTCATCGAGCATCTGCTCGGCCTCGTCGCAGACCGACGTGTCGAGGAAGTCCTCGACCGGGAACGGCTCCTCGAGGTTGCCGAGCTGCACCTGCAGGTCGATCAGGAACTCGTAGGACCCCACCGGGATCATCGTGTCGCAGCTCGTCGGGAACCGGTTCCCGAACGTGTCGAGCGCCTCTTCGATCACGGCCTCGGGCTGCTCGCTCACCTCGGCCATCACGGTGATCGCGTCATCGCGGTTCGCCTCGTCGGAGAGCCAGCGACCGGTCTTCAGGAGCGCCTTCGTGAACCGGACGAACTGTTCGCGCTTCTCGTCGAAGACCTCTCGGGCGGTCGCGAACGTCGTGTAGTGGAAGTCCGGGATCTCCTCCCACGTGTTCGCGAGCACCGTGAGTTCCTTGCCGAGCTCGTCCTCGGCGAAGATCCGTTCGTCGATGTGCATCGACGTCGCGTCGATGTTGCCCTGCGCGAACTGGGCGACGAACGTCTCGGGTTCACCGACGATCAGCTCGACGTCCTGGTTGATGTCGATGCCGCACTGAGCGAGGTACTGCTCCGTGATCGCGTGGACGAGGCCGCCGGGCCCGTCGGTGGCGACCCGCCTCCCTTCGAGCTGTTCGCACGACGTGATGTCGCCGGCGGACACGACCTGGAAGTCGACGTACGCGCCGCTCGCCGCGAATCCGACGGCGTCGGCGCCCTGCCCGAACGCGAGGATGGGCGACACCGAACCCGACAGACCGAGGTCGAGCTCTCCGGCAGCCATCGCGCGGAACGCCGCGACGCCGGACTCGAAGTCGATCAGTTCGACGTCGAGGCATTCCTCGGCGAAGAACCCGAGCTCGTCGGCGAGCGGCGTGACCATCTGGATGAAGTCCGGCGGGAAGCCCGGGTGACCCGACGTGAGCTCGTCGACCTGCTCGCACTCGGTCGGACTCCCGCCGATGGTCGGGGCGGCGCCGCCGTCGTCACCGGCATCCTCGCCGTTGCCGTCGCCGCCGCACGCGCCCAGCAGCAGCACGGCGCAGAGCGCCAAACCGATCGATCCGCGATGACGCGTGAGACGCGACACGGGCACCCCTCCTTCGTGACTCGCCCGTCCCCCAGGGCGATAGGCCGCGGATGCTAGGCGCGTCGCCGAACGTGGCGCAACCGAACGTGCGATTCGCTTCACCATCGAAACAGTTCCGAGGTTGCGGTTGCGCCGTCCGGCGTGCTTCGGCTACAACTCCGTATCCATGGCCGAGGCCCCGCATGCCCTGCCCCGCGACCACGGCGAACGTGGATCCGTACCGCTGGGGTCGGACCTCTTGGGATCGGACCTCCTCGGATCGGAGCTGGGGCGCACCCTGACGCGGGTTCCCCGCAGCGCCCGGTGGGTCCTGCCGGTGTTCGCCGCCGCCTTCCGTGGAACCGAAGTCTCGACGCTGGAGCCGCGTCTCCGGGCGCTGGCTCTCCTCCGCGTCGCGGCGATCGACCGTTCGCCGTACTGGCGAGAGCAGCACGAGGCCGCCGCGCCGGCGCTCGGCATCACCCGTGACGAGCTGGACCTCGTCGCCTCAGACGAGTGGGAGACCGCGCCCGCGTTCGGCGACCGTGAACGGGCCGCCATCCTGTGGGCCGATCGGGTCGCTCGGCGTCTCGGTCGCCGTGACGCCGTCGCCTATCGGACCGTCCGAGAGCACCTCGACGAACGGGAGCTCGTCGAGCTGACGGCGGCGGTGTCGCTCGCATGCATGGCCGACCGGCTGACGAACGCGCTGCGGATCGCGCCAGAGCCGCCGACGGGGCTGTCGCCCGGCGGACATCCCGTCGACGAGAGCCTGGCCCGGTGGAGCCGCGAGATGTTCGACCGGCTCCCCGTCGGGGGGATGCCGTGACGGATGCCGTCCGGGTCGAGCAGGGGCCGCCGCCGCGCGTTCCGACGATCGAGGAGCCGCCCGACGCCGAGATCGACCGGATCTTCCGCGGCGCCGAGGAGTTGCTCGCGTTCGTGTCGAACTTCGCACGCACGATCGCGCACGCGCCGTTCCTCGCTCGGTGGGCGATCCCGATGATCGCGTCGATCCAGCGGGGAGGTCCCGACGCCGCACTCGATCCGCGGCTGAAGGAGCTCGTGATCCTGAAGACCTCGACGAGGAACCGATGTTTCTTCTGAACGCAGCACAACATCCGGCTCGGTCGGGTCGCGAAACTCTCGGACGAGGAGATCGACGCCGTCTCCGGCGAGGACTGGGAGGCGTCCGGCTTGTTCGGTGAGCGCGAGCGCGTCGCGATCGCATGGGCGGACCGCGTCACGCGGAACGAAGCGCACGCCGACGCCGCGCTGTGGGACCGCGTCCGGTCGGTGTTCGACGAGGACGAGGTCGTCGAGCTCACGCTCGCCGCGTGCCTGTTCAACTTCCTGAACCGCTTCAACGACACGATGTGGCTCGAGCTCGACGGCGGTGCCCCGGCGAACGCGCGGCTGTCGATCCCGCCCGCGTCGTTCCGCCGGTACGCCGACGCGATGTACGCGGAGGGTGGGTAGCGCGTGCTCGAGCACATCCGGATCGTCGAGCTCGGCCAGGTGATCGCCGGGACCTTCGGCGGCATGATCCTGTCGGACCTCGGCGCCGAGGTGATCAAGGTCGAGCCGCCCGCCGGCGACGCCGGCCGACGCTCGGCGATCTACGGCATCGACGAGGAGAGCGCGATCCATCTCACGCACAACCGGAACAAGAAGAGCATCGTGCTCGACCTGAAGTCCGACGCCGGTCGCGAGACGTTCCTCGACCTGGTGCGCTCCGCCGACGCGGTGGTCGAGAACTTCCGTCCCGGCGTGATCGACCGACTCGACATCGGGTTCGACCGGATGCGAGCCGTGAAACCGGAGGTCGTGCTCGTGAGCGTCTCGGGCTTCGGGCTCCACAGCCCGTACCGCGATCTCCCGGCCTACGACCTGATCCTGCAGGCCATGACCGGGCACATGTCGATCATGGGCGAGGGGGGTCGGCCGCCGGTGATCATGGGGATCCCCGTCGCCGATCTGCTCGCCGGCGTCTTCTCGGCGATCGCGGTCCTCGCCGGGGTCGAGGGGCGTCGGCAGCGTGGCCAAGGCGCGCACCTCGACGTCGCGATGTTTGACGTGATGGTCGAGATGCTCGCGCACGTCGGCACGCTCTTCCTCAACACCGGTCAGGATCAGGAGCCGCAGGGGAGCGCGCATCCCTTCATCACGCCGTGGCAGGCCTTCCGCTGCGCCGACGACGGGTACCTGGTCGTCGCGCCGCGCGAGGAACACTTCTGGTCGAAGCTCTGTGCCGCGATCGGTCGTCCGGACCTCGCGGATGACGAGCGGTTCAGTCACGCGAAGGCCCGTCAGGCCAACCGGGACGTGCTGCTCCCCGAGCTCGAACGGGTCTTCGAGTCCCGGACCGCCGACGCGTGGTTGTCGGTCCTGCGCGAGGCCGGTGTCCCCGCGGCGCTCGTCAACCGGATGGGGCAGGTGTTCGCCGATCCGCACGTGGCGGAACGGAAGATGGTGCGGTCGTTCGAGGTCGGCGCGAAGACGATGTACGCGGTCGGCAACGCGATCAAGCTCGATGGCGAGGACGAAGCTCCCGCGAGCGCGCCGCCGTTGCTCGGCGGCGATCGCGACACGATCCTGCGGGACGTCCTCGGCTACGACGACGAGACGATCGACGCCCTCGCGGCGCGTGGCGCGTTCGGCGCCGCCGGGATCGGCGCGCCGAGCGGCGCGGGAAGGACGGGATGACGACATGACGACGCTCCGGATCGCGGTGGTGCAGACGAAGCCCGACGTGGACGATCCGCCGAAGAACGTCGCGAAGGCGATCGCGTACGTGGAGAGCGCCGCCGCCCAGGGGGCGCGGATCGTGTGCCTGCCCGAGACGTTCCCGGGGCCGTGGCGTCCACCGCTCGACTACGACGGCGGCGCCGAGCTGTCGGCCTGCGCGCGCGACCTCGACGTCCACGTGATCGCTGGCACGATCGAGGCGATCGAGGGCGACGCCGACCATCACTACAACAGCCTCGTCGTGTACGGACCCGCCGGCGAGGTCGGTCGGTACCGGCGGACGACCCCGCAGGGTCCGTGGATCTACGCCGGCGGGTCGTTCTGGGACTTCGGCTACACCGCCGCCGACGAGCTCCCGGTCTTCGAGGTCGAGGGCGCGACGATCGGCCTGCTGGTGTGCAGCGAGGTGTACGTGCCGGAACTGGCGCGCGCGCTCGCGCTCAAGGGCGCCGAGATCATCTTCATGCCGGCCGGCCTCTGGAAGATGTCGCAGTGGGACACGTGGCGGGTCCTGACGCGGGCTCGCGCGATCGAGAACCTCGCCTACACGGCCACGTGCCAGAACATCCTCGGCCACGAGAAGGAGAAGCCAGGTCTGTCGATGATCTGTTCGCCCGAGGACGTCCTCGCGGAGTCGACGATCGAAGGTGTGCTCGTCGCCGACTGTGATCTCGACCGGCTCCGGATGCTCCGGCGTGAGGAGGATCGGCGCGACTTCCCGGGTGGCAAGGCCTGCAAGGCCGGCGTGCTGTGGCAGTGGTACCAGCCGCATCTGTACGCCGACGCGCCCGACGGCGTGGAGCCGTCCGACCGATGAGCACCGCGAACGATCTCATCACGCCCGAGGTCGAGGCCTCGATCGGCCAGGAGTATCCCCCGGTCGTGCACGAGGTCGAGGCGCCCGGGATCCGGATGTGGGCGCGCGCGGTCGGCTACGACGACCTCGTCTTCTACGACGAAGGGGTCGCGCGCGACCGAGGGTTCGCGCGGCTCCCGGCGCCTCCCGGGTTCCTCGGGATCCCCGTCTCGCGACCCGGCGATCCGGAGCCGGGGCCGCCGATCCGCGGGCTGAACCCGGCGCTCACCCGCAGCCTGAACGGCGGAACCGAGTACACGCACGTCCGACAGGTCCTGGCGGGCGACCGCTTGACGGCGACGACGCGGATCGTCGAGGTGAAGCAGCGGGATGGGTCGATCGGCCCGATGCTCCTGATCACCCGGGAGACCACGTACCGACGAGGGGAGGAGACGGTGGCGACGCTGCGGGCCACCGTCATCAACTACTGATGGCGGCGACGGATCCTTCCGTTCTGACGTCTCGCGCGCAGGTGTACGTCGACGACCTCGCGCCCGGCGACGAGATCCCGACGCTCGTGAAGAACTGCACGCCTCGCCAGCTCGTGATGTGGGCCGCCGCGTCGGGTGACTTCTACGAGATCCACTACGACGTCGAGTACGCGAGGTCGATCGGGCTGCCGGGTCTCGTCGTGCACGGCGCGCTCAAGAACGCGTTCCTCGGTCAGCTGGTGCACGACTGGGTCGCCCCGGGCGGCCGGGTCGTCACGTTCGGATGCTCCTACCGCGGCCTCGACTACCCCGGCGAGGAGCTCCGGTGCGGAGGAACCGTGCGCGAGGTGTTCGACGAGGACGGTGAGCATCGCGTCGCCCTCGACCTCCGGATCGAGGGCCACGACGGCGCCGTCACGACGCCGGGCACGGCGATCGTCGCGCTTCCCTCGCGCGGCTCTCAGGAAGGATGAGGCGATGAAGATGGCGGGTGATCCGTCCGTTCCGGGCTACGGGCCGGGCAGGGCGGCCGGCGCACGCGGCGTCGACGGCGTGCGGGGCGCCGGCGACGCCGACGATCCGCACGGTCGACGCGCGGACGAGGCGGTGCCCGACCAGGTCGACGTGATCCTGGCGGAATGGGCCCACGAGCGGCCGGAGCGGGATCTCGCGGCGATCGCGATGACGGCGCGGATCTCGCGGCTGGCGCAGATCCTCCAGCAGCGGATGGAACGGGCGTCGGCCCGGTTCGGCCTCGATTGGGGGCAGTTCCTCGTGCTCGCGGCGCTCCGCGGCGCCGGACGGCCGTTCCGCATGTCGCCGCGCGAGCTGCACCGCCTGCTGCTCGTGTCGCCCGCCGCGGTCACGAACCGGCTCTACCGGCTCGAGGCGAAGGGGCTGATCGAGCGTTCGGCCGATCCCGCCGATCGGCGCAGCCTCCCGGTGAGCCTCACGGCGCAGGGGCTGAGCACGATCGAGCGGGCGATGGCGCTCTGCGTCGAGAGCGGCCGCGAGCTGCTCGACGGCATCGACGGAGCCGACTTCGAGGTCACGCAGCGGACGATCAGGGCGCTGATCTCGGCGTACGAGGACTCCCCGCGACGCCGCCGCCGCCGCCTCGAACTGGCGCCCGCGATCGACGACGCCGACGCGTTCGAGGACATCCTCGTCGGCACGGGATCGGCCGGGATGTGGCCGGACGCCGAGCGCGATCTGGAGCGGCTCCAACGCTTGCTCGCGCGCCGCGCCGACGAGATCGATCAGTGGGCCTGGCCCGACGATCACCCGCCGCTCACGGGCGGCGTGTTCGTGTCGCTCCCGAGCGAGCCCGACGAGCGGTCGCGCGCGATCGCGTGGGCGGCCGCCGTCGTGATGGAAGGCCACGATGTCGTGGCGACCGCGACGGCGACGAGGCTCCTGGGCCACGAATACCACCCGGGCTACCTCGCACTGGCGGTGGGGCCGATCCTGGCCGACGTCGTGCACGCGCTGTCGATCAAGCCCGAGGTCATCATCGTGAACGCGGCGGGACGCGACCACGAGCGTGGCGCCGGGCTCGCGCTCCAGCTCGGCGCGGCCCTCGACGTTCCGACGGTCGGGGTCACCGACCGACCGATCGTCGGATCGTCGACCTCGCCCGGACCACGTCGTGGCGAGTGGACGCCGGTCCGCGTCGACGAGGCGGTGGTCGGGTTCCGCCTGCGGACGCTCTCGCGCGGCAAGTCGGTCACCGCGCACGCGGGCTGGGCCACGTCCGCCGAGACGGCACGGCACGTGGTGTTCCACACGACGGGCCGGACGCGGGTTCCCGAGCCGGTGCAACGGGCGCGGCACCTATCGCGGAAGCTCCGCAGCGAGTACCTCGACTCCACGGCCGGCACGGGCTTCGCGGACGGGATCCACGCATGACGGCGGCCGGCACGGACGGAGGTCCACCGGTGTCCCTTCCCCGGGTCGGAGAAGGGAGGGTGCGCATGGCGAAGAGGAACGGACCCGTCGCCGTCGTCGGCGCCGGAACGATGGGCCACGGGATCGCGCAGATCGTCGCGCAGAACGGCTTGCAGGTCCGCCTCACGGACACGAGCGACGACGCGCTCGTCGCGGCGGAGTCGAAGATCCAGCTGAGCCTCGACCGGGCGGTGGCCCGCGGCGTCGTGACGCGCGAGCGCCGCGACGAGACGCTCGCGAGGATCCGGCTCACGACCGACGTCGAGGACGCCGTCCGTGATTGCCAGCTCGTCATCGAGGCGGTGCCCGAGGACGCGGAGATCAAGCGCGCGGTCTTCGAGCACATCGACCGGGTCGCGCCCGAGGAGGCCGTGCTGGCGACGAACACGTCCGCGATGAGCATCACGCTGATCGCGAGCTGGACGAAGCGGCCCG
>DATHTO010000016.1:0-13221 GCA_035463115.1 Actinomycetota bacterium | reverse complement strand
CTCCACGTGGTTCACGTCGACGACGGCGCGTCGCTCATCGGGCGGCTCCGGCCGCGCTCGCGGAGCACCTGCTCCACCGCGCGGATGATCCGGTCACCCGAGACCAACATGCCGCCGATGATCACGAGGCCGAAGACGACGAACTGCAGCGCCGTCGACAGCCCCATCACACGCATCATCTGGTTGAGCCCGGCGAGGAACATCGCTCCGGCCCACGTCGACAACGGGCTCGCGAGCCCGCCGGTGAGCGACGCCCCGCCGATCACGACGGCCGCGATCGGCCCGAGCAGGTACGGCGTCCCGAGGTTGATGCTCGGGGTCTTCAGGAACGCCGCGAGCAGCACGCCGGCGATGCCGTAGAGCACCGCGGCGACGACGTACGCCGACACCTGGTTCAGGTTCACCCGCAGCCCCGCGATCCAGCTGGCGACCGGGTTCGCGCCGACGACCTGGAACTTCCGCCCGAACGTCGTGAACCGGAACACGACGATGAGCACGACGGTCAACGCGACGCCGAGCCAGAAGGTGTACGTCACGCCGAGGAAGCGGGTCGACGTCCACGCCGACAGCCCCGCCGGCACGGGGGTCTGGATCGCGACGCCCGTGTAGTACCGCACCGCGATCCCGTTCACGACCTGGCCCACCGCGAGCGTCACGATGAGCGCGTTCAGTCCGAGCCCCCCGATCAGCACCCCGTTCACGAGTCCGACGAGAGCGCACACGGCGAGCGCGACCGCGATCGCCGTCCAGATCCGCTCGTCGCTCGCGTCGCCGACCCCCACGGTCACGACGGCGGCGAGCGTGAAGACGCCGGGAACGCTCAGATCGATCCCGCCCGTCATCACCACGAGCATCTGGCCGAGCGCGGCGATCGCGAGGAACGTTCCGAACGGCGCGATCGCACGGAGCGACGGGGCGCGGAGCGCGTCGGGAGCCCAGATCGCCGCGACGACGACGAGCAGCGCGATCGCCACGTAGACCGGTAGGTACCTCGACGCGACGACGAACCTGGTGAGTGCCGACGAAGGGGCCTTCCGCGACAGGGTGGCCGTGGCACTCACCGGGCCGCTCCCGCGGGCGCGAGACCGGCCGCCGCGACGACGCGCTCGCGGGCGCCCGTCGCGAGCTCGCGCGCCCGCGCAACGTCGGTCGCGAGCCCGCCGTCGCGCAACACGACGCGGCCGCCGACGATCACGTGGGAGAGGTTCGACGTGTCCATCCCCCACACGACGGCGCCGATCGCGTCGTTGACCGGCCACACGTTCGGGCGATCCGTTCGCAGGACGATCACGTCGGCCTGGAGGCCGGGCTCGATCGATCCCGTCAACCCGCCGAGGCCGGCCACGCGCGCCCCGTCGACCGTCGCGTAGCGGATCACGTCACGCGTCGACATCAGCTTCGGGAGCGACCCCTTTCCCATCAGCTTGCGGTCGAACACGGTCGCGTGCTGCAGCGAGATCGTCTGACGCATCTGCGCGAACATGTCGCCGGGCGCGACGCGCTCCTGGTCCACGCCGAGCCCCGGTCGCACGTCGCGATCCATCAGCTCCTGGATCGGCGGCGATCCCTGGCCGTTCGCCATCTCGGCCGATGGCGCGAGCGACACCCCGGCGCCGGCGTCCACGATCGCTCGGACGTCGGCGTCGTCGAGCGCCGTGTGATGGACGAGCGTCACGTCGGACCCGAGGAGACCGCGCTGGGCGAGCGCCGCCACGACGCCCGGCCCCCCGGTTCCGTCGCCGGCGTGCGCGTGGATCCGCATGCCGGAGGCGCGTGCGGCCGCCCAGGCATCGGCGACCGATCCGACGTCGGCGATCGATCCCACGGCGGAGGCGAACGCGACGCCGTCGGCGGGGCTCGCCGGCGCGGGGTCCGGCTGCACGAGCACCGCGCGGATGCCGCTGTCGGCGTGCGCCTGGGCTGCCGCCTCGATCGCCGCACGGCCGCCAGCGACGTCGACGTGGTCCACCACCGTGGTGATGCCGGCCTCGATCGCCCCGAAGACGCCGACGAGCGTTGCCGCGTACACGTCGTCGGGCTGGTGGTGCTCCCGGAGCGCCGTCACCGACGACCCGGCATCGAGGCCCTCACCGGCGTTGCGGAACAACGACGTCCAGGTGTGACGGTGCGTGTCGACGAAGCCGGGCATCACGATCGCGTCGGTGCAATCGATCTCCTCGGCATCGCGCGGCGCGACGACGGCCGTGCCGACCTCCGCGATCCGGCCGTCGTCGATCAGGACGTCGCCGGTGGCCAGGTTCGGTGTCCTCCCAGCGAGCGTGAGGACGGTCCCGCCGCGCAACACGAGCCGGTCGCTCACGCACCGCCTCCGGCTTCGACCGTCTTCTGCACCGTCTCCGTGATGCGATCGACCGACGGGATCGCGAGATCCTCGAGCGACGCGGCCGACGGCAACGGGATGTGTGGCGTCGTGATCCGGACGCTGGGACCGTCGAGGCTCCAGAACGCCTCGTCGGCGACGATCGACACGAGCTCGGCTCCCCATCCGCACAGACGGGGGTTCTCCTCGACCGTGAAGAACCGTCCGGTCTTCTCCACCGACGCGAGCAGCGTCCGCGTGTCGAGCGGAACGAGCGAACGGACGTCGATCACCTCTGCGGAGATCCCGGCCTGGTCCAGTCGTTCCGCGGCCTCGACCGCCCGCGGCACCATCGCCGCGAGCGCGGCGATCGTGACGTCGGAACCTTCGCGCAGGACCGTGGCGACGCCGAGCTCGTCGACGATCTCGCCGTCGGGGATCTCAGCCTTCGCGCCCATCAGCGCCTTGTGCTCGAAGAACACGACGGGGTCCGGGTCGCGGACCGCGGCCGCCATCAACCCGATCACGTCCTCGACCGACGAGGGCGCCACGACCTTGAGGCCGGGGATCATCATCGCCCAGTTCTCGACGGACTGGCTGTGCTGCGCGCCGAAACGGACGCCGCCGCCGTTCGCGGTCCGGATCACGAGGGGGAAGCTCACCTGCCCGTTCGTCATGTACCGGCTCTTCGCGATCTCGTTCGCGACGATGTCCCAGCAGACGGCGAGGAAGTCGCTGAACATGATCTCGGCGATCACCGGCGTGCCGGTCATCGCCGCGCCCATCGCCGCGCCGAGGATCGCCTGCTCCGAGATCGGGGTGTCGCGGATCCGGTCGGGACCGAACTCGTCGACGAGTCCGACGGTGGTCTTGAAGACGCCGCCCGCCGCGGCGATGTCCTCGCCGATCATCACGAGCGTGGGATCTCGCCGCATCTCCTGCGCGATGCCACGTGCGACCGCCTCGCGGTAGGTCAGTTCCGCCATCTCGAGCCTCCGTCGGCGTACACCTCGGTCATGAGCGCGCCCTCGCCGGGCTCCGGTCCGCCCTTGGCGAACTCCGTCGCCTCGTCGATCGCACGGGCGACCTGGTCCTCGATCGACGAGAGGCGGTCCTCGTCCACGCCGAGCTTCTGCAGTCGGGAGCGGTACATCGGGATCGGATCTCGCTCGGCCCACGCCTCGACCTCGGCCTTCGGCCGGTACTTGCCGGGATCGGCACGGGAGTGACCGCCGGAGCGGTACGTGATCGCCTCGATCAGCGAGGGCCCGCCGCCGTCGCGGGCCTTCCGCAGGGCGTCGCTCGCGGTGAGGTACACGGCGTCGGGATCGTTCCCGTCGATGACCACGCCGTCGAGGCCGTACGCCGCGGCGCGGTCGGCAGCGGGCCGGGCGACCGCCGTCACGGCGTCGATCGGCGTGTACTCCATGTACAGGTTGTTCTCGCAGACGAACACCACGGGCAGGTTCCAGACGACCGCCATGTTGAGGGCTTCATGGAAGGCGCCGATGTTCGTCGTGCCGTCGCCGAAGAACGCCACGGCGACCTGGTCGGTCCCCCGCATCTGGGCCGACCACGCGGCGCCGTTCGCGGTGCACAGGTGGGCGCCGATGATCGCGTACGAGCCCATCATGCCCTTGGATACGTCGGTCAGGTGCATCGAGCCGCCCTTGCCGCCGAGGATCCCGTTCTCGCGGCCGAGCAGCTCGGCGAGCGCCGCGCCCGGATCGATGCCGCGAGCCAGCGAGTGCGCGTGCCCCCGGTACGTCGCGAACGTGTAGTCGTCGGGCTGCAACGCCTCGCCGAACCCCGTGGCGATCGCCTCCTGGCCGAGCGACAGGTGCGTCGTGCCCTTCACCAGGTTCTGGAGGAACAGGTCGTGGGCCCGCTTGCCCCACTGGCGGAGCAGCTGGAGGCGCTCGTACATCGAGAGCCGGGTCTCGAGCTCGATCGGCGCGTCGACCAGCGACCCGTCGAGCGGCTGGGGGAGCCGCGGCTCCATCAGCGCGTAGTCGTAGCGCGGGTCGTTCCGCGGGTCGGTCGAGGGCTCAGTACTCATTCGCCACCATCAGCTCCTCGCACGGGAACAGCGTCACGACCTTGCAGCCGTCGGCCGTGACGATCACTTCCTCTTCGATCCGCGCAGCCGAGCGTCCGTCCTCGGCCGGCGCGTAGGTCTCGAGGGCGAAGAACATCCCCTCCTCGATCTCGACCGGGGTCTCGAGCGAGTTCAGCCGGCTGATGATCGGACGCTCGTGCAGACCCGTACCGACGCCGTGCCCGAACTGCAGGCCGAACGCATCCATCTCGTCCACGAAGCCGAACTCCTCGGCACGCGGCCAGACCTTCGCGATCTGGTCCGTCGTGGTCCCCGGCCGGACGAGCTCGATGGCGGCGTCCATCCACTCGCGTGAGCGCTTGAACGCGTCGCGCTGCGCCTGCGTCGCGCGACCGACCACGAACGTCCGGTAGTAGCACGTCCGGTAGCCGTTGAAGACGTGGATGATGTCGAAGTACGCCTGGTCGCCGGGGCGGATGATCCGATCGCTGAAGACGTGCGGATGCGGACTGCAGCGCTCGCCCGCGATCGAGTTGATCGCCTCGACGAACTCCGACCCCATCTCGAACAATCGGGCGTGCGCGAGCGCGACGACGTCGGACTCGCGCATCCCCGGCTTCAAGACCTCGAAGATCTCCTGATAGACGCCATCGACCATCGCGGCGGCCTGCGTCAGGAGCACGAGCTCGTCGGGCGACTTGATCTCGCGAGCGCGCATCATCGCCTGTTGGCCGTCGACCACCTGGAGGCCGGCGTCCTGCAGCGCGAGGAGCACCGCCGTCTCGGCAAGGTCCACGCCGAGCTTCTCTCTCGCGACGCCGGCCTCGTCGAGCGCGGCCTCGATCTCGCGGACGGCGCGTGCGTGCAACCCGGTCTCCGGCCCGATCGCGCCCTGCAGCCCCGTGTTGCCGCCCACGGAGTTCTCGATGTCGTACATGTGCGGGAGCTGCAGCCGGTGCGCCTTCGCCGCCGATCCGAAGTCCCAGATCTTCGGGCGGTTGCCCCGGGTCACGAGGGCCCAGCGCTCCCCCTTGTTGAACGCCCAGTAGCCGATCTGCGTGGCCGTCGCGTAGCGGATGTTCGACGTCTCGAACAGCAGGACCGCGCCCAGGTCGAACTCCTCGAGCATCCGATGGACGCGTGCGAGTCGGTACCCTCGCAAGCGCTCGAAGTCGACGCGGTTCTCCCAGTCGACCCCCATGACCCCGGGTGCCGGGCTCGTCGCGACCGGAAACTCGTCCATCCCCTGCTCCTCCTACTGCGGCGTGCGAGCCGCTGCCTCGGTGGCGAGCGCGTCATCGAGGTACGCCCAGTCGCGGGCGAACCGGTAGGAATGCCGATCCGGCGGCTGCGGCGCCTGCGTCTCGAGCCACCGGACGCGACCCGGCCCCGCGTTGCGGAACTCGTGCACGCATCCGACGCCGGCCCACGCGACGTCGCCCGGGCCGAGGTGATAGGTCTCGCCGTCGAACACGCCGTCGACCTCGCCCTCGAGGATCAGGTAGGCCTCCTCGAGCGGATGGTCGTGGGGGCCGGCGAACCCGTTCGGCTCGTACTGCACCATGAACATCGTGGAGAGGTCGGCGCCGAGGTCGGGATCGACCATCATCTTCACCGTGATCCCGCTGTACACGAGCAGCGCCGTCCGCATGCTCGCGCTGACGGCGAGCCGGTCCTGCGTCTGGAGCGACGGATCCATCGAATCGGCGTCGATGTGGCCGAACGCGCGGGTTCGGGGGTCCCGCACGTCGATCGGTCGCGCGATGCGCTCGGGAAGCCGCTCGGGCACGAGCCGCGTGTCGTACCCGAACCGCGCTCGCGGCAGCGGGGCCTGCATCTCGGCGAACCCGACGGCGGCGTCCGACGTGTTGCGGAACGCGTGCGTCACGCCGACCGGAAGCAATCCGTAGTCGCCCGCCACCATCCGGACCGCGCCTTCGAGCGTATCGACGGTGAGCTCGCCGTCGATCACGAAGATCGACTCCTCGAACGAATGCACGTGGGCGTCCACGCGACCGCCGGCTTCGATCCGCGACACGCGGAACCCCATCTGCACGCCGCCCGACGGCTCGTCGACCACGGCGTCGCTCGCATAGCCCTCGCTGGCGCCCACGAACGCCGGAGGCGTCTCGAACGCGAGCGCCTGACGGAGCCTCACGATGTGCGCCGACATCAGCGACGTCCTCCGTCCGTCCCGCGCAGGAAGACCGCGACCTGGCTCAGGTCTCGGTCGCCGTACCCCGCCGCGATCGCGTCGCGGACGATGCCGAGCGTGGTCTGCGCCTGCTTGAGCGGCGCACCGACGCGCTCGCCGAGCGCCGTGATCAGGTCGAGGTCCTTCTCCACGAGGTCGAGGCTGAACGCGACGGCCGCCGTGTCGGGATGTTCGTACGCCTCGCGCTTGTACTGCACGAACGGCGCGCCGGCCGCGCCGCTCGCGAACACCTCGTAGGCCGTCTCACGAGCCACACCGGCGCGTTCGGCGAGCACGAGCGCCTCGCTGAGCGCGACGTTGAGGCCGTGCACCAGGTCGTTCACGGCGAGCTTCGTGGCCGCTCCCGTGCCGCGGGGGCCGATGTGGATCACGCGCTGGGCGAGCGCGTCGACGACGGGGCGGACGCGGTCGAGGAGCGCCGGGTCGCCGCCGACCATGATCGTCAGGGCGCCGGCCTCGACCGTGCTGACGCTGCCGGACACCGGACAATCGAGGAACCCGGCGGCCGCCGCGTCGACCGCCGCTCCGACGCGCTGCACCGTTCGCGGATCGACGGTGCTCGTGTCGACGGCGATCGCGTCGGGCGCGATCCCCTCGACGATGCCGCCCGGCCCCAGGTAGACCCGCTCGAGCGCGGCGTCGTCGGCCACGCTGGTGAGGACGACGGCCGCCTTCGCGGCGGCGTCGGCGGCCGACGCGGCAACGGGCGCTCCGATGTCGCCCGCGAGCCGTTCGGCCTTCGCGCGGTCTCGGTTCCACAGGACGACGTCGAGGTCGTTCCGCGCGAGCGTCCGGGCCATCGCGGCGCCCATCCGCCCGGTCCCGACCACCGCCACCGTTGAACGTTCCGCGACCACCGTTCAGCGACACTACACAGAACGACCGAGGTGCGCTACCCACTCCGGCTGCCGTGAACAGCAGGGCTGCACGCTCGCGGCGTTTCCTAGTAGGGTCGCGAAGCGGTCGACCGAGGGAGCGGAACGGATGCCTGATGGCGTGGTGCTCGTCGTAGGCGGCACGTCGGGTCTCGGACGCGAGGTCGCGGCCCATTACCGGGAGCGGGGGCACCCGGTCGTCATCACCGGCCGCGACCGCGCGAGGGCGGACGCGGCCGCTGCCGATCTCGGCGAGGGGGCGTCGGCGCTCGCCTTCGACGTCGGGGACCCAGCCTCGATCGGGGACGCGCTGAAGGACGTCGGACCTGTCTCGCGTTTGGTGCTCGCGGCGATCTACCGCGACAACAATCCGATCCGCGAGTACGACATCGCCGGCGCCACGAACCTGACGACGATGAAGCTCGTCGGGTATCCGGCCGTGATCCACGCGCTCCTCGACCGGCTGTCGGAAGACTCGTCGGTGCTCCTGTTCGGCGGCAGGGCGAAGGATCGGCCGTATCCAGGGTCGACGACGGTGACCACCGTCAACGGAGGGATCGAGTCGATGATCCGGACGCTCGCGATCGAGCTGAAACCGATCCGGTTCAACGCGATCCACCCGGGCATCGTCGGCGACAGTCCGTTCTGGGAGGGGAAGTCGCTCGAGCCCGTCCTCCAGCGGACCCCCACCGGACGCCTCACGACGATGGCCGACGTGGTCGACGCGACGGTGTTCCTTCTGGAGAATCGCGCCATGAACGGGGCCAACCTGTACGTCGACGGCGGCTGGATGCTGCTCTGATGGGAGAAGCAGCGAGCCCCGGCGACGCAGGAGCGCTCCACGGCATCGGCGACCGGCTGCGCGAGGAGCGCGTGCGCGCAGGCCTCAGCCAACGCGAGCTCGCCCGCCGACTGGGTCTGTCGGCGAGCCTGATCTCGCAGCTCGAGAGCGGCCAATCCCGACCCTCGGTCGGCACCCTGTACTCGATCGTCACCGAGCTCGGCGTGTCGCTCGACAGCGTGATCCGCGGCGCGGACGGCGACGGTCACGGCGCGGTCGTCGCGGTCGATGCGGCGCCGGTCGATCGATCACCCGTCGCGCACCCCGGCGGGCGCCCCGCGATCGACCTCGACTCCGGTGTCCGGTGGGAGGAGCTCGCCGCCGATCACGAGGAGGAGGTCGACTTCCTGCTCGCGATCTACGAGGTCGGAGGCGCGTCGACGCCCGACCGGTCGCTGATGCGGCACCACGGTCGGGAGTACGGCTACGTCGTCAGCGGCACCCTCGGGATCCAGATCGGGTTCCGCGAGCACGAGCTCCGTCCCGGCGACTCGATCGCGTTCGACTCGACGACCCCGCATCGGTTGTTCAACAAGGGTGACGTGCCGGTGCAAGCGGTGTGGTTCGTGGTCGGGCGTGGGTCCGACGGGCACGCGCACGGTTGAGCCGGTGAGGACGATCGCGTGATCGCGCCGTGTCGGACCGGTACGACGTCGCGCTGATCGGCGCCGGCATCGTCGGTCTCGCGACCGCGTACCGGCTGCACGAGGTGCGACCCGATCTGTCGATCGTGGTCCTCGACAAGGAACCCGACGTCGGCGTCCATCAGACGGGACACAACTCCGGGGTGATCCATTCGGCGCTCTCCTACGTCCCGGGCTCGCTGAAGGCGCGGTTCGCGCACGAGGGCAAGGCCGCGCTCGAGCGGTTCTGCGACGAGCACGCGATCCCGTATGAACGCTGCGGCAAGCTCGTCGTCGCGACCGACGACGCGGAGGTCCGCCGCCTCGGCTCGCTCTTCGATCGTGGGCGAGCGAACGGCGTCGACGGCATGCGTCTGCTCGATCCGGAAGCGTTCGGCGAGATCGAGCCGCACGTCCGCGCGATCCGAGCCCTCCACGTGCCCGGCACCGCGATCGTCGACATGCAGCTGGTCGCACGGACGTTGGCGGCGGTCGCGCGGACCCGAGGCGTCGAGGTGCTGCTCGGGCGAGGCGTCGAGGCGATCGCGCGCGACGCGACCGAGGTCACGCTCGCGACGAGCGGAGGCGTCGTCCGTTCGCGGGTCGTGATCGCGTGCGCGGGTCTCGGTTCGGATCGCGTCGCGGCCATGGCCGGCGATCTCGACGACACGCGGATCGTGCCGTTCCGGGGTGATTACGCCGTGCTGCGTCCGCGCGCCCGAGGACTGGTCCGGAACCTGATCTATCCCGTCGCGGATCCGGCGCTGCCGTTCCTAGGCGTGCACGCCACGCGTCGGATCGACGGCGACGTATGGCTCGGCCCGAACGCCGTGCTCGCCTTCGCACGTGAGCGCTACCGGCGGCTCGCGTTCGACCGCGACGATGCTCGAGACCTCGTGCGGTTCGCCGGAACGTGGCGGGTCGCGCGGCGCTGGTGGCGGATCGGCCTCGTCGAGCAGTGGCGCGACGTGTCGAAACGCGCGTTCGTCGACGCGTGCCGGCGGTTCCTTCCGGAGCTGTCGGCGGCAGACGTCCGTTGGGGCCCGGTCGGCGTGCGCGCACAGCTCGTCCGACGTGACGGAACGCTGCTCGACGACTTCGTCGTGCACGAGGCCGGCCGGATCCTCCACGTGCGGAACGCCCCGTCGCCCGCGGCGACGGCGTCGCTCGCGATCGGCGCCGAGGTGGCGCGCCGCGCCGTCGCGATGCTCGAGGTGTGACGGGGTCGCGGCTCGAAGCCGTCAGGGGACGAGCGTGGCGAGCGTCGTCGCCGACGCGCTAGACGTGCCGAGGACGCCGTGTGGCGAGAGCGCCGTGACGGTGAAGTCGTAGCTCGCTCCCGCGCTCAGCCCTTCGACGAGGATCTCGCGTTTGCCCGCGGATACCTCGCCGACGAGCAGCGGCGCCCCGCCGACGTCGGACCGGTGCACGGTGTACGTGGTGGCGGTCGGGACGCGCTCCCACATCACCACGATCGCCGACGTCGACACCGCGTCGGCGGACGCATCGAACGTCAGAGCGGGCGGCGCGGTCGGTGACGGATCGAGCGGAGCTGACGGCGAAGGCGTTCCCTCGGTCGCAGGAGGCGGCCCACCGGCGCCCGGCGTCGGCGCGGGCGCTCCCGTCGGCGCGACCGCATCGTCGACGACGGCCTCGCTCCGGCCGCGGTCGTCGGAAGATCCGGCCTTCACGTCCATCGACTCCCTGCGGGCGACGGAGTCGTGCCTCGTGGGGGCGGGGTTCGACGGCGCGACGCCTGCCTCTGCGGGAGCGGCGCGCTCCCCGTCGTCCCGATCGCCGGCGACCGATCCGATCACGTGCGAGACGCGCTCGGCGATGTGCTCCGCGACGTCTCGCGGGCTCGCGATCGCGACGCCGCCGATCACCAGGACGGCCAGGCTGCCCGCCAGGACGCGCCCCAGCCGGCGGCCTCGACGCGGCGAGGGAAGCCGCCAGAGGGCTTCGAGCTCGCTCATCTCGCGACGTGCGCGACGGGCGAGCACGAACTCGGTCACGGCGAACCACACGGCGTAGGCGACGTTGACGACGAGGATCCACGCAACGACGGCCATCAGGACCTTCACGGAAGATCCTTTCCACGCAACCGACGCACCCAGTCATGCTGGACGGAAGGAGCGCAGGCGACATCGCACGCTCGACCTACGGCATCGGCACGACACGAGCGTGGTCGTCGGAGCATCCGATACCCCGATCCGCCGCACGCATGCGTCATCGGCGCCGACCCGATCGCGAGATCGCGGCCCCCCACCGCTGCATCCGAGCGACGTACGCGTCGCCCGCCGCGACCGTCGTCGGAGGCGGGACGATGCCGAGCTCAGACATGCGCGCTCGCGTCCACGCCTCGGCGTCGGCTTCGAGCCGCCATCGAGGGCCGCGCCGGCGGGACGTGTGTCCGAGCACGACGTGCGCGACCTCGTGCAGGCCGCGGTACAACGTGGATCGCGTCGCGACCGACGCGGCCAGATGCACCGTGCCGGCGGTCGCGAACCCGCGACGATGGCTGCTGCGCGATCCGCACCCGCCGGTGCACCACGTGAGACCGTGGCGCGCGACCTCGTCCTCGAAGATCCCGCGGAGCGTCACACGCACATCTTCGCTTCCGGGACGACGATGTCACGCGTCGGCCTCCCAGCTGCCGCCGCGACGGCTTCCGGTACCATGGGAGAGCTGCGCGTCTCGTTCGAGACACGCGCGACGACGTCTCGCGACCTCCGCGTCCGCACCACCGGACGTTCGCAGGATCCGCCGGTCCTCGCCGCGCTCCGCGAACCACAGCGCCAGGAAGCGAGGTTCCGATGTCGATGTCCATGCGTTGCACGACCCGGTGGGCCGGATCCGTGCCGAGGACGGACCTGCGTACGATGCACCGGTCGAGCGACGGGGCTGAGGCATCGTGATCAGCGGCGTCTCGAGCGACACCCGCTACGGAACCCCGGAGCGCAGCAAGGCATCCAAGCTTCGCCCCGCGAAGGGTCGGCTCTGCGAGCAGCCCGGCTGCACGACCGTCCTGTCGACGTACAACGCCGACGATCGCTGTTTCGTGCACGCGGCCCCGTCGTTCCGACACCCCCTCTACCGCGACTGAGCATCCTCAGGACGATCGCTCCGTGACCAGAGAACTCCGCCCCCGGAGCGCATCGGAACTGCTGCAGGAGCTCGAACCGTTGCTGTCGGTCGAGCTCGATCGGCACAACGAGCAAGCCGTCGAATGGTTCCCCCACGAGTACGTGCCGTACGAGCGGGGCAGGAACTTCGTCGACGAGCCGTGGACACCGAGCGACTCCGGCCTGCCCGACATCGCGTCGATCGCGATGGAGGTGAACCTCCTCACCGAGGACAACCTTCCCTACTACACGCTCGCGCTGACGAGGACCTTCGGGCACACCGAGGCGTGGGACGCGTGGGTGCGGCGCTGGACCGCCGAAGAGGGCCGGCACTCGATCGTGCTGCGTGACTACCTGACGGTCACCCGCGGCATCGATCCGACGCGGCTCGAGGTGCAGCGGATGGACATGGTCCAGCGCGGCTGGTACCCCGACTTCGCCACCGAACTCACGCCCCTCGACGGGCTCGTCTACACGACGCTCCAGGAGCTCGCGACGCGCATCGCCCACCGGAACACCGGCACCGTGTCGGCCGACGCCGAGGCGTTGCGGATCCTCCAGCGCATCGCCGCCGACGAGAACCTCCACTACCTGTTCTACCGATCGATGGGCGAGGGGGCCCTCGCGCTCTGGCCTTCGCAGATGATGCACGCGATCGAGCGACAGGTCGTCGGTTTCTCGATGCCGGGAGCCGACATGCCCGCGTTCGCCGACCGGGCGAAGCGCATGGCGCAGGCAGGCGTCTACAACTTCCGGATCCACCACGATCAGATCCTGTCGAGGGTCCTCCTGCAGCATTGGAAGATCGATCGCGTCGACGGCCTCACCGACGAGGCGAAGGAAGCCCGCGACCGCACCCTCGCGTTCATGCGGAAGCTCGACCGCGTCGCCTCCCGTCTCGACGAGCGGGCGGTGCCCGTCGCCGCCGACGTCCTGCGGTCCGCATCGGCCTGATCCCCCGGCGACGGTTCGCTGCTCCACGGATGGGGAACGACCCGTCCGACCTGGTGCCGAACCGGACCGGAGACGAACGACGTGCTGTTCGAACTTACCTTCCCCGCTTCCGAGAAGACGCCTCGCCTCGCGCGACGCGCGCTCGACGGCCAACTCGCCTACCTCGGCCCCGAGGCCGAAGCCCGGATGCGCCTCGCGCTCAGCGAGGT
>DATHTO010000015.1:0-30823 GCA_035463115.1 Actinomycetota bacterium | reverse complement strand
TAGCTCGTCTGCACGCCGTGCCGACGCGCGAGCTCGCGGAGCGCGCGCCGCTCGTCGGCGCTCACGTCGCGGCTCCGTCGAGCAGCTGGGTGAGTCCTCGCGCGGGCGTCGCGAGCCAGTCCGGGCGGTGATCCAGCTCGTACCGGAGCTCGTACACGGCCTTCTCGAGCACGAGCGCCGCCAGGAGCCGCTCGGTCTCGTCGTCGGTGGGAGGCAGCACGGGATGGGCGCCGGCGCGGACGGTTTCGAGGTACGACGCGAGGAACGCCGCCGAGGCTTCGTTCGCCCATCGCCGCGCCCACGGCTCGACGCGCTCGGGCAGGTGTTCCGCGATCGATGCGGCGGCGGGCGAGCGCAGCGCCGTCTCGGCCGCGTAGTCGAACGACCGGAGCATCCCGGCGACGTCGCGGAGCGCCGACCGCTTGATCCTGCGTTCCGACAGCGGTCGCGCCGGTTCGCCTTCGAAGTCGATGATCACCACGTCTCGTCCCGTCCAGAGGACCTGCCCCAGGTGGTAGTCCCCGTGATGACGGATCCGTACGCCTCCGATCGGATCGGACAGCAGGTCGTCGATCCGACCGAGCACCTCGCCCTCGCGGTCGAGCAGCGCGGCGACCTCGGGCACGTCGCCGTCGCCGCGTCGGAGCCGGCGGAAGGTCCGCCGGACCTGCGAGGTGAGCGACTGCAGCAGCGAGCGCTGGTAGAGGCGGGTGAAGGGCTCGGGCGCGAACGCGTCGTCGTCGCGCACCGACGCGAGCGCCACGTGCAGCTCCGCGGTGCGCTGCCCGAGTAGCCGCGCGACCTCGGCGTACGTGCCGAGCACCTCGCTCGCGCCGCCGGTCGACGGCGTCTGGGTCGTCGGGGCCGGCTCGCTCGTCGTGTCGTCGCGAGCGCTGCCCACGAGGCCCTCCTCGAACGACGCCTGGATCGCGTCGAGCGTGAACGCCCACGCGTCGCCTTCGTTCGGCACGAACGCCTGGAGCATCGCGACGGTCTGCCGCTGGCCCGACGGCGGCACGAACTCGATCGCCCCCGCGACCTGGGGGGTGTGCGGGAACCGTGCGCGCGTCGTGAGGAACTCCGAGATCTCGAGGTCCGGGTTCCGTCCGGTCCCCGGCCGTCGGAACACCTTCATGATCAAGCGGTCGCCGAAGATCAGCGACGTGTTCGATTGCTCGGCGCCGGCGACGCGGGGCTCGAGCGCTTCGGAGGGATCGCCGCGGAGCTCCGCGAAGGCCTCGGTACGGCTGCCGACGAGCCTCCCGGCGCTTCCACGGACCGTTCGCCGCCGCTCGACGATCTCGAGCAGCGCGGTCGCGAAGGCCGGATCCCACAGGCCGTCGACGACGAGACGGTGGTCGTCGGCCGCGGTGACGTCCGCGATCACCGCGTACGGGGGCGGCACCGGCTCCTCGCCCGCCGCCCGCGTCGCCATCGGAACGGCGTACGTCTCGGCGTCGCCCTCGCGCGGCCGCACCTCGATGAAGCCGACCGCGCCGGCGTCCACCGGGACGGTGGCGATGGCGCGCACGTCGTCGATCCGCTCGCCCTTCGCGCCGAACCATCGCTGCGACCGCAGGTACGGCGTCATGCCCGCGGCGAGCCGCGCGAAGGCGTCGCCCGCGATCACGTCGCGCCATCCGCGTCGGAGCGTGATCGTGGGCGGTTCCGCGGTCGCGTTCTCGTCGCGCGGCGCCTCGAGCCGGAACCAGAACGCTCCGAACGGTCCGAGGGTGACGAAGTACGGGAGCTCGCCGATCCGAGGGAACTCCGTGGGACCGAACATCTCCACCGGGACCATGCCGGCGAACCGCGACAGGTCGAGCTCGACGAACTGCGCCGCGCGCGAGAGGTTCACGACCACGAGCACGCGTTCGTCGTCGTGCTCCCGGAGGAACACGAGGACCTTGCGGTTGTCGGGGAACAGGAACTCGAGCGTCCCGAGGGCGAACGCGCTGCTCTGGCGGCGCACGTCGATCAGGTGGCGCATCCACCAGAGCAGCGAGTTCGCGTTCGTGTCCTGCGCCTCGACGTTCACCGCGCCGGGCTGGTACTCCGGGTCCGCGATCACCGGCAGGTAGAGCCGTTGCGGGTTGGCCGCCGAGAAGCCGGCGTTGCGGTCGGTGTTCCATTGCATCGGTGTCCGGACGCCGTTGCGGTCACCGAGGTAGATGTTGTCGCCCATCCCGATCTCGTCGCCGTAGTAGATGACGGGGGTCCCCGGCAACGAGAACAGCAGGGCGTTCATCATCTCGATGCGGCGCCGGTCGTTGTTGAGCAGCGGCGCGAGGCGCCGGCGGATCCCGAGGTTCACGCGCGCCTGGGGATCGTCGGCGTAGACGCGGTACATGTAGTCGCGCTCCTCGTCGGTGACCATCTCGAGCGTGAGCTCGTCGTGGTTGCGCAGGAACGTCGCCCATTGCGCGCCGTCGGGGATCGACGGGGTCTGCTGCAGGATGTCGACGACCGGGAAGCGGTCCTCCATGCGCGTCGCCATGAACATCCGGGGCATCAGCGGGAAGTGGAACGCCATGTGGCACCGATCGCCGTCACCGAAGTACGCCACGGCGTCCTCCGGCCATTGGTTCGCCTCGGCGAGCAGGACGCGGTCGTCGAAGTTCGCGTCGACGTGGGCCCGCAGCTCGCTCAGGAACGCGAAGGTCTCCGGCAGGTTCTCGCAGTTGGTGCCCTCGCGTTCGAACAGGTACGGCACCGCGTCGAGCCGCAGGCCGTCGACGCCGAGGCCCATCCAGAAGTCGACGACGTCGAACATCGCTCTGCGCACGCGCGGCTCGTCGAAGTTCAGGTCCGGCTGATGCGCGTAGAACCGATGCCAGTAGTAGCGATCGGCGATCGGGTCCCACGCCCAGTTCGACGACTCGAAGTCCTGGAAGATGATGCGCGCGTCGCGGTAGCGGTCGGGCGTGTCGCTCCAGACGTAGAAGTTCCGTTGCCACGAGCCGTGCCGGGCGCGCCGTGCGCGCTGGAACCACGGATGCTCGTCGGAGGTGTGGTTGAGCACGAGCTCGGTGATCACGCGGAGACCCCGCCGCTTCGCCTCGCGCATGAAGGCGCGGAAGTCGGCGAGCGATCCGTACATCGGATGCACGCCCTTGTACTCGGCCGTGTCGTAGCCGTCGTCGCGCAGCGGTGACGGGTAGAACGGGAGCAGCCAGATCGTGTCGGCGCCGAGGTCCCGCACGTGGTCGAGCTTCGACACGAGGCCCCGCAGATCGCCGACGCCGTCACCGTTCGAATCGTGGTACGCGCGCACGTGGAGCTCGTAGATCACGGCGTCCTCGTACCAGCGAGCGGCCCGCCCGATCGCCGGGACCTGCGTCGGCTCGACGGTGGTCACCAACGACGTTCCGCCCTCACCGGGAAGGGTTCGGTCGTCGGTGCCACGGACCACCGATATCACTCCTCGACGGTTCCAGCACGCGACGGTCGCGGTCGGGCGCCCGCTCCGACGACGATCCTCAACGGAGGAGACCGTGTTCCATCGCGAACATCGCGGCCGACGCCCTCGTCGACGCGCCGATCTTGCCGTAGATGTGCTGGACGTGGTGCTCCGCCGTTCGGACCGAGATGACGAGCTCGGCGGCGATCTCCTTGTTCGATCGACCGCGGCTGACCAGGCGCAGCACCTCGACCTCGCGTTCGGACAGACCGGCCGGCCACGGTTCGCGTGCCCTCCGTGGAGGCGAGCCTGCGACCTCGAGCACGGCGCGCGCGCACTCGGGGTCGAAGCGGCCGGCGTCGACCTCCAGGAGCACCGTCTCGGCGGCCCGCGCGACCGTGAGGGCCGGGCGATGCGGCCGTTCCTCCGTCATCGCGTGGAAGGCGTCGGCGACCGCGAGCAGGCGCGCTTCCGCCGGAACCGCGCCGGCCCGGGCTCCGCGGTGGTACCCCGAGCCGTCCTGGCGCTCGTGGTGCATCGCCGCGATCGCGGCGACCTCGGTCAGCGCCGAGGAGCGACCCAGGATCCGCTCGGTGTGGTACGCGTGCAGACGGACGCGCTCCCATTCCGTCCGCGTGAGCGGGCCCTGCTTCTCCCAGACGCCGGTGGCGACGGCGGTCCGGCCGACGTCATGGAGGAGGCCGGCGATCCGGACGAGCTCGGGGTCGCCGATCCCGGCGTGCCCGGCCGCGCGCGCCGCGAGGTCGGCGACGCCGGCGGAGTGCCCGAGCGTGAAGGTGCTCTGGAGGTCGACCATGTCGGCGAACGCGTCGGCGAGGCCTCGCAGCCCTGGCCGGGTGACGGTCCGGACCGGGTCCGGCTCTGCGGCGAGAACGGCATCCCACGGATCCTCGTCGTCGAGGCGCCCGAGCACCTCCGGCGCCAGCGCTCGAACGGTCCGCGCGACGGCGGGGTCGAACATGCCGCCCTCGCGACGGCGCAGCATGCGCATCATCGCCTCGTCGCCACCGAGGCGACGGAAGATCACCGCCTGCGTGGCCGGTTCCGCGATCCGCGTCACGAGCGACAGGTCCTCGCCCGCGAGCTTCCGCGGTCCTCCCTTCCCGTCCCATCGCTCGGTGACCTCGGCGAGGCTCCGTTCGACCCCGGGGCCGAGGTCGAGCCGCGCCGCCATCCGAGCGCCGACCTCGCACACGGCACGGTGGATCCGGCGGACAGCGCCGGATCCCGTCGCGAGCGTTCGTCCGACGATCGCGAGCCGTCCGAGTCCCGCGCCTCGACCGAGCACCCCGAGGAAGGCGATGGCCTCGCGGAGGTCCGCGTCGTCGGTCCGCTCGGCGACGGCTCGCATCGAGCGCTCGTCCGGGCCGAAGGAGGCCGCTTCTTCGGACGTCGTCGCCGTGCAGCCGAGGTGCTTCAGCAACGTCGCGTAGTAGACGTCGGCGGTCTCCGACGGTGACAGGCCGAGCTCGCCCGCGACGGAGGTCGCGAGCACGGCGGCCCGCATCGACTTCTCGGGCTCCTGCCCCATCGCGTGGTCGGTCGCCACCGAGAGGGCGGCGAGCAGGTCCGCGAGCCTGGAGGATCCGGTCACGGTCGACTCCTTCCTCCGAGGCCGCAAGCTTCGCAACCCGTGCCGCCGCGGTCCAGTCGCGTCCTGCCGAACGGCCGGAGATAGGTGGTCCTACCGATGCGCCGTCCACGGGGCCCGGTCCACGCTCGCATGACGGGAACGGAGTCGGGAGGTGCCCCATGACGGACGGAACGCGGCAGATCACGCGGCGGCGCCCGATCGGACGGCGATCGGCCGATCGTCCTCCGCTGTTCACGAAGGCGTTCGTCACCGTCGCCATCGCGGAGCTCGCGTACTTCACCGCCGACGGGGTGCTGCTGCCCGCTCTGCCGCGATACGTGGAGGGCGAGCTCGGCGGGACGAACGTCGCGATCGGCGTGGTCGTCGGCGCCTTCAGCATCTCGGCCTTCTTCCTCCGGCCGTGGGCGGGGAGCCTCGCCGACCGCCGGGGGCGGCGACACCTCATGATCGCCGGCGCATCGATCTGGGCCGCGTCGGTGGCCGGGTACTTCTTCGCGGACACGGTCCCGTCGCTCGTGCTGATGCGGTTGGTGACGGGCGTCGGAGAGGCGCTCTTCTTCGTCGGCGCGCTCGCCGCGAACGTCGACCTCGCGCCTCCGCAGCGGCGTGGGGAAGCGTTCAGCTTCGCGTCGCTCGCCCTCTACGCGGGCCTCGGCGCGGGCCCCTTCATCGGAGAGGCGCTGATCGGTCGGTCCGGCTTCGGCGCCGTCTGGATCACCGCGATCGGCCTGGCGCTCGTCGCCGCGGTGCTGGCGCTGCGGCTCCCGCCGATGCGGCCCGATGCGGCGGCCGTGCACGCGACGACGCATCGCCGGCTCGTGCATCCGGCAGGCCTCGTCCCCGGGCTCGTCCTCCTCGCGGCGATCTGGGGCATGGGCGGATTCCTGACGTTCGTGCCGCTCTACGCGCTCGACCTGGGGATGGACGGTGCCGGTCTGGTGCTCGGCCTGTTCGCCGGCGTCGTCGTCCTCGTGCGGAGCGCGGGCGCGACGATCCCGGATCGGGTCGGACCCGGCCGGACCCTGCGCTCCGCGCTCGTGCTCGCGGCGTCGGGGCTCGCACTCGTCGGTGCCGTCCAGACACCGACGGGCCTCATCGTCGGAACGGCGCTGTTCGGGCTCGGGATCGCCCTGTTCACGCCCGCGCTGTTCACGATCGCGGTGGACGGCGTGCCGACGAACGAGCGCGGCGCGGTGATGGGCACGACGAGCGCGTTCCTGGACGTCGCGTTGGGCGTGGGCCCCGCGACCCTCGGTGGCGTCGCGGCGATCACGGGACGCGCAGGCGTCTTCGTCGCGGGCGCGTTGGTCGTCGTCGTCGGCTTCGCCGTCTCGCTCGTCACGGGACTCGGACGACGGACCGGGCCGATGCGGCCCGCGTAGCGACGGCGCGCGCCTTCCGCGCGCGACTCAGCGGGGGATCGCGACGTGGAACAGGTGTCCAGGTGCGTGCGCCGGGTCCAGGCGGACGAAGTTCCGTGGGCCTCGCCACGCGTACGTCCTTCCGTCGAGATCGTCGGCGACGGTGAAGGGTGCGTCCCACGCAAGGCCGAGCGCCGGCATGTCGAGGTCGGTCCATCCCGACTGGGCGTGCCGGTGATCCATGTTCACGATCACGAGGACGACGTCGCCCGATCGTTCGTCGCGCTTGCTGTAGACCAGCAGCATCGGATTGTCGGCCCGGTGGAACGTGAGCGATGCATCCTGTTGGAGCGCCGGATGCGCGTGCCGCGTCGCGTTCACGCGAGCGATCAGCTCACGCATGCCGGCGGCGGCGCCCGGCTCGCGCCACCGGATCTCGTACTTGTCGGAATGCAGGTACTCCTCGGAACCGGGCTCGCGTGGCCGATCCTCCATGTGCTCGAAGGCGGGTCCGTAGATCCCGTAGTTCGCTGCGAGCGTGGCCGCGAGCAGGAACCGCGCCCGGAACGACGACGGCCCGCCCGTCTGCAGCTCCTCGGTGAGGATGTCGGGCGTGTTCGGCCACAGGTTCGGTCGCATGTACTCGGCGAGGGGCGGCGTCGTCAGCTCGGTCATGTAGTCACGGAGCTCCGTGGGATCGGTCCGCCACGCGAAGTAGGTGTACGACTGGGTGAACCCCAGCTTCGCGAGGTGCTCCATCACGCGGGGACGCGTGAAGGCCTCGGACAGGAAGATGACCCCCGGATCGATCGCGTGCACCTCGTCGATCAACCACTCCCAGAACGCGAACGGCTTCGTGTGCGGGTTGTCGACGCGGAAGATCCGCACCCCACGGTCCATCCAGAAGGTGATCACGCCGAGGAGCGCCTCCCACAGGGCGCGCCAGTCGTCGGTCTCGAAGTCGAGCGGGTACACGTCTTCGTACTTCTTGGGCGGGTTCTCCGCGAAGCGGATCGAGCCGTCGGGGCGGTGCTTGAACCAGGCGGGGTGCTCGGCCACCCACGGGTGGTCCGGCGAGCATTGGAACGCGACGTCGAGCGCGAGCTCCATGCCGTGCGCCTCGAGCTCTTTCACGAGCGCGCCGACGTCGTCGACGGTGCCGAGATCCGGGTGCACCGCGGTGTGGCCGCCCTCATCCGAGCCGATGGCCCAGGGACTCCCGACGTCGCCGGGCGACGACGAGCGTGCGTTGTTCGGACCCTTCCGCGCCGTGTGGCCGATCGGATGGATCGGCGGCAGGTACAGCACGTCGAACCCGAGGTCGGCGAGCGCCGGCACGTGCATCGCGACGTCGCGGAGGGTTCCGTGCCGCCCTCGCTCACGCGATGCCGATCGGGGGAACAGCTCGTACCACGCTCCCGACGCGGCGCGCTCGCGGTCGACCCAGATCGGCGAGCCGCTCGACGTGGCGGCGTTGCGCGCGCGATCGGGCCACCGTGCCATCAGACCGGTCAGCTCCTCGGCCGTCGCGATCTCGGCGTGCTGCCCGGGCTGGGCATCGCTCAGCCGCGCCGCCCAGTCCTTCAGGCGGATGCGGTCGTCGCCGCCCGCGCGCTTGGCGGCGGCGGCGACCAGCTGGGCACCGACCTGCAGTTCCACCGTGAGGTCCTCGCCGGCCGCGAGGCGCCGGACGAGCTCGGAATGCCACGTCGCGAACGCGTCGACCCAGCCGGTCACCTTGAACCGGTGCAGCCCGGGAGCCTCGGGCGTGAAGGTCGCGCGCCAGCGATCGTTGCCCAGCGGCTCCATCGGCACCTCGTGCCACGCGGCGTCCCCGTCGGCTTGCCACCGGACCGTCGCGCCGACGCGATCGTGGCCGTCGACGAAGACGTCGGCGCGCACGACCACGTCCCGGCCGACCGTCGCCTTGGCGGCGAAGCGGCCGCCGTCGACCTGCGGGCGCACCGACCCGATCACGACCCGTCGTCGTCCGTCGTTGGGAGGCACGGGGTACGGGATACCACTCATGGCCGCCTTCATGCACACGTCGTTGCCCGCGGAGTCGGCGGCGAGCCTCGGCCCATACAGTGAGGTGGTGCCCACGACCTTGAACACGGACGCGCCGGGGCGGGACGACCTGACCCGCGCCGCGGGGGATCTCGCGTCGACGTTGCCGGCCGAGCTCGAGCCCCTGGCGAGGCTCGCGTACAACTACCGGTGGAGCTGGCTGCCCGGCGGCGGCGAGCTGTTCCGACGGATCGACGACGGCCTGTTCGAGCGCGTCGGCGAGAACCCCGTGCGTCTCCTGATGGAGGCCCGCCGCGACCTCCTCGAGACGGCGGCCGCCGACGCGCCGTTCGTCGATCGGATCCGATCGGTGGCGGACCTCGTCGAGGGGGAGCTCCACGCACCCGACGACCCGATCGGCGGGGAGGCCGGTCCGGTCGCCTTCCTGTGCGCGGAGTTCGGGATCCACCGCTCGCTGCACATCTACTCAGGGGGCCTGGGCGTGCTCGCGGGCGACATCCTCAAGGAGGCGTCGGACCTGCGGAAGCCCTACGTCGGCGTCGGGCTCCTCTACTCCCACGGGAACTTCCGCCAGCGGATCGCGCCGACGGGGTACCAGGAGGACTTCTGGCAGCCGATCGTCCCCGAACGGCTTCCCTCCGCGCTCGTCACGAACGGCGACGGAACCCCGTGCACGGTCGACGTGCCGGTCCGCGGGCGGCCGGTGCATGTCCAGATCTGGCGGGTCGACGTCGGGCGCACGCCGCTGTTCCTGCTCGACGCGAACGTCCCCGAGAACGACGTCGTCGCGCGATGGATCACCTCTCGCCTCTACGTCGGCGACCGTGACACGCGCCTGGAGCAGTACGTGTTGCTCGGCGTCGGGGCCATCAGGGCGCTCGAGGCGCTCGGGATCGACCCGGCCGTCCTCCACCTCAACGAGGGTCATGCCTCGTTCGCCCCGCTCGAGCTCGCGCGTCGCGCGGCGCCGGCGGGCGGCATCGGCGTGGACGCGGCGATCGAGCGCGCTCGCGCTCGCACCGTGTTCACGACACACACCCCGGTTCCGGCCGGCAACGAGGCGTACGGGCGCGAGCAGATCCGCGCGACGCTCGGCCCCCCGTTCGCCGGGTGGGCGAACGAGATCGCGACGCTCGGACGGATCGACGGGCGGCCCGAGGTGGGCATGACCTCGCTCGGCCTGCGCCTGGCCCGCACGGCGACGGGCGTGAGCGAGCTGCACGGGCGGGTGTCGCGGCACATCTGGAAGGGCGTCTTCGGCGCGACGACCGACGACGAGGTCCCGATCGCGAGCGTGACGAACGGCGTGCATCTGCCGACCTGGCTCGGCGGCCCGATGCGTGAGCTCCTCGATGATGCGCTCGGTGAAGGGTGGCTCCGACACGCCGACGACCCCGCGACGTGGTCGCCCGTGGCGGAGATCCCCGACGCGGTCGTCTGGGCGACGCGCGTGCGGGCGCGGCGCGAGCTGATCGAGTGGCTCCGTGACCGCGACGTCGCGGACCGGCTCGCCCGCGACGAGCCACGCGCGGCGGTCGACGCGGCGGCCGACGCGCTCGATCCCGATCGCCTCACGATCGGCTTCGCTCGGCGGGTGGCCGCCTACAAGCGGCTGCCGCTGCTGTACCGCGACCTCGAACGCACCGCGGCACTGCTCGAGCATGCGCAGTTCGCGATCGCGGGCAAGGCGCATCCTCGCGACCTCGACGCGAAGCAGAAGCTCGCCGGGTTCTTCCTGCTGCCGTGGAGCGACGTCCGGATCGGCGCGCGCATGACGTTCGTCGAGGACTACGACATGTCGATCGCGGCGCGGCTCGTCGCGGGATGCGACGTGTGGCTGAACGTGCCGCGACCACCGTGGGAGGCGAGCGGCACCAGCGGCATGAAGGCCGCGATGAACGGCGCCGTCAACGCCTCGGTCCTCGACGGATGGTGGGCCGAGGCCTACGACGGCCGCAACGGCTTCGCGATCGGCGATCCCGCCCCCGCCGAACTCGTCGAGGCCCCCGACGAGGAAGCCCGCGACGCGGCGGACGCCGAGGCGCTCTACGACGTGCTCGAGCGCGAGGTCGTTCCGGTCTTCGGCGAGCGCGACGCTGCGGGCGTGCCGCGCGGATGGGTCGCGATGGTGAAGGCGTCGCTCCTCACGGTCGGGCCTCGCTTCTGCGCGACCCGCATGGTCCGCGAGTACGTCGATCGCGTGTACGGGAACTGAGCCGGCACGGCGCGGGGCCGTCCGCTGGTTCGTCGCGGACGCGCCGTGACGTGTAGGCGTGCGCCGGAACGGGCATCACGCCTGCAGCCGATCCCCGAAGGAGCCCGCGATGATCCCGAACCCGCCCATGCCCGACGAAGACCCGACGCCGACCCGCGACGTCCCCGACCTCGGCCGGCGTGACGACCTCGAACGTTCGCTCGAGGATCGTGACGCCGATCGCGCCGTGTCCGACGAAGAGGAACGCCCCGAGAGCCCGGACGATCGCGGCACGGACGACCGCGGCGGCGAGCCGTCGGAGCGCCCGCGGATCGAGCCCGACGACGCGACCCCGACCGAGGACCCCGGGATCTCGCCGATCTGAGTTCCGCTCCGATCGACGCCGGTTTCCGCGCCGCGAGCGGCGGGTAGACCGCGGCCATGAGCGAGAACGACGATCGCGCGCGCACGGACGCCGTGTACACGTGTCAGGGATGCGGCGCGGTGTTCAGCTCGCGTGCCGACCTCCATCTCCACAACGCGGAGACCCACGGAGGCGGAAGCACCGGAGGGAGCAGCGACGAGCCTGCCGGAGGTCGCGCCGGCGAACCGCCGACCGGCAGCGGGTACGTCGGATCGTGAGCGGTCCCCGTCACGCGTGCACGTGACGGGGCGCCGGCGCGAGGATCTCGTCGATCAGCGCCTGTTGCTCGTGCTTGTGGAGCGTCAGGCTGCCCGTCGCCGGGCTCGCGCTCTCGGGTCGCGCGATCGTCCGCGCCGGGATCGCGAGGCGCTCGCGGAGGTTCCGGATCACGAACCGCGCCGCCCCCATGTTCTCCGGCTCCTCCTGCGCCCAGACGACCTCACGGTCACCGAGACCGTCGAGCACGTCGCGGAGCTCGTCGCCGGGGAAGGGGTAGCACCGCTCGAGTCGCACCAGCATCACACCGTCGTGCTCCGCACGCGCGGCCGCGAGCTCGTGGAACAGCTTGCCCTGGCACAGCACGATCCGTGACGGGTCCTCGGGTGGGGTCGGGTCGCGCAGCACCGGCCGGAACGATCCGCTCGTGAGCTCCGCCGCCGGGCTCGCGGCGCTCTGCGCCCGGAGGAACGACTTCGGCGTCGCGACGACGAGCGGCTTGCGGATCGGTCGGAGCGCCTGGCGGCGCAGCAGGTGGAAGTACTGTGCCGCCGAGGACGGCACGGCGACCTCGATGTTGTCCTCCGCCGCGAGCGTCAGGAACCGTTCGAGCCGCGCGCTCGAGTGCTCCGGCCCCTGCCCCTCGTAGCCGTGCGGCAGCAACAGGACGAGTCCGCTCCGCTGCGCCCACTTGTCTTCCGCCGCGACGAGGTACTGGTCGATCACGACCTGGGCGCCGTTGACGAAGTCGCCGAACTGCGCTTCCCACAGCACGAGCGCGTCCGGGTTCGCCACCGAGTAGCCGTACTCGAACCCCATCGCCGCGAACTCCGAGAGCAAGCTGTCGTAGACGAAGGCACGTGTTCGACCCTCGGCCATGTCGTCGAGCGGGAAGAACTCGTCGCCCGTGCGCTGGTCGACGAGGACGGCGTGGCGCTGGCTGAACGTTCCGCGCCGCGTGTCCTGACCGGTGAGCCGGATCGGGATGCCGTCGAGCACCAGCGATCCGAACGCGAGCGCCTCGGCGAAGGCCCAGTCGACCGCGTCGGCCCCGAGCTGCGTCCGTCGCTGGTCGAGCCAGGCCGCGAGCTTGGGATGCACCTCGAACCCGTCCGGCAGCCTCGTCAGTGCGGCGGCGATCTCGTCGAGCCGCTGCCGCGGCACGCCGGTCTCCATCGGCGGGGAGGCGCTCGCGGGCGCCGGCGGGCGACGCTCCACCGTGTGCACGCCGTCGTCCGACGTCTCGGTGCGGGTCTCGTCGAAGGCGCGCTGGAGGCGCTCGGAGAAGTCGCGCATCGCCGCGTCGGCGTCGTCCTGCGACAGCTCGCCGCGCGCCACGAGCCGTTCGGTGTACCTCGTCCGCACCGGCGGAAGTTCCGCGATCGCCCGGTACATCAGCGGCTGCGTGAACGACGGCTCGTCGGTCTCGTTGTGTCCCCATCGCCGGTAGCACCACATGTCGATCACGACGTCGCGCCCGAACGTCTGTCGGAACGCGTACGCGAGCTGCGCCGCGCGGACGCATGCCTCGGGGTCGTCGCCGTTCACGTGGAAGACCGGCGCCTGCACCGTCCTCGCGAGGTCGCTCGCGTAGACGCTCGAGCGTCCGTGCTGCGGCGGCGTCGTGAAGCCGAGCTGGTTGTTCACGATCAGGTGGATCGTGCCGCCCGTCCGGTACCCGGGGAGCTGCGACAGGCTGAGGGTCTCGGCGACGACGCCCTGACCCGCGAACGCCGCTTCACCGTGGATCAAGACGGGAAGGACCGGGGCGCCGTCGTGCGGCCCGAGGGCGTCGAGCTTCGCGCGCGCCATGCCCTCGACCACCGGATCGACCGACTCGAGATGGCTCGGGTTCGACGCGAGCGTCAGCGGGAGGTCGGCGCCGGCCGCAGAACGGTGGATCCCGGTCGCGCCGAGGTGGTACTTCACGTCGCCGGATCCCTCGACGGAATCCGGATCGAGGTCTCCTTCGAACTCGCGGAAGATCTGCCCGTAGCCCTTGCCGAGCACGTTCGCGAGCACGTTGAGCCGTCCGCGATGCGACATGCCGATCACGGCTTCTCGGACGCCGTCGTCGGCCGCCTCGTCGAGCATCGCGCGGATCGCCGGGATCAGGCTCTCGGCGCCCTCGAGCGAGAAGCGCTTGTGGCCGACGTACCGCCGATGGAGGAAGTGCTCGAACGCCTCGGCTTCGTTCAGCTCGGTCAGGATCTTCCGCCGGTCCTCGGGCGAGAACGGGTCCCGGCCTCCTTCGACGTGATGCTGGATCCACGCTTTCTGCTCCGGGTCCTGGATGTGCATGTACTCCACGGAGAGCGTCCCCGTGTAGGCGTCGCGCAGCACGTCCCAGATCTCGCCGAGCGTCGCCTCGCGCGTGCCCGCGAGCCCTCCCGTGACGAAGCGCCGATCCAGATCCCAGATCGTGAATCCGAGGTTCGCCGGGTCGAGCTCCGGATGCGTCGGCGCGGGGCGAGTGGCCAGCGGATCGAGGTCCGCGATGAGGTGCCCGCGGACCCGGTAGTTGTTGATGAACTGCAGGACGCGCGCCTGCTTCTCGCGTGCCTCGAGCGAATCCTCCGACGGCCGTGCGTCGGTGGTCCAGTGGATCGGTCGGTTCGGCATCCCCAGCGAGCCGAAGATCGTCCCGTAGAAGTGGTCCTCGCCGAGGAGCAGGTCGTGGACGCGGGCGAGGAACTCGCCGCTCTCCGCTCCCTGGATCACGCGATGGTCGTACGTGTTCGTCAGGGTCACCGTCTTCGAGATCCCGAGCTCGGCGACCGTTCCCGGATCCGCGCCTTCGAACGCTGCCGGCCGCGAGATCGCGCCCACGCCGACGATCGCCGCCTGTCCCGGCATCAACCTCGGCACGGACAGCGACGTGCCGATCGTTCCGGGGTTCGTGAGGGTGACGGTCGTGCCGGCGAAGTCGTCGGGCGCCAACGAGCCGGCGCGGACCTTCGCGATCAGCTCCTCGTACGCTGCATGGAACGCCGCGAAGTCGAGGGTGTCCGCGTCCTTGATCACCGGAACGAGCAGCGTCCGGGTGCCGTCCTTGCGCGCCACGTCGACGGCGAGGCCGAGCCCGACGTGGTCGTGCCGGATCACCGCCGGGCTGCCGTCGACCTCGGCGTAGGTGCGCCGCATGGCGTCCACGTGCTCGATCGCTCGGACGATCGCGAACCCGATCAGGTGGGTGAACGACACGCGGGAGCCGGACGCCGCCTCGAGGTGCCGGTTGATCATCCGCCGGTTCAGCTCGAGGAGCTTCGCGGGAACGTGCCGCACCGACGTCGCGGTCGGCACGGCGAGGCTCTCGTCCATGCGGCGCGCGATCACGGCGGCCGCCCCTCGGAGCGGTTCCGCGCGCGGCTCGCCGTCGGCATCCTCGCCCCGAGGGGTCGCATCGGTGGCGTCGCTGTCGCTGGGCGCTCCGGAGCCCGTCCGTCGGTGCGGACCGTCGCCGTTGCCGTTGCGGTCGGTCTCGAAGAAGGCGCGCCAGTCCGCCGGCACCGACGTCGGATCGACGAGGAACCGTCCGTAGAGCTCGTCGGCGAGCCACGCGTTCGGCCCGAACCCGGTTCGCTCACGCTGTGGGTGGTGGTGGACGTCTGCCATGGGAGAGGCAGCGCTCGGTGCCGCTGCCCCGGGGCGTTACCCAGCGTGGTGAGCCGCTACCCGTCGCGCCGGATCGCCGACGCGGCGCAGCCTCGCGTCCGACGGCGCCTCACACGGTGGAGGGTGGGCGATCGTCGTGGCCTTCCGGCCGAGGTCCGAGCGGCTTGGATATGGCCGAACGTCCGGTTTGGAGCCGCCGCGCGGGGGGGTACCCGAGGTGGCATACCTCAGACCTGTTCGACAGGAGGGAGGACCACCATGGACCGCACGCGCGGAACGAGCGTGCTCGTGCTCGGGATCGTGCTCGGCGTCGTCGGGGCGATCATGTACTGGGCCGTCACGGCGAACACCGACGGGTTCAACATCAACACCGCCGGCCTGATCCTGTTCTGGGTCGGCGTGATCACCGCGATCATCGGGCTGGCGCTGACGCTGATGGGCAGCCGCTCGACCACGATCCACCGCGACGACTCCGTCGGGAGCGGTCGCCGTTACGAGTACGAGGAAGAGCACCGCGCGATCTGACGCGATCGCGGTCCGCGTGCGGACCGCGATCGGATGACGCACGAGAGCCGTCGGCGCACCGCGCCGGCGGCTCTCTCTCTATGCTCGCGCGGTGTCGACCACCGCACGTCGCGCCGACGTCCTCGCCCTTGTCGTCGGCGTCGTCGTGTTCACCGTCTGCGCGGTCGGCGCGAGCGGCGGAACCGTCGGCCCGCTCGAGCGGAGCGTGTTCGAGGCGATCAACGGCCTCCCCGCCTCGCTCCAGAGCCCCGCGACGGCGATCCAGTTCCTCGGCACCCTCGCGATCGGTCCGGTCGTCGCGGTCGTCGCGCTGAGCCTCGGCCGGGGGCGCCTCGCCCTCGCCGCCGCGACGGTGACCACCGCGAAGCTGCTCGCGGAACGCGCCGTCTGGGCCGTCCTCGTTCGGGAGCGCCCGGGGACGACCCAGCCGGCCGCGATCGTCCGCGGTGACGTACCGACCGCCGGCCCGTCGTTCGTGTCGGGCCACGTCGTCCTGACGACGGCGCTCGCGTGGCTCGTGACGCCCTCGCTCCCGCCGAGGTGGCGGTGGCTGCTGTGGCTCGCGGTCGCGGCTGTCGCGTTCTCCCGCGTCTACCTCGGCGCGCACAATCCGCTCGACGTCGTCGGCGGGTTCGGCCTCGGGCTCGCGATCGGCGCGCTTGCGCGCGCGGTCTTCCGGCCGGCGCCCCACGGCGAGGGCGTCCCGCCCGGTGGTGCCGTCACCTGGGCCCGAGGGCTACGCTCCACCCCATGACGTCGCTCCTCGATCGGAACGTCCTCGTCGTGCGCCAGAAGGCGAAGCTCATCGAGATGAACAACGAGTACGCGATCCTCGACGAGGAGGGCGTGCAGATCGGCAAGGTGCGACAGGAGGGGCAGTCCAAGCTCAAGAAGGTCGTCCGGCTCGTCGCCGACGTCGACCAGTTCCTCACCCACCGCCTGGCCATCTACGACGCCGACGGATCGAAGGTGCTCGAGCTCGTACGGCCGGCGAAGATCTTCAGATCGACCCTGCAGGTGAACGACCCCGCGGGCGCGCCGCGAGGGCGGATCGTGCAGCAGAACATCGTCGGCAAGAAGCGCTTCGCGCTCGAGGACGCCACCGGCCGAGCGATCGGCTCGATCGACGCCGAGAACTGGCGGTCGTGGGACTTCGCCGTGCACGACGAGCAAGGCCTCGAGGTCGCTCGCATCTCGAAGAAGTGGTCGGGAGCGCTCCGCGAGATCTTCACGACGGCGGACCACTACATGGTGCAGGTCACCGGCGCGCCGTCGAAGGACCTCCGGTTCCTGCTCGTCGGCGCGGCCGCCGCGATCGACACGGCGCTCAAGCAGGACGACAGCGGAGGCTGGGGCTTCGGCGGGATCGACCTGTGGAACTGAGCGGCGACGGCCGTGACGAGCGACGTGGTCTGCGGGCCGTCATCCCGCGCGCGAGCGCGAACGGTCGCCCGAGCCGTGCGCGGCGCGCTCACGCTTCGCGGCCTCGACGCTGTCCCTGAGCGCCGACATCAGCGCGTCGATCCGACCTCCGGCCGGCGCTCCTCCGGGCGCGTCCCGCGGCCAGGTCACGACGGGGTCCTTCGCGGCCAGCAGCTCGAGGAGCTCCTCGCGATAGGTGTCGGCGTACACCGTTGGGTCCCAGTCGGTCTCGAGCATGCCGATCAGCTGCTCGGCGAGCGTCAGCTCGCGTTCGCTGACCTCGACGCTCGCGAGCGGAACGGGAGACACGCGCGACGGGTCGCGGACCTCGTCGCCGAAGAACAGCGTCTCGATCGCCAGCACGTCTGCCATCGGACGGATGGCGACGAGGTGCGGCTTCGTGCGGAGGACGAACCGTCCGATCCCGACGCGGCCCGCTCGCTGCATCGCCCGGAGCAACAGCACGTACGGCTGGGCGTCGTCGGCGGTGCGCGGAACGGCGTGGTAGGTCTTCTCGAAGTAGACGGGATCGATGTCCTCGAGCTCGACGAACCCGTCGATGTCGATCGTCGCGCTGCGCCGAGGTCGCAGCCGCTCGATCTCCTCACGCTCGACGAACACGGTCTCGCCCGTCGCCGTCTCGCTCCCGAGGACGATGTCCTCCCACTCGACCTCGCGAGGTCCACCGGGACGGGCGGGCGCCGCCGTCGGCACGGCATCCGACGCATCGCTGGACTTCCCGCCCTCCGGCGCGCCGACGGGTTCGTCAGGTTCCGGTGCCGCCACCTCGTCGAGATGCTCGGACGCTGCCGACGTTCCGTCGCCGGGCGGTTCGTCGAGGAGCGGCGGGGCGTCGTCGTCCACCACGCGGCGGTACCGCACGCGACGCCCCGACCGATCGAACTGGTGGAACCGGACGTCCTTCGGCTCGGTGGCCGGGAACAGGCGCACGGGCACGCTGACCAATCCGAAGCTGAGCGTTCCGGTCCACACGGCGTTCGGCATCGTGCAAGTGTAGGTCTGCCTCGTTCCCCGGACGACCGGAGTCTCCCTTGACGTCGCTCGAGCTGCTCGTGGGGCTGGCGATCCTCGTCGGCCTCGCAGGGATCGTGATCCCGGTGCTGCCCGGCCTCCTGCTCGTGTGGGGCGCCGTCGTGGTCTGGGCGATCGTCGGCGACGGGAGCGACGTGGCGCGGTGGATCGTCGCCGCGGTCGCCACGGCGGTCGCCGGAACCGCCGCCGTCCTGGCCGCGATCCTCCCAGGGCGGAGGGCCGCGGCGGCCGGAGCGCCACGGTCGCTGATGTGGGTCGTCGCCCTCGGAACCGTCGTCGGCTTCTTCGTGATCCCGGTCGTCGGCGCGTTGGTGGGCGGTCCCGTTGCGGCCTACGTCGCGGAGTACCTCCGGCTGCGCGACGGCAGGGCGGCGTGGGCGTCGGCCATCGGCGCGCTCAAGGGCTTCGGCATCGCCGTCGCGCTGCAGCTCCTCGCCGGCGTCGTGGTCGCCCTCGCATGGGCCGTCGGCGTCGTCGCGACGTGACCGTCGGGGACGTTACGACCGTCTGGTTCGAGCGTGGGTGCGGGTACCCGCGGACGCGGACGTCCGCAGGCGATACCCGTGCCCTCTCACGGTTTCGATCCGATCCCGACCGACCTTCTTCCGGAGCGAGCTCACGTAGACCTCGACCGGGTTCGATCTGGGCTCGAAGTCCTCGTACCCCCAGACGCGTGACAGCAGCTCGTACCGGTCGACGACCTCGCCGCCCGCCGCGATCAGCAGCCGCAGGACGTCGAACTCGCGCGCGCTGAGGTCGATCCGACGTTCGCCGACCGTCGCTCGTCGGTCGATCAGGTCGAGATCGATGCCGGCGAAGGAGACGGCGCGACGTTCCGACACCTCGAGCGCCCGGACGCGCGCCCGAACGCGTGCGAGCAGCTCGTCGAAGGCGAACGGCTTCACGAGGTAGTCGTCGGCGCCGCGCTCCAACCCTTCGACGCGATCACCGATCTCGGCCCTGGCCGTGACCACGATGATCTGCGCGTCGGGCGACGACCTCCTGATCGCCTCGAGGACGTCGAGACCGTCGGCGTCCGGCAGGCCGAGATCGAGCAGGATCACGTCGGCGGCGGCGGCGCGCGCGAGCGCCTCGGCGCCGCTCGATGCGTGCACGGCGTCGTAGCCGTGCCCGGTCAGGCCCTTCACGAGGAAGGAAGCGATGCGCTCCTCGTCCTCGACGATGAGGACCTTCACGCGCGGACCTCGCACGCGGGCACACGGATGAAGAACTCGGTGCCGGTGCGGTCGCGGCGGAAGCCCGCGGACCCGCCGTGCGCCTCCGCGATCGCGCGGACGACGGCGAGCCCCAAGCCGGCTCCAGGTGATGTGGCCCGATGCCCGAACGGCTCGAACGGATCGCCGTTGCCGACGTCGATGCCGCGACCGTCGTCGACGACGGCGAAGCGCCAGCCACCGCCGTCGGCGGTCGCGCGCAGTTCGACGGTCGTGGCGTCGCGCGCATGCGTGGCTGCGTTGTCGAGCAGGGCGAGCAGCGCCTGCGTGAGTCGCTGGCGATCCGCGAGCACGTCGCCCTCCGCGGCCTCCGCGACGACGAGCGATCGCGTGCGGAACAGCGGCCGCGCCGTCGCCCCGACGCTGCGCACCAGTTCCCTCACCGCGACCCGTTCGGGATGGATCGACCGTGGATCGTCGATCCGCGAGATCGCGGTGACGTCCTCGACGAGCCGCGCCATCCGATCGAGCTCGTCGGTCACGAGCCGCACCGTCTCGCCCACCTCGGTCCCGTCTGGGTGCTCGCTCAGCACGTCGAGGTGCCCGCGGCAGATCGCGAGCGGCGTGCGGAACTCGTGCGACGCGGCCCGCAGGAACCGGTCCTTCATCGCCTCGAGCTCACGGAGGTCGTCCGCGACCTCACGGGTGCGCCGGAGCTCGGCCTCGACCTTGGCCTGGCGATCGATCCCGCGGGCGAGGATCTCCCCCGTCAGCACGGCGATCGGAAGGGAGATGAGCGCCGAGGCGGCCGCGGTCGCGCGGTCGGCCTCGGGGAGCGTCGGGATCGGAACGAGGTAGGCGAGCACGGCGAGCGGAGCGAACGCCAGGCTCGTGAACGGCGGATGCGCGAGTCCGATCCACACGAACGCGATCACGAAGAACACGCCGTACGTGAAGTAGTCGGTGCCACCGACGATGTTCCCGCCCGCGATCAACGCGAAGCCCGGCGGAACGAGCGCGAGCGTCGCCCGACGGGGGAGTCGCTCCCAGGGAACGAACCACACGACGCAGCCGATGACGACGGCCATCAGCGCGATCGCCGCGCTGATGTCATCACGGCCGTCGTCCGGGGCGAGCGGCAGCGTCGCGAGGAACAATACGCCGCCGCCGACGAAGAAGACGGCGGCGACCTTCGCCGCCCACACCTGCGGCGCCCGCGCGTCGAACCAGCGTTTGAAGACCACGCCCGAGTATCCGGACGGTCGCGTCGTCCACGCAACAGGGATCCCGCCGCCGGTTTCGACCGGCGGGGTGTCGGGAAGCGATCACGCATGGATCCGCGGCTCGATCGCGAGGATCTCGAGGACGTCGCCGAGACGACGTACTTCCTCGAGGAGGGACCGGAGCACGTGTCGGCCCCTGACGCCTCGGTTCTGCCTGGGTTCTACCGAGCGACGTTCTCGACGGCACGCGGCGAGCGGCTCGAGCGCTTCCTGAGCGACGCCGGCTACGGTGCCGTCCTGCGGCGTCGGAACGAAGGGACCCCGACGTTCACGGCGGCCGAGTTCGAGGATTGGACCGTGGCGCCCGACCTCGGCTCGATCGAGGCGCGCGTCAACGCCGAAGCCGGCCAGGGCGGGTGACGCAGGAGCATCCCCGTGAACGGCATCGACGCGCACGTCGATGGCCCGCTCGGGTAGGTTGGACCTTCCGCCGGTCCGAGCGGATCTCCGGCGGCCCCGCCCCACGACGGAAGGGAGGACGGCATGGACCTGAACAGCGTGCTGATCGGCTCGGAGGATCCGCAGCGGCTCAGGACGTTCTACACGTCGCTCCTCGGCGAGCCCACGTGGGAAGCCGATGGCTACACGACGTGGCAGATCGGCAACGGCTGGCTCACGGTCGGTTTCCACGACGAGGTGAAGGGGACCAACCCGTCACCCGGTCGTCTCATCTGGAACATCGAGACCGCCGACGTCGCGGCGACGTTCGAGCGGATGCGCGACGCGGGCGCCACCGTGGTCGCGGAGCCGTACCAGATGGGGGACGACTTCGATGAGTTCACCGGCTGGATCGCGACGTTCGCCGATCCCGACGGCAACTACTTCCAGCTGCTGAGTCCGATGCCCGAACAGGAGACGTGAGCTCGCCGGCGACGGCAGGCGGGGCCCCGACCGGCACCGTCACCTTCCTCTTCACGGACATCGAGGGGTCGACGCGGCTCCTGCATCGGCTCGGCGATGGCTATCACGCGCTCCTCGACGATCACCATCGGCTGATCCGAGCCTCGGTGCGGGACGGCTTCGTCGCCGGCACGGAAGGTGACGCGTTCTTCGTCGTGTTCCGTTCGCCGGTCGACGCCGTGCACGCGGCGATCGCGGCGCAGCGCGCGATCGGCGCGCACCCGTGGCCGGACGGCGTCGACCTGCGCGTGCGGATGGGCGTCCATACCGGCAACGCCGCGATCGCGGGTGGTGACTACGTCGGCATCGACGTGAACCGGACCGCGCGCATCGCGGCCGCCGCCCACGGCGGTCAGATCCTCGTCTCCGCGACGACGCGGGATCTCGTGCTCGGCGGCGTCGCGTCCGATGTGGGGTTCCGCGACGTCGGCGAGCACCGGCTGAAGGATCTTCCGGAGCCCGTGCACCTGTTCCAGATCGAGTGCCCGGATCTGCCGGCCGCCTTCCCGCCGCCACGGTCGGCCGGCGCCCGCAGGGACCTGCTGCCAACGATGCTGACATCGTTCATCGGTCGGGAAGACATCGTCGACGAGCTCGTCCGCTCGGCACGCGCGCATCGTCTCGTGACGCTCACCGGACCGGGCGGCACGGGCAAGACCCGTCTGGCACTGGAGGTCGCCGAGCGGCTCCGATCGGAGATCCGCGACGGCGCGGCGTTCGTGCCGCTCGCGACGATCGTCGAGGCGGAGCTCGTGCCGGAGGTGATCGGTCGCACGCTCGGCTTCGTCCAGGAACAGGGGCGTCCCTTCGTCGACACGCTCCTCGAGCGGCTCGCGGACGCGCGGCTCGTGCTGGTCCTCGACAACTTCGAGCACGTCATCGACGCCGCTCCCGTGGTGAGCGCCTTGCTCGCGGCGGCGTCCGACCTGCGCATCATCGTGACGACGCGCGAGTCGCTCCGGGTCGACGGCGAACACGAGTACCCGGTGCCACCGATGGCCGTTCCCGGCGATGCGCTCGCCTCGGAACCGAGCGGACTGCTCTCGTACGAATCCGTGGCGTTGTTCGTGGACCGCGCGACGGCGGTCGACCCTCGATTCGTGCTCGACGGATCGAACGCCGCCGCGGTGGCGAGGATCTGCACGCAGCTCGACGGCCTGCCGCTCGCGATCGAGCTGGCGGCGGCGCGCGTACGCCTGTTCACGCCCGGTCAGATCGTCGATCGGCTCGATCGTGCCCTGTCGGTCCTGCGGGGTGGAGGCCGCGACCGGCCCGCTCGCCAGCAGACGTTGGAGGGCGCGATCGCCTGGAGCTACGACCTGCTCGACGAGGCGGAGCGGCGGGTCTTCCGCCGGATGGCGGTGTTCCGTGGCGGGGGGACGTTCGAGGCTGCGGAGCGCGTCTGTCGGACCGACGCCGACAGCGACGTGACCGGCCTCCTCGGATCGCTCGTGGACAAGAGCCTGCTCCGGCTGTCCCGATCCGACGACGAACCGCGGTTCGCCTTCCTGTACGTGATCCGTGGGTTCGCACGCGATCGACTGAACGCGAGCGATGACGCCGAGGACGCGTATCGGCTCCACGCCGAGACCTATCTCGATCTCGTCGTCGACGTCGCGCCGAAGCTCTTCGGCAGCGAACAACCGATGTGGCTGGATCGGCTCGAACGGGAGCACGACAACATCCGCGCCGCGCTCGACTGGGCGACGGCCTCCGGAGCGACGGTCGTCGGGCTGCGCCTGATCGCGGCGTCGTGGAGGTTCTGGCAGATGCGTGGCCACCTCGCCGAGGCCCGCGACCGCGCCGACAGCGTCCTGGCGATGCCCGACGCCGACGCCCATCCCGTGGAGCTCGCGGACGCGTGCGAGGCCGCCGGCGGCATCGCGTACTGGATGGGAGACTGGGCCGCCGGGCGCGACCGGTACGACCGGTCGCTCGAGCTTCGGCGTTCGCTCGGCGATCGCCTCGGGATCGCGGAGGCGGCGTACAACCGCGCCTGCATCTCGATCTACGGGCCGCCGCCGTTCCGCTCGGTCGACGTTGCCGCCCGGCTCCTCGACGAGGCGCTCGCCGTCTACCGCAGCGAAGACGACCGGCTGGGGCTGGCCAAGGTGCTCTGGGCGAGCGGCGGCAACCTGATCGACTCGCGGACGGCGGACTCGATCGCGCCCTTCCGCGAGAGCCTGCAGCTCTACCGGGACCTGGGTGATCGCTTCGGTGAGGCATGGGCGCTCCACATGCTCGGGCTCGCCGAAGCGATCACGGGAGCGGTCGACGACGGCGAGCGTCACATGCGGGCGTCGCTCGACATCTTCCTCGACGCCGACGACCGCTCGGCGATGTCGATCCTGCTGAACGACTTCGCGGTGCTCGCCGTGCAGCGCGGTCGGTACGAGCGCGCGCTCAGGCTCCACGGAGCGGCCGAAGCGATCGAGGCGAGGACCGGGGTCGGCCTGGGCGTCACCGCGACCGACGTCGGCGGAAGCCTCCAGCGCATGTGGGAGGCGCTCCCTCGCGATGAGGCCGAGCGCCACCACGCCGCCGGCCTCGAGATGTCGGTCGACGAGGCGATCGCGTTCGCGACGAAGCGAGAGGGATAGGTCGAGTCGACCCCGGAACGACGGAAGGACCGGGCACGTGGCCCGGTCCTTCCGGATGCTGCACCACACGGGTGCTTCGATCCCTCACGGAGACGTCCGACCCGACCGAGGTCGGAACCCGTGGGCTCGGTGATGCTGGTTCGGATTCTGCCGGGCGTCCCGACAGGCGGGCGGGCGGTGGCCCGGCCCGCGAGGGGAACGGCTCAGCAGCCAGTCACCTCGAGGGTCTCATGCATATCTGGCAAGTAGGACCACCTCCTTCCTCTCGTACCGGACATGCTGCGGCACCTCTCGCCGAACGGCAACTACCTCTGGCGAGGACGTCGTTCGCCGACGCGGTGCGCGCGTCCGCGCCACACGGATAGGCTCCGTCGCCTGGTGGATGCGCCCTTCCGTGACGAGATGGCGACCGGATACGCCTTCGACGAGCCGTCCCTGCTGCTCGGGAGGCCCATGAAGGACGGCGAGGTGGTCGCCGACGTGGGTGTCTCGCTCCCGCTGTCGATGGTCAACCGTCACGGCCTCGTCGCGGGCGCCACGGGAACCGGCAAGACGAAGACGCTCCAGATCCTCGCCGGTCAGCTGTCGGCCGCGGGCGTCCCGGTCTTCATCTGCGACGTCAAGGGAGATCTGACCGGTCTGGCCCGGCCCGCGGATGCGTCGTCCGAACCTGTGCGGGAGCGGGTGCGACAGCTCGACGTCGCGTTCGAGCCGCGGAGCCATCCGGTCGAGCTGCTGTCGCTCTCGGGCCGTCTCGGCGCACCGGTGCGCGCGACGGTCTCGTCGTTCGGCCCCTTGCTGCTCGGCAAGGTGCTCGACCTGAACGCGACGCAGGTCTCGGTCCTGACGCTCGTGTTCACGTATTGCGACGACGAGCGGCTCCCGCTGCTGGATCTCGACGATCTCCGCTCGGCGCTGAGGTTCCTCGCATCGGACGAGGGCAAGCCCGTCCTCGAACACTACGGCGGGTTCTCGAGGGCGACGATCGGCGTGCTGCTGCGTTCCATCGTCGAACTCGAGGCTTCTGGCGCCGCCACGTTCTTCGGCGAACCGGAGTTCGACGTCCACGATCTGCTGCGGACGTCGCCCGACGGCGAAGGCGTGATCTCGCTCCTCGAGATCGCCGACGTGATGGATCGGCCTCGCTCGTTCTCGACGTTCATGCTGTGGCTGCTCGCCCAGCTGTACGCGGCGCTGCCCGAAGAAGGCGATCTGCCGAAGCCGAAGCTCGCCTTCTTCTTCGACGAGGCCCATCTGCTGTTCGACGACGCGAGCGATGCGCTGCTGGAGCAGATCGAGCTGACGGCGCGGCTGATCCGGTCGAAGGGCGTGGGCATCTACTTCGTGACGCAGTCGCCGGGCGATGTGCCGTCGTCGGTCCTCTCGCAGCTCGGCAATCGCGTCCAACATGCTCTGCGGGCCCACACACCCGAGGACGCGACGAAGCTGCGCAAGACGGTGAGGACCTTTCCGATCACGACGCACTACGACGTCGAGGCGACGCTCACCTCCCTCGGCATCGGCGAAGCGCTCGTGACGGTGCTGACCCCGGCGGGTGTGCCGTCCCCGCTCGCCGCGACCCGGCTCGTCCCGCCCGATTCGCTCATGGACGCGCTCGACGACGCCGCGCGCGACGAGCTGATCGCGAACGGTGCGCTGCGTGAGCGGTACGCGACGCCGGTCGATCGCGAGAGCGCGCACGAGATCCTCTCGCGCAAGCTCGAAGGTGCGGCCGAGGCCGCAACCGTCGCATCGTCACCGCCGCTCCCTCCTCCTCCGCCCGCGCCGGAGGCGGGCGCAGATGCGCCGTCCGAACGCGGGACGCCGACGGAGCGAGCGACCGGCGAGCCGAAGGAGCCGCCCGGAGCGACGGAGCGTGATGGCGCCTCGCGCGACCGGTCGATCGGCGATCACGCGAAGGAGATCGGCGTCGGGTTCGCGAAGGACCTGTTCACCACCGCCGACGGCCGGCGAACCCTCCGGACGGTCTTCGGAACGCTGCTCGGCCGCAAGCGCTGACCCTCGCCGTCAGCGTTCGTCGGCGAGACGCTTCCGTAGCCGAGGAACGTCGAGGGTCGACGGGGGGTATCGCGGATCCATGTCCTCGAGCGTCTCGAGGAGCAGCTGGGCGATCGCCCAGTTCCGGTACCACTTGCGATCGGCCGGAACGACGTACCACGGCGCCACATCGGTGCTGCATCGCCGGATCGCGTCCGCGTAGGCTTCCTGGTACGCATCCCACCGCGCCCGCTCGTCGATGTCCCCCTCGCGGAACTTCCAGTGCTTCGTCGGGTCGTCGAGGCGCGCGAGCAGCCGCTCCTTCTGCTCGGAGCGGGAGATGTGCAGCATGCACTTCACGACCGTCGTGCCGGCCTCGGTGAGGCGTCGCTCGAACGCATCGATCTCGTCGTAGCGAGTGGGCAGGGCCTCAGGGGGCACCAGCCCGTGGACGCGGACGACGAGGACGTCCTCGTAGTGGGACCGATCGAACACCGTGACGCCGCCGGGGCCGGGCAGCCGTCGCTCGATCCGCCACAGGAAATGATGCGCGAGCTCCTCGTCGGTGGGCTTCTTGAACGCCGCGACGTCGACCCACGCCGGGTTGAGGGCCGTGACGACGTGGCGGATCGTGCCGCCCTTGCCGCTCGTGTCCATCCCCTGCAGGATCAGCAGCAGCGAGCGCGTCCCCTCGGCGAACAGGCGTTCCTGCAGCTCGTCGAGGCGTTCGGCGATGCCTCCGCGAGCCGCCGCGGCCTCCGCCTTGCCACCGATGCCCGGTGTGGATCGCGTATCGACCGCCGCGAGCTCGAGGTCGGCGCCGGCACGCAGCGCGTCCCGCAGCGACGTCGGGAGCGAGGCGACGGACGGCACGGCGCCGAGCATCGCACGGGTCCTCACCGAGCGCACGTCGAGGCGTTTCGTCCACCGATCGATGGGGCAACGGCGGTCTTGCGCAGAGGAAGGAGGCGCGATGTCCGATCGGACGACCGACGTCGGCATCGATGTGCCGCTCCACACGCGGATCGACGTCGCCGGCGACGCGACGGTGCTCCGGCTCACGGGCGCCCTCGACATCGCGAGCGAGCCGTCGTTCAGCCAGGAGGTCGAGTCGCTGCGTCGCGACGGCGTCCGCGCGCTGACCATCGACATCGGGGCCCTGGACTTCATCGACAGCCGCGGCCTGAGCGCCCTGTTGCGCACGACGGCGGCGTGGACCGACGAGGGCAGGCGCATCGAGGTGATCGAGCCGCGGCGACCGCAGGTGCGACACGTCTTCGAGGTGAGCGGCGCCGACGACGGACTTCCGTTCGTCGCCGGCTGAGATCGCTCGCGGGGGAGTGGTTTCCCTCAGCCGTTCGACGGGAATCCCTCCGTCCGGGCCCGCGTCCCGCGCGGACCGGAAGGGAGGCATGACATGCTCGGGGTACTCCAAATCGGGGTGCTGGCGCAGGAATCGGGCGACGGGAACATCACCCTCGGGTCGATCCTGCTCTACATCCTCGTCGGCGCCGTCGTCGGCGTGATCGCCCGGTTCCTCGTACCCGGTGACGATCCGCTCGGCATCATCGGCACGATCGTGCTCGGTATCGTCGGCGCCGTGATCGGTGGATGGCTGGCCGGCGCGGTGTTCGAGGACACCGAGGGCGTCGACTGGATCGCGTCGATCGTGGTCGCCGTGCTGCTCGTGCTGGCGGTGCGGATGTTCCGGCGGTCGGGCACCACCAACACCCGCAGTCGTCTGTAGCGGTCATCCGCTCGTCGCACGGAACGGAGCCGGCCCTCGGGCCGGCTCCGTCGTTCGTCCAGGCGACGCGCGACCATCACGGCGTCACACGGTGCCAGAGCCAATCCGTCTGATTGACGATCTCGCGCTCCCCCGGAACCTTCCATGCCGTGCGAGCGACCCAGCGATACGTGAATGGAACGGTCGTCGAGACGAGGTCCGTCGGGATCCGCACCACGGCCGCGCGGGGACGCTTGTCGATCGGAACGTCGGCGAGGCGGTGGGTCACCATCTCGACGTCGAAGTAGAAGAAGCGCATGAAGATGCGTCCGTCGTCGCGAAGGGTCTTCCCGTACACGAGCGTCGACGGCGACAGGAAGGGGCTGGTCGTGCCGCGACGGCCCTCGAGGTAGAGCTCGAAGTTCCGCACGAGCGCTCGCTTCGGGAACCGGTTCCGGAACACGACGCGGTGCGTCACCTCATCCGTGTCGGCGTGACGGTGCGCGATCGCGGCGATGTCGAGCGCTCCGCCGTCCGGCCCGTCGAGCGTCCGGCCTTCGTCGGCGGCCGCGGTCGTGGACGTGAGCGCGAGGGCGAGTGCCGCGATCGTCGCGATGATCGTTCGGCCGGCGGTGGGGCGCATGGTCGGTCTCCTTCCCGAGATCGGTACGAGCGCGGTCTGCGGCTCCGACCGTACGAGCGCGGCTCGATCCGAATCCTGTAGGACCGAGCGACCCAGAGGCGGCGAGTCGTCGGTCGATGGCGTCGGCAGCGACACGCGCGCAGGCTGGTGACGCTTCCCGCGAAGGAGGTCGGTGATGACCGCGCTGGACGACATGCTGCACGCGACGCCGCGGAACGGCCCGTGGATCGTCGAGGTGCTCGACCGGCGCACCCGGCGCCACATCTCCACGAGCCGGTCGTTCGCCTCGATCGAAGAGGCCGAACGGTTCGCGGCGGGCGCGGAGCGCGCGCCGAACCGGTGCGCCGAGATCCACCCCGCCCGATCCTAGGCGGGGATCGGCGGATGCGGGGGGCATGGGTCGCGCTGCCCCTGGGAATGGCGGCTCCATGCGCGCACTCATCCTGAACTGCACCCTGAAACCGTCGCCCGCCACCTCGAACACCCAGGCGCTCGCCGATGTCGTGGTGCGGGCGCTCGAGGACCACCAGGTGAGCACCGAGGTCGTCCGCGTCGTCGACCGTCGCGTCGTGCCGGGGGTCGAGACCGACCTCGGCGACGGCGACGAGTGGCCCCAGCTGCACGGTTCCGTGATGCGGAGCGACATCCTGGTGATCGCGAGCCCCACGTGGCTCGGGCAGCCGTCGAGCGTGGCGAAACTCGTCCTCGAGCGGATGGACGCGATGATCTCGGAGAAGAAGGACGACGGAACCTACGCCGCGTACAACAAGGTCGCCGGCGTGGTCGTCACCGGGAACGAGGACGGGGCCCACCACGTCATCTCCGAGATCTGCGGTGCGCTGATCGACATCGGATTCACGATCCCGGGTCAGGCGTGGACGTACTGGAACATGGGTCCGGGGCCTGGCCCGTCGTACCTCGAGTCCGACCACAAGCACGACTGGTCGGAGCAGACGGGCAGGACCATGGCCGCGAACCTCGTCGCTGCCGCGAAGGCGCTCCAGGCGCATCCTCTCCCGCCGGCGTCGGACTAGCGGGCTCGCCGATGCCCGGGTGCGGGATCAGCCGCGTTCGTTCCGGCGCGCCCGCTGGTAGAGGTCGTCGGCCTTCCGCTGCTTCCAGCCTTCTCCGAACACGCCGACGAAGACCGTCAACGTATGCACGCCGAGGCCGATGCCCCACCCCGCGAGGGGCCAGTAGAACCACCAGCTTCCACCGTCGCCCTTCGTGAGCAGGTTGATCAGGAACAGTCCGAGGTTCACGACCGCGTAGACGAGCAGGTGGATGTAGTAGCCCTGGAGCTCCTCAGCCCGCTTCTGCGCCGCGTCGTACGCGTCGTCGTCGCGACGGGTTCCGGTGTCGGTCTGCATGGGAACCTCCTCAGCACGCCGGTCTTCACCTCCGACGATGGCTGAAGCTCGAGGGGTGCGAGAGGGACGGTCAGCCCACGACCGGGAGGCCCACCGGGCCACCTCAGCCGTTCGCACCTCCTCCGCCGCTCGCGGTCTCCGGAACGTACGTCGTTGGGGTTCGTCGACGCGCTTCGACGCGGGCGCCTCCGTGAGCGATCCGTCACCGAACCCGACGCCGGCGCCCGCCACGGTGGCTCGGAAGGCGGATCGTGGACCGGGACGGGACGCACGACCCGGTACGGTGAGACGGATGCCATCGCCGTCCGACGTCGAGGTGACGAGGCCCGACAAGCTGCTCTGGCCCGAGGACGACCTCACGAAGCGCACGTACGTCGACTACCTGCTCGCGGTCGCCGATGTGGCCGTGCCGTGGCTCCGGGATCGTCCGCTCACGCTCGTGCGAGCGCCCGATGGCGTGGCCGGTGAGCGGTACTTCCAGAAGGCGATCTCGCCGTACGCGCCGCCGTGGATCCGCCGCATCACCCTGCCGGCGCCGAGCGCGAAGCGCGACGTGGACTACGTCGTCTGCGACGGCCCCGCGACGCTCGCGTGGCTCGGGAACCAGGCGGCTCTGGAACTCCATCCCGCGCCGGTCCGCGTCGATCGTCTCGAGCGCCCCGATCTCCTGCTGCTCGACATCGACCCTCCCGACGACGGGTTCGACGCTGCGGTCGACGTCGTGCTCGCGACGCTCGACGTACTGGACGAGGCTGGGCTCGTCGGCGGCGTGAAGACCACCGGGGGCAAGGGGCTGCACGTCGTGGTGCCGATCGAGCGCCGCGTCGGAGCGACGGAGCTCCGTCGAGCGGCCGCACGGATCACCGACATCGTCGCGGAGCGCCGTCCCGGCGCGGTGACGTCGGCGTTCAAGAAGGCCGAGCGCGCCGGCCGCGTGATGATCGATCCGTCGCGGAACGCGCCCGGCGCGACGTTCGTGGCTCCGTACTCGCCGCGAGCTCGCGATGGGGCGCCGGTGTCGTTCCCCGTCGTCCGCGAGGAGCTGCCCGACGTCGCGCCGGATCGCTTCACGGTCCGAACGGTGCCGGCGCTGCTCGATCGGCCCGGTCCTCGCGCCTGGCAGCAGCTGCTCGACGTGCGCCAGCGGCTGCCGTCTACGCTCACCCGGAGATAGCGCGAGCTTCACGGTCCGCCGCTCCGTCGGGCGTACGATAGAGCGCCGACGCGGGCGACGGAGGCGTGATGGGTCACGCCGCACCGATCCGTGTGGTCCTC